>NZ_NWTA01000003.1:0-483635 GCF_002531955.1 Rhizobium sp. M10 | reverse complement strand
GGATGGCCATCCGCCGGAGTGCGCACCGATCATCCAACAATCAGCGCAAATTGAACATGCAAGGGGGCCACACGGCACGCCGGCGCTTACATAAGTCCGACCGATATAGCGTCCGCCCCGGCCATCCAAACAGCGGACAACGCACTTTGAGCGCCCGCCCTCGGGTGGTCCTCGAACAGCCTCGCGGCTTCCTCGGCGGTCTCTGTCTCGACTAAAAGATAATCCACAAAAGGGTTCACTGATTTCGAGATGCCGTCTTGGGCTCGGACGGATTGCGAGATTACCATCTTGACGTAGCAACGACGAGAAACACAATCAATCATGGAGAAATTGATTGGAATCGCGCGATGACGAACACTGAAGCAGACCTTTTGCGAACATTCATTGTCGACGAGGACGCGGCCTTCGCCGATCGCCGCCAGGGCAGGTTCTGGCCGGCCAATCATCATCGCATCGGGCCGATCGCCACCAAGGTCTCCGGTCTTCTCGAGCCGGAAGAGCGGGTGAATTTCTATTTCCACTTCATGCGCGTCGCCGGCGGTCCGCCCGTCGTCGGCGACAAGGAGATGCCGCTGCTGCGCGAGGCCTATCGGCGCATGATGCCTTTTCTCGATCTTGAGGGCGTCATCCAGATGTCTCGCCGACACCAATTGTTGTTTGTGTTCGGATGCGATGACACGGGCGAACTTCCGAGCGGGGAAACGACGTCGGCCGCCGCTCTCAAGGCGCGGCTCAAGCTGATTGCCCAAGTCGGCAGCTATACGACGATGCCGGCCCAGCGCGACAAGAAGGCCAAGTTCGTTCCTTTCGCAATGGACGCCGTGCGCATTCTCGAGACCTTTCGTCACCTCGGCTATTGCCACGACCGCCGTTATGGCGAGGAGTTCTACGACGTCACCGATCTCCGCTTCTGGGGGATGGTGTTCATCTGCCTTCTGAACAAGGCGACCCGTACCGAGCTCGTGGCGGATATGATCGAGGGAAAATATCAGCTCATGCGGTCCGCCGAACAGATCGCGATGCTGCATCGCTATGTCGAGGCCGTGCTGGCGGATGCGGAACCGGACGAACAGCGTTTCCAGGCCCTGGCGGCGAAGCTCAAAGGTATCGAGCTCGCTCGCCGCAACGCGACCGAAACCGTCGCCCTGGCCGAAAAGCTTGGTCTTCCTTTCGACGCGGATGAAGATTGGGATATCCACATCGCCATCCCGCTGCGAGGCACGAAGGACCATCCCCTGATCGCCAAAAACGTCGTGCGGCTGCATATCCGCCCCGACCCCGACTGGCAGTGGGAGCTGACCTCCCGCATCGCGGACCGCGGCGAGTTTTCCGAAAGCGATAAGAAGAGCTACCGAAACGACCTCGGATTTCCAACTCTGGGCCGGGGTAACCTCCATGCCTTTCCGGATTGGCTGAGACAGGTGCGCGAGAAATGCGGTATTGATTTCGATATCGAGGCGTCCGATATCCGCGTCGGACGCAGGCGGGCGGCGGCCAAGATTGTCTCGAAATGGCTAGCGGATTGAGCCGGGTAGGGTGGGAAGGCCTTCGGGATCGGGGTAGGCGGCGGCCGTCGGCCTCGCCCCTCCTTCGGACCTCCGCTGGGGAGAAGGTGGCGGCAGGCGGATGAGGGCGCTGCGCGCACCTGAGAATAAGGCTCTCTTGGAGGTTGCGGGCATCCTCCCGCATCCGCGATTACAGCGCGGCATTCCCCAACGCCCCTCATGCTGAGGTGCGCAGCCCGAAAGGGCGGAGCCTCGAAGCACGCACCGCAACGCTGCTTCTTGCATCCGCCAAGCCGGCGGCGGATCAGAATGCCAGCACGGCCTTGCCGGAGATGCGCCGCCCAGCTTCCGTATCGGCGATGACCGACAGGGCGTCGGTGAAGGGCGCTTCCAGTCCGATTGCCGGCCGCAGCGTGCCATTGCCGGCGAGTTCGGCGATCTCAGGCAGACGCTTGATGCCCATCGTGGCGAAGGCGAGCTTGTAGCGTTGTGACAGCATTCCGCGCAGCATCCTTGCCGGGGTCGGGTTGATGTCGATGAAGACGCCCCCGGGATTGAGCATCGCAAAGCTGGGGCCGACGTCGAGCGTGCCGAGCGTGTCGAAGACGGCGTCGTAGGTTCCCTGCAGCGTATAGGTCTGGCTGTCGGAATAGCCGAAAATCGGGTGAACGCCCGCGGCTCTGACGTTGTCCCTCGATGCCGGTCCGCATGCGCCGGCAACATGCGCACCGCGGGAGATCGCCAGCTGGACGGCGAAGGCGCCGACCGCGCCATTGCAGCCGTTGATGAAAATACGGGCGCCGGGACGGGCCTGCGCCCTGTCGATGATCGCCACCCATGCCGTCATTGCGGCAATAGGAAGCGAGGCCGCTTCGGCAAAGGAAAGCTGCGGCGGCTTTTTCGCCAGATGACTGGCCTTGACCATCACCGCTTCGGCGAAGGCGCCGGATCTCTTGAAATCAACCGTGCCGAAGACTTCGTCGCCAACTCGGAAATTGGCCACCCCGCCGCCGACCGCCTCGACGATGCCGGCAAAATCCGTGCCCATGCCTTTGGGAAATCGTCTGCCGCTAAACAGCTTCATCGCGCCCTGCCGGAGCTTCCAGTCGAACGGGTTGATCGCAGCTGCTCTCACCGAGACCCGCACCTCGCCATCGCCGGCCGGCGGCAAATCGTGGTCGCCGAAATACATTATTTCCGGGCCGCCATGGCGGTCATATTGCACCCTTTTCATATCGTCCTCTCATCCATTGACTGCGGAGTACGATATTGCACTGAGTGCGATTTTACAATGGATGCGATTCCTGTTATCGCTACCGGGATGGAACAGGATCGACCGAAACAGCAAGGCTGGCGTGAGAAGAAGCGGCGCGAAACGCTTCAGCGCATTACGGATTCTGCGCTCAGGCTGTTTGCCTCCAACGGCTACGAGGCAACGACGCTGGATGCGATCGCCGAGGCTGCCGGCATTTCGCGGCGGACGTTCTTCTATTATTTCGACTCGAAAGAGGAGATCCTGGCTGCCTGGCAAAAAGGCCTGCCGGAGGCCTTTCATGCCGCCGTTCTGGCGCAGTCGAAAGATCAGTCACCGCTGGATATGGTCTGCAACGCCCATCTGACACTTCTGGCGAATTTCGACGCTGAACAAGCCATGGCCATCGACCGGATTCTTCGCTCGAACGAGCAGCTTCGTGCGAGTAACCAGGCTAAATACCTGCTGATGGAGCAGGTGACCTTCGAGGTGCTGTGTGAAATCTGGCCACACCAGCCGCGCCGCGAGACGCTACGCGTGGTGGCGATGGTCTCCGCCGGCGCGCTGCGGCTGGCGATCGACCGCTGGGCCGAGGGGCAGGGAAGCAAGGCCCTTGCCGACTATGTGAAGGAGTCGTTTGCTGCTTTGAGATCTCTCTCGGCTGAGACGTAGCGGGCAAATGCGGCCCGCTCCGTATGAGTATGGGATGGGTGCGCTACCGGTGAGTTGGCAAAAAAATAGAGCATTTCCGAACTCAAACAAAATCGGAAATGCTCTTATAGTTCGTGCGAAGCTATTCCGGTGGCTTCGCACCGCTCGCAACTCACTCGTGGCTATTCATCTGACGTCGTCGACGCGGCGTTCTCGAGCGAGGTGCGGATCTGATCAATCTTGCCGTCGGCTTCGCCAACGCCGAGAATGGTCTTGGCTTCGTCCAGAACCGCCGGGCTGACCTCGCCGGTTTTGGTGGCGGAAGCCAAGGCATCCTCCAGCGCCGCATCGCCCAGCACGGGGTCGTCGGCTGCGGGCTCGATTCCGTTGTCGAGCTCATACTGGGCGTAGGCCACGGCGTAGGCCGAAATGGCAGCCATGCGCGGGTCCGATGTGTTCATCAGCGCCCGGTAATTCCGTTTCAAGGAATTCAGGCCCTTAAGCTGCGCCGACAGGTTCTTCTCTTTCGTGCTTTTTGCTGCGGTGTCTGTCTTGCCGGACTTGTTCTTGCCGGCTGCCTCCGACGATTTGCCTCTCACGGATTGCGATTTGGAGTTGCCATGATCTGAACCGCTGTTCTGGCCGCCACCATTCCCGTTGCCGCCGCCATGACCGCCGCCGTTGCCGCCCCCGCCACCATTGCCGCCGCCGTTTCCGCCGTCCTTTGCAAGCGCGGCCATGTCCAGCCCGACAATCGTTGCCGGGCTCGCTGCAAGCGCCAGCGAAAGCACGGCCAGGGACGCTAAGGTTGCTATCCGCATCGTTTTCCTCCGAATGAGACCATCAGAATGCCGTGCTCTGCACGACGTGAACTGACTCGAAAGATAGATTGCTATCGCGCGTTGCACATCGGACTGAGGTCCGGTTCAGGGTAGCGGCTATGGTCTTAGATGAAGCACAGCGGCGCGCCGCGCCGGCGGTCATGGGCTCGCGAAACCGCGAAACCGCTTCAGGGAGGACTATCGCGAGGTTTCCAGGCGGCGATCGGTGCGCAGAAGGTTCAGCCAGGCCCGTGCCACTTTCTCCGCGCCTGAGCCCCCGATATGGCAATCGTCGTAGCGGTCGTCTCCATCGAGCAACGCGTCGGTATTTACGCCCTCTCGGATACCGTGGCCGCTTTTTGACAGGGCCAGTTGCGCCCGTACGATCGCATTGTCCGGAATATGCTCCTTGAAGCCGCCGTTGCTCGGTTCGAGGCATTTCGATGCGATCGAAATGTAAACGGGTGCTTCGACGCCGTGCTGGCGCAATGTGTCGACCATCGACAGGAAACGTGCCTGATAGTCCCCCGCAGTGGTGCCCAAAACGAGGTCTGCCTCTCCTTGCACCCAGAGGACGCTCGTTATCCGATAGCCGGAATCCTGAAGCTGTTTCATTGTATCGACCAGCACCGGATTGAGGTCACCGCCTGCCGCCCATCGTGCGACCTCGGATCCGGAATATGCGAGAGGTGCGAGGATGACGTTGTCATTCTGTCCCGATGCGATCAGGTGGTTCCCAAGGAGCGTCCAGTACTCTCCCTTGGTATCGGTCGCTCCAAGCAGTGGCGACGCCGCGATGAAGCAGCGTTTGTCAAAGGCGTTTACAACGCGATCGCCATAATTTGACCGGTGCCGTTGCCCACCGTCATTGGCCGCGTTCGATTGGCCAAGAAGCAGTAAGACAGCAGTTCGCTCGGTTTGCGTCGGGCAGGTCACAGGCGTTTTTGATTCATCGCCGATGAGTCGTTCCTTGCCGTCGAAAGTATAGCGGCTTGGAGCCGCCGCCTTCTCTCCGCCAACCATTGTCCTCAGCGCGGAAAGTTGCGGCCAAGGAAAGATCTCATGTCTCGCGCTCATGCCGCCCAGAAAGTACGTGGCGACCAAGGCGGCCAGGCCGACTGCTATTGTATTGCGCATGTCGTTATCTTCTAAACATCATCCGATGACGTGGAGCCTGTCGGACCGATCAGGGCTGCTACGGCCATGAAGGTTCCTTTACATCAGCCACATCTGCTTGTTCGGGCATGCTCTTTAAAAAAAGAGTTCGTCGCGAAGATCGAGCCCTATCGACGACATCTCGCGTAGAGTCGTCGGAAACCTGCTCTAAACTATAGTCCGGACCAGCGATTCCAATCATCCGGTTGGGTGAGAGATCGTGCCCGCTATGCAGCACGCAGTTCCATGGAGATACCCGGTTGGCCGTTCATGGGACGGCGGCCGCAGATCAGGGCGGCGGGTTAGCGGAGCACCGGTTACCATGCGGCACGCCTTGTGAGGCAGCCGAGTTTGGCGAGACGCCAACCTCTACCTCCGTCGTCCTCGGGCTTGACCCGAGGACCCATGCCGCTGGCGCTGGTGGCGCCGTGTGGATGCTGGGCTCAAGGCCGAGCATGACGGAGGTGGGACATCGTCACCTCACACTCCGGCATTCCCAGGGTCACGACACGAGGGCAAGATGAGGGTGGTGGTGCCGGCCTGGGAAAGCGTCCC
This sequence comes from Rhizobium sp. M10, assembly GCF_002531955.1. Taxonomy (NCBI): domain Bacteria; kingdom Pseudomonadati; phylum Pseudomonadota; class Alphaproteobacteria; order Hyphomicrobiales; family Rhizobiaceae; genus Rhizobium; species Rhizobium sp. M10. Next base: position 477,696 of record NZ_NWTA01000003.1, on the reverse strand, counting down.
ATGGGCTGGCCCCGACGACGCTTCCGCAACCCCGCGTGCCCTATAGAACGCTGGAGTTTAGCGAGACGCCAACCCCAATCTCCGTCGTCCTCGGGCTTGACCCGAGGACCCATGCCGCGGGCGCTGGTGGGTGCCGCGTGGATGCTCGGCTCAAGGCCGAGCATGACGGAGGGTGGGCGGGTCATCGTCACCTCGCACTTTGCCATTCCGAGGGTCACGACGCGAGGCGAGATGAGGGTGGTGGTGGCGCATGATGAAGCATCTGCGACCCCGCGTGCCTTATAGAACGCTGGAGTTTGGCGAGACGCCAACCCCAATCTCCGTCGTCCTCGGGCTTGACCCGAGGACCCATGCCGCTGGCGCTGGTGGGTGCCGTGTGGATGCTCGGCTCAAGGCCTGAAATGACGGAGGTGGGGTGGTCGTCGCCAGCTCACGCTCCGGGCCGAAATCGGCTTCACCCCAACTCACGCCAGGCGCAAATCGAGCAGCGGGTGCAGCTTCTTCAGGTTCGGCAGCGATTTCGCTTGCCAGGGATGTTGGTTGGTGCCCTTCACAATGAGGAGGAGGTCGCCCATTTTTCTGGCTTCGATCGTCAATTTCGCCAGGAGATTGATCCCCGAGGAATTGAGGAATTCGAGGCCGGTCAGGTCGAAGGTCACCTGTTTGTGGCCCTCGTGAAGGAGGGTTGTTATCAATGAATAAATCGGCGCATAGGCGTCGGGTCCCGCCAGGCGGAACACGCCGTCGAAAAAGACTTCATTCTTTTCCGCCCAAACGCGGAAGTTTTCGTCGCTGATTTCCATTCTTTGCTCACAAATTGGAGGAGGGTGGCATCGCCACGGCTGCTGTCGTCGTCAGTATGATCTGCTCTTCGTTATTCTCTTCGAATGTCCATGCCATTCTTGCATCGTAATCGCTCAGAAGGGTGAGCAAACCCAGGCCGGAACCGCCTGCTGACGATATGGCGTTGGTTTCGATTTGCTCAAGAAGCAGAAGGCCGGGCTCCTTGGATTGCAGGCGTTGCAGCAGTTGCTGAAAGCGAGATGATGTCGCGCGGTCGATGGCGTTCCGGACTCTGATCAAAAAGCTTCCCTTGACCATGCCGGCTTCGATCAGGATCTCGCCCGGCTGTCGAAATTTCACGGCATTTTCGATCAGCTCGTTGCTGAGATAGCCGATGTCATGATGCGCCTGCAGGTAATCCTTCTTCGAACGGGCATAGGGCAGGGCCATGATCTCGGCGATGAAGTCCGACGTCATTCCCGAATGCCGCCATCCAAGCTGAAGCGGCCCATCGCTCAAGGTAAGGCGAGCGCCTGAATCCAGACTGATGTCTACCAGAGATTCGAGACCGTAAATTTTGGCCGTCATGTCTCACCTATGCCGCACTGCGAGAAGCGTGATGTCGTCGTAGATTTTCTGTGATCCGATGAAGAGCATTAATGTCGCGACAATTTCCGAAACGACTTTCTCAGCGCTCTGATCCTTCAAGCGGAGCGCCTCCCTGCACAGGCGTTCCATGCCGAACAGTTCTCCCGCGTCGTTTTCGGCTTCCGTCACCCCGTCGGTATGCAGGAGTATCAGGTCGCCTTTCTCGAAGGCGATTTCACGGGTCTTGATGAAGTCGGAAATATCGGCTTCCAACCCGATCGGTATGCCGAGATCCATGGTGTCGATGCGTTGAATTTCGCCGTTTGCCCGCACGATGACGACTTCCTCGTGCTGTCCTGACAGGATCATGTCTTTGCCGTCATAGTCGAGAAAGGCGAGCGTCAGATGCTTGTCGATCCTGGTCCGCACAATGTTTTTGAACAGGGCGCTGTTCAGATTCGCCAGAAATTCGACGGCGTCGGTATTTCCCGCTTCCTGAAGGGCGCGAGCGACGGATTGGACCATCAGCATCAGCACGCCGCTTTCGAGCCCATGGCCGGTGACGTCGCCGATGCCGATCTTCAACCGCTTGCCGTGCTTCAAGACGTCGTAATAATCACCGCCGACTTCTTCCGCAGGTCGCATATAGGCTGCGATCTCGATGTCCTGAAAGTCTTCCAGCTCCTGTTGCAGCGGAAGAACCATCATCTGGATTCGCTCGGCGACGGCGAGCTCCGTTCCGAGTCGGCGGTTTTCTCGCTGGAGCTGTGCGTTCAGTGCCGAGATCTCTTCCTTCGCATCTTCGATCTGGGCCGTTCGTTCCTCGACGAGCTGCTCGAGATTTTCGGTGTGATAGCTGATCTGTTCGGCCATGCGATTGAAGGCTTCACCGGCCGCACCGACTTCATCCTTGCTCGTTATCGCCACTCTGACGGAATAATCCTGCGCCTGGATCCGCTTGGCGGCACCGGCAAGGGCGCTGATTCCGCTGGTGATGCGTTTCGAAGCCGCAAACACGGCGATCGCCACGATCAGCAGCGACATCAGGATTGCGATGATCTGGTAGATCACGATCCGGTTGGTGGCCTCGGATATCTTGGCCTGGGCGGCATAGAGGGAGGCGTCGATTTCCCGTTCCGGCACAACCACCCCAAGCAGCATCGCCTCTTGCCGAACCGGGCCGCTGGACCAGAGATTGGTTGCCGGCAGCTTCTTGACGATGACGATATAGGGAACTTCGTTGCCGTCTTTCTGCAACAGCAGGTGCTGGATGCCCTGTTCGCGGTCGAGCGCCAGTTTCGCGATCGCAGGCTGTGAGCTTCCTTTCAGCGAACGCTCCAGCCCGGTCACGCCGGTTCCGCTCGCGCCGCTTGCCGAAACCAGACCGAGCGTCTTTTCACCTGTGCTGTTGATTGCAACCACGTTGCCGTCGGACATTGCCAGGAATCCGAAGCCGGACTGGGCGACTTTCACATTTTCGACCGTCTGGGCGAGCTGGTCGAGCGTGATGTCGGCGCCGGCCGTCCCGGCGACATCCTGCCTGTCGGCGGTCCAGAGCGGATGAAAGAAACTGACGATCAGCTTGCCGGTGATGGCATCGGTATAGGGCGCTGTCTGGGTGATGTCGTCGGCGACCGGCCGCGTTTTCGCGTCCCTGGCCCAGCTTTGCCAGGACTCATAAAGGCCGGGGAAAAAAAAGTCCCAGAAATCGGCCTCGTTGTGCCCGGGGTAGAGGCGATCGAAGGTCTGGGCCTGGTCGGTGTAGGGCGCCGTCCTGAAGATCGGTCGTTCCTTCGGTCCGATGTAATACATCTGCAGCTTTGAAGCGCCGTGCTGCAGCAGGTTCGGGGCAACCAGATCGAGAACCGCGCTTGTCTCTATATCGCGCGCAACGTCGGGCGTCGGCTGGTGGTCCTGTCCGAGCAGGTAACCCCAGACACTGACGACCGAAGCGGAGCCGGGCGCGTTCTGAGACCATTTCCCCTTCTCGTCGTAGGACAGGCTGACGCTGCCGGGCGACGTGCGGGCCATCGCCGCGCCGACGTCGGAATTGCGGGCGGGATTGTCGATCTGTGCCTGCAGCACGCCTGCCAGCGTGTCGACGTCGTTGTGGACCTGCCGCAGCAGCAAATTCACCTGGGCTGCGGTCGAATCGGCATAGGTGCGGATATATTCCTGGCTTGCGGCTTCAAGACCCTGGCCGACTTCGAGCGTTGCATCGCGCGACAGCCTCTGAACGTTCCAAAGTGCCAAGCCACCGCTGACCAGCAGGTCAAAAAGAACGGCGCCGCCGACGACCAGGATGAACTTTGCTCGAAACGAGCGCAGTCCCACCGGTCTCTTCGATACGTGCCCGTCCATCATAGCGGCTTTCGACCAGAGGCTGCCCAGATCGGCCAGCCCGCATAACCCTTGGGGTGAAGAGCGGCAAAGACGTGATCCTTAAATCCCTGCCGGAACCGGCGAATGAAATCCGCCGAGTCGCCGCGGCGCACCGCCATCTCGCCGGCATAGACATTTTCCCAGGCTTCGATGATGTTTGCGAAGTCCTGCGGATCGCCGTCAAGATTCGTCACCATGAAGCAGTCGACCTTGATGTCCTCGAAGCCGGCGTTGACCAGGAGATGGCGGCTTTTCGGTCCCATCTCGACATCCATGTCGAAGTGGCTGAACAGCTTGGCGACTTCCTCGTAAGTCCATTTTATCGAGTCGGCATGCGGCTCGCCGAGGCAATGCGAATTCTTTTCGTTGGTGATGTAGACCCGGCCGCCGGGCTTGCAGATGCGATAAAGTTCTCGCAGCAGCATTTCGGGGCGGTCGAAAATCTGCAGCGAGTGCCGGCAGGTGACAAAGTCGAACTGATCGTCTCGAAGCAGCATCTGGGAGGCGTCGCCATAGGTGTATTCGATGCCTTGCAGATCGAAGTCGGCAGCGACCTTGCGGGCATAGTCGAGACTGCGCACGGAATGATCGAGCGCGACAAGGCGCGCCGGCTTGAATTCCCGCTGAACCAAACCCGCGAAATCACCGATGCCGCAGCAGATATCCGCCATGGCGACACCGCTGCGCAGACCGTGGCGTGGCAAGAGTTCGCGTTCGTGCCGCCAGGTCATTTTCGTCTGCGTGCGCAGGATGGGAATGAAAGACTCGTCCTCGACAAAGCTCTGGCCGGGATAAAACGCCGAATCATAAATCTCGACCGAAAGGTTCGGCAGCGATGCCGCCAGCATCTCGAACAGCGAGGCAGACCATGCCATCACGCTCGAGGTAATGATCTTGATCTTCCGTTCCGGCCTCGTTCGGCAGCCGGCGGCGAGGATATCGCACAGAGCGGTGAAGGCCGTCATGTTGATGTGCGTCAGACGTTTGACGTTGAGGTAAACGATGCCGCTGTATTTTTCCAAACTCTGCCGCACCAGCTCGAGCGCATCGGCAATCTCGGCAGCACTTTCGGGCCGCATCTTGCCGGCCAGTACGAGCTCCTGATTTGTCGGATCAAACCGCGCGGTGAAGGGCATGGAAAGCACGCTCATTGAAAATCCTCGGCCGAGGGGAAATCGGCAATGATGCCGATCCTGTCCGCGCCGTCTTTCTCGATGTGGATGGCGGCGCCGAATATTGTCGCCAAATTGTTGAGCAAAGCCTCATCGGACTTCGTGACCGGGTGATCGGACCCGCCGTTGCGGCCAGGCTGGATTTTGCCTGATCCTGCCTTCACGTGTTTGCGGCGAAACTCCTCATCGCAAGGAAACGCAATTCGCAGCCGATTGTACGTCGCGCTGCGGGCGAGGCTGAAACTGATCGTGCCCCGTCCGTTCGTCGCACGAAAAGCGAGTTCGATCAGCTCGTTTGCCGCGACTGAAAGAAAGTTGGCGTACCGAGCGGGATCGCTGTGACCCTGGCCGAGAATGTCGGAGAGATATTCGGTAATCTCGTCGCAAAACTGCCATTGAGATTTGAACACCGCAACGTTCATTTCCAGCGATACCATTGGCACAAATGCGTGGTCGTCGAAGCGGTATGCTTCCTCTTCCAATACACCCTCCGTTCGTCGGTCTGGAGCGTCAGATTTGCATGCGATCTAAAAGCACGGCGAAAAATCGGTAAAGCACTATTGTCGAGCGTGGATCTTGGATGCGTCCGCCCGGGTAATGAAGTCGTCAATTGCCTCCACGGCAAGCGGCCTGCTCACCAGATAGCCCTGCAGCCTGTCGCAGCCGACGCTGTGCAACCAGTCCGCCTGACCCGGCGTCTCGACCCCCTCGGCCGTCACCTGCATGTCGAGGTCATGTGCGAGGTTCACGATGCAGCGGACGATTGCCTGGCTTTTCAGATCGGTTTCGAGATCGGTGATAAAGTATTTGTCGATTTTGATCGTATCGAAAGGAAATGTTTTCAGATAGCTAAGGGACGAATATTCCGTCCCGAAATCATCCAGCGAAATTCGAATGCCCAGCACGTTGAGAGTATTCAGCGTGTCGATGTTGTTGACGGTGCGCTCGAGCAGCACGCTTTCGGTTATTTCGAGCTCCAGACGTTCGGGCGGAAGTCCGACCAGGTCCAGCGTCTGGGAAATCCGGTCGGTGAGGCCGCTTGTCAGGAATTCAGCCGCTGACAGATTGACGGCGACGAGGTAGTTTTCCGGCCACTTCATCGCCTCATTGCATGCCTGCTCCAAAACCCACGCGCCGATCTCCGGCATCATTCCATCCGCCTCGGCCATCGGAATGAACGATGCCGGCGGAATCTTTCCGAGCAGGGGATGATGCCATCTCAGCAATGCTTCGAAGCCGACGATGCAGCCGCCCTCGGCGATAGGCTGGTATTCGACATAGAATTGCTGTTGGACCAGGGCCATGCGCAGGCTGCGGCGCAGCAGTTCCCGCTGCTCCAGCAATTCGAGCATTGCCGGGTCAAAGGCTTTTGCCCGACCGCGCCCCTCTTTCTTGGCGGTGTAGAGTGCGAGGTCGGACGCCTTCATAAGCTCCTCCGGAGTTGTCCCGTCCGTTGGAGCCGTGGATATGCCGATGCTGGTGCCGACAAAGACTGCGATGCCGTTTATCGTAAAGGGCTTTTTGAACGCAGCAACCAGATCCTCCGCCAAACGGTGCGCTTTGGCCGGTTGTCCCGAGCCCACCGATATCACCGTGAATTCATCGCCGGCCAGCCGATAGGCTCTGTCATCGCTGGAAAGGCAGGCGAGAATACGCCTTGCCGCCGATTGAAGAAGCTTGTCGCCGGCGGCATGCCCGAGCGTGTCGTTGACGGGTTTGAAATCGTCGAGGTCGAGCTGCATCAGCGACAGAGTCTCGTTCGAGCCTGCGGTTTCCTGCAACAGGGTGGTCAGGTCTTCGCTGAACTGGCGCCGGTTCGGCAGTCCGGTCAGCGGATCATGGGTTGCGAGATGCAAAAGCGTTGCGCGTTCATCGTCAACCGGTCCCTCGGATCGGACCACGGCAAACAGGTCGCCGATCCGGTAGATCGTCAGGCCGTGTGAGTCGGGGGCGCCGAGATCGCCCGGTATTCGCAACGGCTGGCCGCTATCATCCAGTGAACGGAACGCGAGTGTAACCGCTGTTTTGTCCAGCTCCGGAAAATGCTCCCAGAAGGAGGCGGCCGGTTTGACGGACGGGGGCAGCGCATTGCCGTGCAGATCCTCGATGGGATTGAAATCGCGGTCAAAGAACAAAAGCCGGTCGATCAAGCTCGAAGCTTCTGCCTCCGGCTTTCCGAGGGCTAAACGGGCAGCAGGAAATTTCCGCATGTAGGAGGCTCTCCCTATCGAATATCCTACCAGATATTATAGCAACTCTACTCCCGCACAACTTGTGCTCGTTAAGATTTACATTAGGCATTTCTGATTAACAATCCCCAAACCTCCACCCGGCGCGTTCGCCGCTGTGGACGCCCCGCACCGATGAGACGGTGCCGATCACCGGCATTGGGAAGCTGCCGCGAGCGGCGGGAGAGAGAAGGAATCAGAGCCTTTCCTGGGCATCCCACAGCCCACGCACCATCTGGCGCAGCGCCAGTGCCTCGGCCCATCTGTCGGTCGAATCGTTGCCGTCTCGGCCGGTGATCGCATAAGGTTTGGGACCCAGCTCGCAGGTGAAAACCAGCTCGGCGTCATCGGCGGCGTGGGATCGCCAATGGCGAAAACCATAGTCCCACCATTGCAGGAAGAGATCGACCCAGGGCCGGTGGTGCGGAAAGGTAATTTCGATCTGCACCTGTTCGCGGGACGCGACGCGGCCGTGAAATGCGCGGGCATTCCGCAGGATGCGCCGGATATGGGCGTGGTTTTCCTCATTGACCGGCAAGGCGAATTCGCGGCCGACCAGGAAATGCGACAGATCGGCCAACAGCGGCAGTTCGGGGCGCCGGTCGAGCAGATCCAACGTGAAGAACAGGTCCGTCGTCATCCGGTCGCGATGAGTTTCGATGAAGACCGGAATGCCGGCATCTTCGGCGAGCCGCATCCAGCCGTCGAGGAGCGGCAGACAAGCCTCGACGCGGCGCAGGCGGATATCGGGCTGCAGGTTGATGTGGCTGACAGGAAAGGCCGTGGCAAGCTCCAGCGGCAGCCGCAGATCCTCGACTGAACGGGGAAAGCAGACCGCCTCGATCTTCAGCCCGCTGCCTCGGAGCGTCTCGTTCAGCAAAACGACATCCCGGCGGTTGGTGTAATGCGCGCTGATGCCGTCGAAGCCCGCCTGGCGGATCATCGCGATGTTCTCGTCGAGTGTGCGCTCGAATCCGTCCGTATGCCGGCGCTCCATGGCCCAGAGCGACTGGAAGATCAGCAGCTTCTGGGTCATGCGGCCCGCGCGCTTTTCAGAAGCATCTTGAGGTTGACGCCCGGATCGGCCAGCGCCGCGGGCGAGGGACTGATACCTGCGGCAATCAGCAGCTCGGCAAGCTTGATATCCTTGGCCAGGCCGTTGCCGATGCCAAGGCCGGCGGCCGCCACGAGGCGCCCATCGTCGAGATAGAATTCGAGCTCGCCTGCCGGCATCAAACGCCGGACAGGCTGATGAGCGGGCTGCGGCTGTCCCGCCACCTGCAGGCCCAGATCGTACTGGTCGGACCAGAACCAGGGAATGGCGGCAAAAGCCTCGGCGGTGCCGGCCATGTTGCGCGCCGCGGTCTCGGCCTGCGTTCTGGCATTGCGCCAGCTTTCATAACGGATATATCCTCCGCCCGGTTGGGCGACCGCCGCGCAATCGCCTGCCGCATAGATGTTCGGCGCGCTGGTGCGAAGATAGCCATCCGTCAGAATGCCATTGCCGGTGGCCAGTCCGGCCGCTTCCGCCAGGGCGATGTCGGGCAGGACCCCGATGGCGCTGACGACGAGATCGGCGGGCACCAGGCTGCCGTCGGTCAGGGTGACACCATCGTCGCCGATTGCCGCCACACCCCGATCGAGATGGAAACGCACCCCTTCGACGACATGTCTGATGTGCAGCTTCTCGGCAAAGCGGGCAGGGACGGCGCGGCCCAAAGGTTTCGGCGCGGCTTCGATCGCGCCGACCGCAACGTTCCTACCGCGAAGGACCGCTGCGAGCTCCATGCCGATCAGGCCGGCGCCGATGATTGCGACGCTCCGGTCGGGGGCGATAGTGGAGAAGATGGCCTCGGCGTCGGCATGGGTGCGGAAGTCGAGTGCGCGCTCGGCGCCGGGGCAGGCAAGCCGTCTCGGCCGGGCGCCGGTGGTCAGAAGCAGCTTTTCGTAATGCAATATCCGACCGTCGCTTACCGTCACGGTCGCGGCCTCGGCATCCAGCCTGGTGGCCGACAAACCCTTGAGATAGGTGATGCCGGCCGCTGCCAGCACATCCGCCGCGCAGATCAGCTTCATCTGCACCGCACCGTCGACGGTTTTCGACAGCGGCGGCCGTTCATAGGGCAGATGCGGTTCGGTTCCGACCAGCGTGACGGATCCGCGATAGCCCGCTTCGCGCAGTGCAAAGGCCGCCCGGGTTCCGGACTCGCCCGCGCCGATGATGACGATACCGTCCATGCTGTTCTCCTGAAAAAAAAGCGGCCGGCGCTCGTGAGGAGGAGACGCCGGCCGGGGAGGATCAGTTCTTCTTGGCGTATTCGGCCATGTTCGTCGGCGTGACCAGCTCGAATGGCACCCAGACTTCCTTGTCGACGCTGTTGCCGTGGGCAAGCGCGACGGCGGCGTCGACGGCACTTGCCGCCTGTTGTTTGGCGTTTTGGAAGACAGTCACGTCAAGATCGCCCGCCGCCATTGCCGCCAACGCATCCTGCGTCGCATCGATGCCGACGACGGTGACGTCGTCCATCGACACGCCGGATGCCTTGAGCGCCTGAATGGCGCCAAGCGCCATCTCATCATTATTGGCGAAGATCACGTCGATCGGACGACCGGCCGTCAGCCAGTTCGTGGTCAGATCCATGGCGTTGGTGCGCGTCCAGGCGGCGGTCTGCTCGTCGGCGATGGTCACGCCCTTGCAATCGCCTGCCGCCAGCGTCGCCTTGACCGATGAGGTGCGGTCGCGCGAGGCCTGATGCGCGAGATCGCCCATCAGGATATAAGCCTGGGCGTCGTTCGCCTTGCCCTTCTTCTTCAGCAGTTCACAGGCGGCTTCGGCGCCGAGCCTTCCGGAGTCGGTTTCCTTCGAACCGACATAGGCCTGCTTTTCCGGCAGCTTGTCGATATTTTCCGGTTCGAGATTGAGGTAGACGAGCGGAATGCCGGCTTTTCGGGCGGCCTCGCTGATGCCGGTGGCGGCAGAAGTGTCGGCGAGCGTCATGATGATCGCATCGACCCCCGATGCGATGAAATTGTCGACCTGGCTGCGTTGTTTCGAAACGTCGGTCTGCGCATCCTCGATCTGCAGGCTGACGCCGGTGAGCTTGGATGCCCGTGCCTGCAGCCCCTCGCGCAGCAGCGTCTGGAAATTATTGTCGAAACTCTGCATCGAAACGCCGATCGTCTCGGCCGAGGCAGCAGTCGTCGTCAGGGCTGCCAGGACGGCCGCCACACAGATTGATTTCATCTTATCCTCCCAAGGGGCGCCGGGCCGCCCGATCCATTCCGGAGGCCGTTCAGGCCTGCCTATGTCGCGGGCTCAGGTCAGAGCCACGCGAACCTCTCCATCGATCACCTCTGCCGGGTAGGTCTTCAGGTTCTCGCAGGCCGGCAGCCGCAGGGCTTCGCCGGTGCGGTAGTCGAAGGCGCCGGAATGTTTTGGACATTCCACCTCGAAATCCATCACCAGTCCGTCGGCGAGATGGATCGCCTCGTGGGTGCAGAGACCGGCGGTGCAGTAGACGCTGTCGTCGGGGCCGCGGTAGATCGCGTAGGTGCGCCCGCCATGATCGAAGCGGATGGCGCCTTCCTGTTCGATGTCGTCGAGTTTGCCGGCTGTGATCCAGGTCATTCGGCGGCTCCTTCGACTTCCAGGCGCGCCTTGCGGGCGGCGAGTTTTTCCTTGCGCCGGCGGTAGCGCTCCTGCATCTGCGCCTCGCCTTCCGGCGAGCCGTCGTGCCAGGTGCCGAACCACTTATCGAGCGGGATCAGCGCGTCGCCGTAATTCACCTCGAAATATTTGTGGTGGAGGTAATGCGCATAGGCGTGGCTATCGACCAGCCCGTCCTTGCCGATCTCGACCTTGTCGAAGCCGACATGGCCGGGAATTGCCCCGAAGCCGGCATAATGCAGCTGGTAGAGCATGATGATCGGGTTGGAGGGCAGGAGCAGATGGTAGAAGGCCGTGCCGAAATAGAGCAGGTGCTCGATCGGATGCATCGACAGCGACGACCAGGGTGAGGGGTTGACCGAATTGTGGTGGACCGAGTGCACCCATTTGTAGAGGAAGGGCGTGTGGATGAGCCGGTGGATGCAGAAGAAGTGGAACTCGTGAATAACCGGAACCACGAGCGCGACGAGCGCCAGCGTCCAGGGATTTTCCGCAAAACCGAGCCACGGCGCATAGCCGTTGGCATAGGCCCAGAGCATGCCGACCTCGACGGCGGTCCAGATCACCACGCCCGACAGGAAGGTGCGCAGCATGTTGTCGAGGTTCTGGCTCTGGAACCAGAAGGCGCTGTTTTTCTGCTCGGCCGGGAACTTGCCATTGTACTTGAACCGGTTTTCCTGACGCTTCAGCACATAGAGATGCAGTTCGAAGGCGCCGTAGAACAGCAGGACCGCGACGGCGTTGACGGCGTAAAGCCAGGCGATCCAGCCGAGGCTGAGCGTCCGCATCGTTTCAACAGGGGGGATGATCCAGGCCCAGTAGGCGAGCGCGGAGGCGGCAAAAATCAGGTTCCACGGCAGGAAATAATGCGGCAGCCATTTCAGGACCGCCGTCAGCTGCGGCGGGAAGGCGAAAAGCGGCGCGGTCTCGACCGGCCGGTCCGGCGCCCAGTCGCCGCGCTTGTTGCGCTTGCCGAATTTCAGATCATCCATTCGCATCTCCTCCGGGCGCCTTGATCCGCCGGGTCGTGGCCCGCGCCGAACTTCTCCCCGATGCGAAACTAGCAGCGGGCGTTCGGAACGGCGAAGCCTTCCTTGATCAAATTAGATCAAAGCCCTTCCTTGGTGATGGTGATGAAACGGATCGGTGCCTGGTCCGGTTTGATATCGGTCAGGCCGATGCGGTGCAGAACGAGATCGAGCGCCCGCCGCGCCTGCGCTTCCGGCGCCTGATCCAGCACCACGTCCATGACGCCGTCCAGCAAAGCCTGACGCGTATAGTCGGTCAGTTCGTGCCCGACGAAAAACACCTCGCGACCGCCAGGATGCCGGCGCAGCACCTCGATCAGGGCGGAATTGGCGCCGCCGGCATTGTAGAGGCCGGCAAGGTCGGGATACATCTCCAGAGCCGACCACAGCCGGTCGGCGCTGGCGCGCTCCTCGTCGCCGCCGAACCCCAGCCACTCGAAGCTGGAGGCGCCGGGATGATCGCGAAAATAATCCGAAAAGCCGCGGATCCGATCGCGATGCACCTGATAGATCGGATGGCAGATCGCCACGACCGGTCCCCTCCGAGGCGCCATTCGGCTGATATAGAGCGCGGCCGTCCGGCCGGCGGCCGCATTGTCGATGCCGATGAATTCGCCGACCCGCTCGGAAGCGCGGGTGACGACGTGGACGACGGGCAGGCCTTGCGAATTTACCTTCTCCACCGCAGCGCCGATCAAGGGGCTGCTCGGCACGGCGAGGATCAGGCCGGCGCGGGGAAGGTCGGTAGACAGGATACGCCGCGCGATCGCCTCGGCATTCATCTCGTCGGTGAAACTGCGGTGCACGACGACCAATGGATCAAGGGTCGCCGCAATTCTTTCGAAGGCGAGGGAAAGGCGGCGATAGAAGCTCGTTTCCGGACGCACCATCAGCACTTCTATCCGGAGAAGGCCGCGATGGGCGTCGGGAAGCTTGCGCGGGTAATCCAGGCTGCGCGCGGCGGATATGACCTTCTCGACCAGCTCCGGGCGCACACCGCCGCGCCCGTTCAGGACCCGCTCGACCGTGGCGGTTCCGACGCCGGCGTGGCGGGCGATATCCCGATAATTCGGCTTGCTCATTTCCAACGCCCCCGGACGCTTGCGCGACGTCGGCGATCGTATGCGCAAGCTGTCGTTCTTCATACACCTCAGCCTCAAAACCCACAGCGGTATTCGGGCGGATCCAGGCGAGGCCAGGAGGCTTGTGTCGCGGGGGCGGCCGATTTATGATTTCGGCATTCAGCATGAGATTGCAGGCAGTATTTCACCGTTAAACCGGACGCGAAGGCTTTGTCCGCCGGCCGGGCCGAAGGAGCTGGCAATGAAAATTCTCATGGTTCTCACATCGCATGATCAGCTGGGAAATACCGGCAAGAAAACGGGCTTCTGGCTCGAGGAGCTTGCTGCTCCTTATTTCGTCTTTCGTGATGCCGGGGCCGAGGTCGCGCTCGCTTCGCCAAAAGGAGGCCAGCCGCCGCTCGATCCGAAGAGCAACGAGCCGGCGTTTCAGACGGGAGACACGCGGCGCTTCGAACAGGATCCGGCCGCAACAGCCGCGCTCGCCAATACGCTGCGGCTGTCTGACATCGACCAGGCCGATTATGACACCGTGTTCTTCCCCGGCGGCCATGGCCCACTCTGGGATCTGACAAACGACCGCAACGCCCATGCGCTGATCGAGGAGACGCTCGCGGCAGGCAAGCCGCTGGCGCTCGTCTGCCACGCGCCGGGAATCCTGACCAAGGTCAAGGCACCGGATGGCGGGCCGATCGCCAAGGGGCGGACGGTGACCGGCTTCACCAATTCCGAGGAGGCTGCCGTGCAACTCGTCGAGGTCGTGCCCTATCTGCTCGAAGACGTGCTGAAGGAGCAGGGGGCCAAGTTCTCTGCGACTAAGGACTGGGCCGTGCACGTCGTCCAGGACGATCAGTTGATCACTGGACAGAACCCCGCCTCGTCGAAACAGGCCGCGCGCCTGTTGCTCAACGCGCTGGGCAACCAGGCCGCAGCCTGACGCGCAGCGAAAAACGTGTCTGCGGCGCGGCGCAATTCAGCCTCGCGTGATTTTTCTCGAAGAAAAGATCGGTTCCCTGTCGGGTCGGCGACGGTTTATCCGTCCTTAGCTCGTTCATTCCGTCCACAAAAGGATCACCACCATGCCAAGCACCATACGCCTGCACCGCGTTTTCGCGACCAGCCCGGAAAAGGTCTATCGCGCCTTCATCGAGGCAGACGCCCTTGCCAAATGGCTTCCGCCGAACGGTTTTCTCTGCACCGTGCATCATCTGGAACCGGCCGTCGGCGGCACCTTCAGAATGTCCTTCCGCAACTTCACGACCGGCAACAGCCACGCCTTCGGCGGCGAGTTCCTCGAGCTCGTCCCGGGTGAACGCGTCCGCTACACCGACAAGTTCGAAGACCCGAACCTGCCGGGCGAAATGGACGTCACCGTCACGCTGAAAAAGGTTTCGGTCGGCACCGAAGTGGACATCACCCAGGCCGGCGTGCCCGACGTCATTCCGCCCGAGGCCTGCTATCTCGGCTGGCAGGAATCGCTGCGCAATCTCGCCAAGGTCGTCGAGCCGGATATCAACGAATAATGCGCGTTGCGCCAGGTTTGCGAAAGATGGCACACGCAGCGGATTGCTGCGCCTCCTCGTAACCTGGCGCTCTGCCTCTCTTCCCGCCATTCCTGCGGCACCCCTTGGGAGAGGCCGAGGGACAGGAATACCCAGCCGGGGCGAATACGGCTACAATTCGATACATTTCAGCCGGAGACTGACATTCGTCAGATACAATCCGAAACGATCCTGCCTGAGAACATCGGTCCGGCAGGAGTTTTCAATGAAGCTTGCTCTCCTTGGCGTATTTGCCATTTCCAGTCTCGCCCTCAGCGTCGCCGTATCCTATTCCGCGGCCCCCGGCGCCCCGCCGGAAAACGCCTCGCCGATCTACGGCGTCACCATTCCTGATGGCTACAGGGGCTGGAAATTCATTGCGCCCGCACAGGAAGCGCCGCCACTCGACGAACTGCGTGCGGTCCTCGGCAACGATATTGCCGTCGAGGCATACAAGGAGGGCACCCTGCCGTTTCCCGACGGGTCGATCCTGGTGAAGCTTGCCTACAAACGCAAACAATCGACGGAATTTGCGCCGGCGACGGTGCCGGGGGCGCCGACCACGGTACAGGTGATGGTGAAAGATTCCAAGAAATATCCCGGCAGCCATGGCTGGGGCTTCGGAAGGTTCGTCAACGGCAAGCCGGTTGACTCCGCGCAGCATGAGACCTGTCTCTCCTGCCATGTCGGCAATGTGAAAGACCATGATTTTGTCTTCACACGCTACGCGCCTTGAGCTTGTCTAAAGCTCGATGCCCCGGCTCGCCACCGCCTGGCGCGCCGCCGTCGCGCTCCAGTCCTCGTCCGGATCGCGGCCCTCGATCTCGGTTTCGGCAACTGCCGTTGCTCGGATCAGCGGCACGGAGCCGAAGGGCATACCGTCGATCCGGCCAGGATCACGGCTGAGGATGATGCGGGTCAGGGGAAGGTAATCCTCCGTCAGCCGGCAGAACAGGATGGCACCGTGTTTTTCGACATCGCGGGCGACGCGGTAGCCGTCGGCCACGAGATCGCCGAGGTTTATCAAAAGGTTTCCCCAGTCGCCGGTCGTGGTCGCATCCAGGGTGGCGGCGCCGAATTCCATGAAGAGTTCGCATTCGACGCCGTTCTCGGGTTCGGAGATGCCGGCCCAGGGTGTGGAGAGACCGTCGGTGGCAAGGATCATCCTTCCCGGCGCATCGATCGCCAGGATCCGGCGGTGTGGACCGAACCACTTGGTCTGGGCGTAGACATTGGCCGCGGCGCGCTCGGCGGCAAAAGTTTCGTGCACGGTGCCGCGGCTCTGCCAGAAGGCCCGGCGGGCGCTTGCGGCGCGCTCGTAGATCGGGTCGTCGGGGCCGCGCGGCACGATCGCCTGATCGAAACTGGTTTCGATCGTCACCTGCGCCCGCATGAAGGGAAGGGCCGGCTTTTTCCAGCGGATCACCACCGTGTTGAAGCGCTCGGTCGCTGCCTCATCCAGTTTTTCGACGACATCGCCGATGACGCGTAGCGGATCGCGTGAATCGTCCGACACGGGCTGTCCCGCCGCATCGCGGTAGCCGCCCGTGCTTGAGGAATGGCCGGCCTGCATGGTGGTGGCGGTCCATTCGCCGCTGACGGCGGCCGCCGGCGCCTTGGAGAGAACCGGGACAAGCTCCCGGATCGCATCGCCAATCGAATAGGATCCCACGTCGCCCCTCCGCTGTCGGATGATGTCCCGCTGCGGCCGGCCGGCCGCGAGCATAAGCTAGGGCAGGGATGTTGCCGATCAATGACGAGTAGGCCTATCGAGCCGGGCAAGTAGGGCAGTTTGCCAACGGAGGGGAAATGCCTGCCCTCGCTCCAGTGATCGGCTTGAAGAGCCCGGTAGGAGTGCGCCCAGGTCCTTGGGCGCAAAGGATTTATTGAGCGGATGGCCTTATTAACCGGCCAGACGTAGCATCAGCTATCACTTCAATTGCTCCCATCGTTCGGCCGAGCCTTGGCGCTGTCGTTGCTGCTGTCCGAGGTGGTTTTGCCGTCGGGTTGCTGGCCGAAATAGGTGCCGCCGAGGTGGCCGCCGGCGCTGGTGTTTTTAACCTGCTGTTCGGCGCGTTTCTGAAGATCACGAACGTTGGTCTTGCTCATTTTCGGCTCCATGTTTCAGGGTTGCGACCTTTCACCAACCGATGGGCGGCGACACTGTTCCATATTTTTTGCGCCGACCGCTCCCGCGGCGATCTCATAGGGCTGGAACTGTTCCGGCTTTTTGCGGTTCTTCCTACTCAACCAAGGAGAAACGACGATGGGCATGACGACACCCAAGGACGGCGCTCCCGGCACCACCGACCAGTCCCCCCGCTGGGAAGGACCGAAGGGCAACAGGCCGCGCGGCTACCTGAAGGCCAAGGACGATCCGGACAAGAACCGCGACGCCAACGACGAAAACAACCGCGACCCTGAAATGAAGGATTTCAGCGACGCGATGAAGCAGAAAGGCGAATGAGATGGGCAATCCCGAGAAAGACGCGGCCGGCCAATTCGCCAAATCCCGGGCCGACCGAAAGGCCAGCGGCGTTGCGAGCGCCAAGCCGACCGTCATCACCGGCTCGGAGGACGCCACGGTCAACCGGAACCCGCCGGGCAAGAAGAAGCCGGAGAAGGATTGGGACATCAACTACGATCCCGCCGAGACGAACGAAGGGCGGATGCGGTAGGCGTGTTTGTCCGCACCGATCGGCGGCACGCCGGGCTCCTGCGGTTCTTCTGACACTCGGAGCCAGCGCGCCCGCTCCGTCCTTCGAGGCCCCTCGGAGCACCTCAGGATGAGGCTCTCTTGGTCGTCTGCACCAGCCGGACAGCCTTGCGGCGTATCTCGTGGCCGCCCTCATCGAGAGCGGTGCAACGTCCATAATCGAGCGCGGCATCCTCCAACATCCCTCTTCCTGAAAGGCAGGGCCCGAAGGACACGCTCCGATCACGACCGGCTCATTCGCCAAAATAAGCCGGGTGATCGATATCGGCGAGGAGACCGGGCTCGGCGGGCTCCCAACCGAGCCGTGCCCGCGTGTGAGCACTCGACGTCGGCACGTCGAAGCCGACGAACATTCCGAACCAGCCGAAATGCTCTGCGGCCTCTTCCCGCGACAGCGACACTGCCGGCACGTTCAGCCGCCGCCCAACGAGGTCGGCGATCTCGCGGAAGGGGACGCCTTCTTCTGCGACCGCCAGGAAGGGGCCGCCCGCGGCGCCGCGCTCCAGCGCCAGGCGATAGACGCGGGCGGCATCGTGCCGGTGCACCGCCGGCCAGCGGTTTTGCCCTTCGCCGATATAGGCGGAGACGCCCGTGCGCCGGGCGACATCGATCAGGATGGGTACGAAGCCGTGGTAGCCATGGCCATGCACGGAGGGCGGCAGCCGGACGGTGGAGGCGCGAAGCCCACGCGCGGCAAGCGATACCGCGGTGATTTCGGAGGCGCGGGGATAGGTCTCGGTGTTCGGCATCGGTGGATCCTTCTCGGTGCCGATGCGGCCCGGCGCATGGCCGAGGCCTGCCGTGACCAGCAGGGGACGATCCGATCCCTGCAGGGCTTCGCCGAGCGCTTCGATGGCGCGGCGGTCGAGCGCGCAGTTTTCGGCGAATTTCGAGAAATCGTGGTTGAAGCCGGTGTGGATGACGCCATCGGCCTCGGCCGCGCCGCGCTTCAGACTTTCCAGATCCTCAAGCGTGCCGCGGTGGACGGCCGCACCGGCGGCCGCCAATTCTTCAGCGCCCTTTTCCGATCGGGTAAGGCCAAGCACCTGGTGGCCGGCGGCGATCAATTCGCTGACGACGGCCGAGCCGACCCAACCTGTGGCTCCGGTGACGAATACGCGCATGTCGATATCTCCGCTTTGGATGGAGACACATATCGATCAATGCTGTATCCTGGTAAAGTAGTGATCTTATCATGGTATAATGGCTAACAGGATGGATGAATTCATCACCTCCGAAAACCGGCTGGGCGCCTATCTCAAGGATCGCCGCGCCAAGCTCGACCCGGCCGCCTTCGGCTTTGCCGGCGAGCGCCGCCGCACGCCGGGCCTGCGTCGCGAAGAGGTGGCGAGCCGCGCCAATATCAGCCCGACCTGGTATACCTGGCTGGAGCAGGGCCGCGGCGGCGCGCCGTCCGCCGACGTGCTCGACCGGATCTCGCGGGCGCTGATGCTGACCGATATCGAGCGCGAGCATCTCTTCCTCATCGGCCTAGGCCGCCCGCCCGAGGTGCGCTATCGCAGGCAGGACGGCGTGACGCGGCGCCTGCAGGGCGTGCTCGATGCACTGGATCCGAGCCCGGCGCTGATCCGCAACGCCATCTGGGACGTCATCGCCTGGAACCGGGCGGCGACTGTGCTTCTGACCGATTACGGCGCATTGCCGCCCGAAGAGCGCAACGTGCTGCGCTTCATCTTCCTCGATCCGCGCGTGCGCGCCGCCCAATATGACTGGGAAAGTGTGGCCCGCTTCGTCGTCGCCGCCTTCCGGGTGGATGCCGCCCGCGCCGGTGCCGCCGAACAAGTGAAGCCGCTGGTCGACGAACTCTGCCGCAGGAGCCCGGAATTCCTGGCCATGTGGCGCGACAACGACGTGCGCACCCATGGCGAGGGCGCCAAACACATCAAGCACCCACTGCTCGGGCTGCTCTCCTTCGAATATTCGGCCTTTCAGGTGGATGGCCGGCCGGATCTCAGCATGGTCGTGTACAATCCGGCGACGGCGGAGGATGCAGCGAAGATCGAGGGATTGGTGGGCGTCGGGCGAGGGCGGTCGTCTACCTCATCGACATCAGGTTCGTCATAGTTCCTGCCCTGATTTCGAGCGTGGGCCGATCTGGTGTTTGATAACCTATATCATCCAGCTGGTCCCGCGTAAGTTCCCTGACTGCCCTTTGCGTTGCGGCGGCTTGCCATCGCGCCTTCGCTGCTTTTATTATCGACACGGCGCCTTTCAGCGCCGCTCCGAGCAAGCCTATTCCGACTGCACGGCGCCTGGTGAGAATTTGTATATCGGTCATTGTCGATCTCCGTTGCTGATCATGATCGACCTTGCCAAACCGATGGGCCGCCGCTGTTCGGCTAGGCGTGAACGGCGGCGAAAACGCCGTTAAATGCGTGTTAAATCGATCGATCGGGGTGGCGTTTTCGTCGGGCAGTGGACGATTGGAGGCAACTGGTGCGCATTCGTTTGCTTGGCGGCCTCGACGTCACGTCCCCTGACGGTGGGCGAATTCGTTTTTCAACGCGCAAGACTTCGCTTCTTTTCGCGGCCCTGGTCCTGGCCGGCCGCCGCGGCCACCGGCGCGAGCCGCTTGCCGAAGCGTTCTGGCCGGGACGTGGCGATGCGCAGGCACGCAATAGCCTGCGGCAGGCGCTCGTCGACATCCGGCGCGCGTTTCCCGGTAGCGGAGATGCTGCGATCCAGATTGAGGGCGATCAGGAAACGGTCGCGCTGAAAGCCGGTTTGCATGAAGTCGACATCTGGATGTTCGATCGCAAACTGGAGGAAGGCGGCCCTGCCGATCTTGCCTTTGCCGCCGATCTTTATCGCGGCGACGTCCTAGCAAATTTGGCTATTCCTGAGGAGCTGGACGAATGGTTCGGATCCTATCGAAGCACGTATCAGCGCAAAGCGCTGCAACTGGTGGAGCGGCTGAGCCTCTCCTTGACGGTGGCCGATTCTGCGCAAGAGCTCGCCTGCGAGGGGCTGGCGGAAAGACTGCTTGTTGCGGATCCCACTGCGGAGCCGTGTCATCGCGCGTTGATGCGGATCCACGTCAATCGCGGTCACGGAAATGCGGCTCTGCGTCAACTCGAATTATGTCGCGCAGCCTTGAAAAAGCATCTCGGCGTCGAGCCCGAGGCGGAGACGAAAGGGCTTGCAACGTCGCTGCGGACAGACAAGGAAACCGACCGTCCGGGGGCAAGCTCAGCTCACATCATTCCGCAGCCGCCGGTGTGGCCGCAGACGACGCATTCGGACCGGCCGTCAGTTGCGGTCTTGCCCTTTCACAATCTAAGCGGAGATCAGACGCAGGACTATTTTGCCGACGGAGTCGTCGAGGACATCATTACCAAGCTCGCTCAGTTTCGCCACCTGTTCGTCATCGCCTGTCAGTCGAGTTTTGCCTACCGGGGGGAGGCTGTCGATGTAAGGCAGATCGGTTTGAATCTGGGTGTGCGCTATGTTGTCGAGGGAAGTGTGCGCAAGGCAGGGGAACGGCTGCGCATCAGCGGACAGCTCATCGATTCCTCAACCGGCCTCCACCTCTGGGCAGATCGCTTCGATGGGGCTCTCGTCGAGGTCTTCGATCTCCAAGACCAATTTGCCTCGAGCATTGTCGGCGCCATCGCCCCAAGGGTCGAGGAGGCCGAAATCGAGCGCTCCAAACTCAAGCCGACGGAAAGCCTTGACGCCTACGACTATTATTTGCGTGGCATAGCGGTTCACGACCGAGCGGTGATCAGCAGGGAATCCATCGACAGCGCTCTGCAACTTTTCATGAAGGCGATCGAACGAGACCAGGCCTTTGCCGCCGCTTATGCTCGCGCGGCGCGCTGCTACGCATCGCGAAAAAGCCACCGGTGGATGGCGGATCGCGCGAAAGAAACCGCAGAAGCCACCAGACTTGCCAAGAGGGCGATTGAACTGGGAAGAGACGATGCAATCGCTCTTTCCTATGGCGGATATGTTCTCGGATATGTCGGCGGCGATCTCGATGATAGCGCCCTCTGCATCGACCGCGCGCTCCTGCTCAATCCGAACCTGGCCGTGGCCTGGGGTTACAGCGCATGGATAGAGGCTTGCTTGGGGGAGCCGGACAAGGCCATTGAGCGTGCCGCGCTGGCAATGCAGTTAAGTCCGCGCGATCCTCGGCTGTTTGCCTTGGAGTTCAACACAGCACTCGCCCACTTCTGCGCCGGGCGCTATGTGGACGCCATTGGCTGGGCAAGAAAGGCTTTGCGCTCGCAGCCGAATTATGCGAGCGCGATACGCATCGCGACGGCAAGTTACGCTCTCGAAGAGCGTTCCCTGGAAGCCAAGGAAATGATATCTCGTCTGAGCGAACTTGACCCCACACTACGGCTTTCTAACCTGTCGGACGTGCTGCCGCCTTTTCGGCGGCCAGATGATCGAACCCGCTATATCGAGGGGCTGCGAAGAGCTGGCCTTCCTGAATAACTCCACGGTCTATCGCGATAAGAAAACGGCGTCTTTGAATTCGGCATGTCGAAAACCGAAATTGCAGGACGCAACCCGAGAGGGTGAAGTCTCGAAGCATCGCGAAGTGGCGAAAAGCTAAAGATACGGTGACGTCGCCCCGTCCCGTTCTTTATACGGCGGAGCGACGTTTGTCCGGCCGGAGCCGGCGTTAGCAAGTCAGGATACTGCAGCCGTGCTATTGCAGCGTGCGCGTCTGGACTTGTTCAGCCGCGTGGTTGGGCGCGGATAGCGGCGCGGCGCTGGCTTCCAGGCCGGTCGCCACGACCGAGACGCGGAACCTGCCGTCCAGGCTGCGGTCGAAGATCGCGCCGACGACGATATCGGCGTCGTCCTGCACTTCGTCGCGAATGCGGCTTGCCGCCTCGTCGACTTCGAACAGCGTCATATCAGATCCGCCGGAGATCGAAATCAGCACGCCCCTGGCGCCCTTCATGGAAATATCGTCGAGAAGCGGGTTGGCGATTGCCGCTTCCGCGGCCTTCATCGCCCGGCTTTCGCCGGCGGCTTCACCGGTGCCCATCATGGCGCGGCCCATGCCTTGCATGACCGATTTCACGTCGGCAAAATCGAGGTTGATCAGGCCTTCCTTGACGATGAGATCGGTGATGCAGCCGACGCCGGCAAAGAGCACGCGGTCGGCCGTCATGAAGGCATCGGCGAAGGTGGTCTTTGCGTCCGCGATGCGGAAGAGGTTCTGATTGGGAATGACGATGACGGTATCGGCGGCCTGACGAAGCGCCTCGATGCCGACTTCGGCCGTCCGCATGCGGCGATTGCCTTCGAAGGTGAAGGGCTTGGTGACGACGCCAACCGTCAGGATGCCGGCCGCGCGCGCGGCACGCGCGATGACGGGGGCTGCACCGGTGCCCGTACCGCCGCCCATGCCGGCGGTGACGAAACACATATGCGAGCCGGCTAAGTGATCCATGATCTCGTCGATCGACTCCTCGGCGGCTGCATGACCAACCTCAGGCAGCGAACCGGCACCCAAGCCCTCCGTCACATTCGCGCCGAGCTGAATGCGGCGCGACGCCTTTGAGGTGGCGAGAACCTGGGCGTCGGTATTTGCGGCGACGAATTCGACGCCCGCCAGCTTTTCCGCAATCATGTTATTGATGGCGTTGCCGCCACCCCCGCCGACGCCGATAACCGTAATATGCGGCCGTAATCCCGAAATGCCGCTCTTGGCGTCCGTCATCGCACTCTCCTTAATGATGCAATCTTGCGCCCGCGCCCTCGTCGCGGACGGCGAATCGACGGTGAGGATAAACGCGCAACAAGGCGGAGGCGAGGCGAAAGAAGTCCGGGGCGGCGACGTTCCAATGATTGTTGCCCTCATGAAGATCGCCACCGCGCTCTTTGCGGATTTCGATCAGAAGCTTTGAGGGGGTGTGAACCAAAGGCCTGCCGAGGTGTTTACAGACATGCCTCACCTCTGCGAAAGGACCGATCCCATGCAAAGACTTCTTCTATCAAGCCTTGCCCTTGCCGCACTCGCCGGCACCGCCGTCGCACAACAACCGCCAGCCCCGCCATCCGCCGCAACGCCACCCACGGCGACCGAGCCTAGCTCGCCTCCGCCGCCGCCAGCCCCGCCGCCTCAGCCCGCTCCCGATGATGGCGAGCGGATGATGGGCAGCCCGGACGCACGGTCCGGAGATCGCCCCGACTACCGGTGGCACGGTTCGAGGGACGACATGGGCTTCCGCGATTTCCGGGGCCACCGCATGCCGCGGCCGTCGAAGGCCGCCCATTTCCAAATTGAGGACGGAAACACACGGATCGATCTGAAATGCACAGAGGACGAACCAATGAAGGCCTGCGCTGATCTGCTGCTAGAGGTGATCGACCGCCTGCAGGGCCAGAACTAGCTTTTTCGGCGCCGCGTTTGCGACCGGCGAAGGTGATCACTGCTGCTCGAACTCGAGGCAGCGGATGTTGCCGTGCGGAAAAGCATT
Source organism: Rhizobium sp. M10 (assembly GCF_002531955.1). Taxonomy (NCBI): domain Bacteria; kingdom Pseudomonadati; phylum Pseudomonadota; class Alphaproteobacteria; order Hyphomicrobiales; family Rhizobiaceae; genus Rhizobium; species Rhizobium sp. M10. The sequence goes on along the minus strand of NZ_NWTA01000003.1, from coordinate 454,048 downwards.
GACTGCGCAAGCCTCGCGCCAGCTTCGGTTGGCAGAAGCCAATCATTGATTCTTCCCAGGACTTAATGCCGACCATTTTCAGCATGAACAGCCCCGCCAATGATTGGCGGGGCTTTTGCTGTCGGGTGGCAGGCGCCGTGCCGTCATCCCGACGCCAGCGCTCGCCAGCGCCGTGCGTGCCGACATCAAGCGGGTCCTGCGGCGCTGTCGATTTGACCGGAGAGCCGGGCCTGGGACTGGGCGGCGGCATATGTCGGGTAACTGTTCTTGCGCTCGGCAATATACTCGTGAGATTGTACTAATATACATGTGATCTGCTTGATGCGGACGGCGCGGGGCTTCGATGACATTGGTGAGGGTCAATGAGCTGATATCGGTGGCGGGTCAGCCCGAGTCCGCGGATTTTGCCGATTTCGCGGTGCGTGGCTTTGCCGGCGTCATCAATGCTCGACCGGACGGCGAAGATCCCGGCCAGCCGGGCAATGCGGCGGAAAAGGCGGCAGCGGCCGCCGTCGGCCTTTCCTACAGTTTCGTGCCGGTGAAAGGCGCCGAGATCACCGAGGCCGATATCATCGCCTTCCAGGCGGCGATGGCCGCGGCGAAGGGGCCTGTCATCGCCCATTGCAAGAGCGGCATACGGGCGCTAACACTTTATACGCTGGGCGAGGTGCTCGACGGGCGGATGGAGCCCGGTGATGTCGAGCCCTTCGGCCAAAGCCTCGGTTTCGATCTTGCCGGCGCGCGCCGCTGGCTGGAGAGGCGGGCGGCGCAGACGGTCGATGTGAAGGCCTTCTTCCATCCCGCCACATGGAGCGTGCAATATGTCGCTGCCGATCCTGTCGCGGGACGCTGCGCGATCATCGACCCTGTGCTTGACTTCGACGAGACCTCGGGGGCGACGGGCACGTCAAGCGCCGATGCCATCCTTGCCGACATCGAAAGCCGCGGGATGGCGGTCGCGTGGATCCTCGACACGCATCCGCATGCCGATCATTTTTCCGCCGCCCATTACATCAAGGGAAAGACCGGCGCGCCGATAGCGATCGGCGCCCAGGTCACCGAGGTGCAGACGCTCTGGAAGGAGATCTATAACTGGCCGGCCCTTGCGACCGACGGCTCGCAATGGGACCGGCTGTTTGCCGATGGCGACAGGTTCGAGATCGGCGGGCTTGAAGCTCGCGTTTTGTTTTCGCCCGGCCATACGCTCGCCTCGGTGACCTATCTGATCGGCGATGCCGCCTTCGTGCACGACACGGTGTTCACGCCGGATTCCGGCACGGCGCGCACCGATTTTCCCGGCGGCAGCGCCAGCGCCCTCTGGCGCTCGATCCAGGCGATCCTGTCGCTGCCCGAGGAAACTCGGCTCTTTTCCGGCCACGACTATCAGCCGGGCGGCCGGCATCCGCGCTGGGAAAGCACGGTGGCCGCGCAGAGACGCGCCAATCCCCACATATCGGGCAAGGACGAGGCCGGCTTCGTGGCGCTGCGCCAGGCGCGGGACCGCACCCTGCCGAAGCCGAAGCTGATGCTGCATGCGCTGCAGGTGAATATTCGGGGCGGGCGGCTGCCGGAGCCGGAGGGGAACGGGCGGCGGTATCTGAAGATACCTCTGGATGCGTTGTAGCGCTGACCATAGGCAGATATTTACAAAGCAGGGTAGTCCAAATGCGGGGCTCTCGCGGGTCGATGCCGATATGATTCGTTTCCACGCGCGCGCTCGCTGGCCTTTTCCTGCAATTTCGCTATGATTTTTCTGGGCCACGCCCGGTCAGAGGAGTTCCGCCATGCTCGAACGAAACCACCTTCCCTTGCGCCCGGCAGCTCCCCTTTTCGCTGTCGCCTGGGTCACCGTCATTGCCGGTGCCAGCGTCGCTCTTAGCCTGCTGTTTGCCTGCGTGACGCCTTTCGTGGCCCTGGTGGCGGTCTCGGCAGTCGTGCTTCCCCGGCGGATGGCGCTGATGGCGGTGCTGCTTGCCTGGCTTGCGAACCAGACGGTCGGCTATCTCGTCCTCGGCTATCCCCAGACCTTCGACAGCTATGCCTGGGGACTGGCGATCGGGATTGCAGCATTTGCATCGCTTGCGGCGGCGCTCGGGCTGCTGCGCCTGATGGCAGGCCCTGCCGTCACGATGACCGGCGCCTTCATCGCCGGGTTCGCTGCTTACGAGGGCGTGCTTTTTGCCGCAACGGCGGTGCTTCCGTCCGGCGACGGGGCGTTTTCGGCAGCTGTTGTCGCCGAGGTTCTGTTGATCAATTCTCTGGCCGCGATCGGACTCATCTGCCTGCATGCCGGCGCGGCGGCTAGCCGCGCGCTTGTCGCGGCACAGCCGGCACCGGCACTGCTTTAGGTCTTCGCCTCCACACTTGTCGTCGCTCCAAAACTGCAGCGCGCCTTCCGGCAACGGGCCGGCACCCTGAGGAATGCGCGAAGATGGGTTGAGATCATGGTCGGCAACGGCTATCTGGTTCCGACCCGCAAGCGGACCGGCCGCGAACGACAAGGCGCATAGCTCCCATGATCCCCGATTTCCTCGTCACCCATTCCGGTGGTTTCCATGCCGACGAACTGCTGTCGAGCGTCATCCTGACCCGGCTTTTCCCGCAGGCACGCCTGATCCGCAGCCGGGCGCCGGAGTGGATCACGCCAGGGCAGGACCGGATCATCTATGATGTCGGCGGAGCTTATGACGCCGATGCCGGCATATTCGATCATCACCAGCGCGGCGCGCCGCTGCGCGACGATGGTCAGCCCTACAGCTCATTCGGCCTGATCTGGAAACATTACGGCCGCGATTATCTCGCCGCTCGCGGCCTTGCCGCCGACCATGTCGAAGCCGTGCATAGCTCTTTCGATGCGAGCTTCGTGCTGCCGATCGATCTGACCGACAATGGCGCGCTCAGCCCCTCGGGACCGCTGGCGGGCTTGACGCTGCCGGCGCTGCTCGAGACCCTGAAACCGGTTTTCGACGAAGCGGAGCCGGATGCCGACGATCGCGCCTTCCACGCGGCCCTTGCCATTGCCCGCAGTTTCGTCGAGGCCAAGCTCGCTCAGAGCGCTGCAAAATTGCGGGCCGAGGCGATCGTGCACGAGGCTATCAAGGCTGCGGGGCAGGGGCGCGTTCTGGAACTGCCGAGGGGGATGCCCTTCCGTCCTGCTATCGTCAAGGCCGGCGCCGATCACCTGCTGTTCGTCGTCCACCCGCGCGAAAAGGATTGGTGCGTAACCGGCATCCGCCGGGCCGAGGAGGGGTTCGAACTCAGGGCCGACCTGCCTGCGGCCTGGGCCGGTCTTACCAATGGAGAGCTGGCGGCGGTTTGCGGCATAGAGGGCGCGAGCTTCTGCCATAACGGCCGCTTCATCGCCGCCGCCAGGAGCCGCGAGGCGGCGCTTGCCATGGCCGAGTTGGCGGTCAAGGAGGCTCTTTCGATCGGCGTGTAGCGGCCGTTATCCGCGTCGGATCTACCTGATATCAAATGCGTTCAGGACATTCCAACTGTGGAAGCGATTGACTTGCATCCGCGAAGGACTAATCTTCCTGCTATAACAACCACCACCCACACGCGAGAGATAGTGGACGGTGTGAGTGGCTGGCGACCTTGAGGAGGATGAGGTTTGCCATGGATTATCGTGTCGTTCTGCTGATTGGTGCAGCTGTGACTGCTCTTGTTCCCGCTAACGCCGGGGCGCAGGAGGGCGACGCGACGGCGGGCGCCGTTGTTTTCAAGAAGTGCGCGACCTGTCATGTCGTCGACTCCGATACGAACAAGGTCGGCCCGTCTCTGAACAAACTGTTCGGCAGGAAGGCCGGGACGCATCCCAATTTCGCCTATTCGGCGGGAATGAAGGCGGCTGGCGAAGGCGGTCTTGTCTGGGACGAGACGGTGCTGCGCGAATATCTGCACAATCCGAAGGCGAAGGTGAAGGGCACGAAGATGGCCTTTGTCGGCGTGAAGGACGAAAAGGAGATCACCGATCTCATCGCCTATCTCAAACAATATTCGCAGTGACGGGCAATATTCGCAGTGACGGGCAATATTCCCAGATGGCAATACTCCGAATGACGGGTTCGCGGCCGGCGACGAATGGCTAAATCGCGGTAATTGCGATATTTTCTATCTGTGCGATAATAAACACGGACTTTTTGCGGAATGCGGTTTCACGGGTCAACCTGCTCGAGGAGGAGCGGAAATGGCTGTCGTGCTGATCCTCGTCCTGATTGTCGTCGGCTCCGTGCTGTTCCATGTGCTGAGCCCGTGGTGGTGGACGCCGATCGCGTCCAACTGGACCTATATCGACACTACCCTCGTCATCACCTTCTGGATCACCGGCATCGTCTTTGTGGCGGTGGTTTCGTTCATGGCCTATTGCGTCTTCCGCTTCCGGCACAGGCCGGGCAACAAGGCACATTACGAGCCTGAAAACCGCAGGCTGGAAGTGCTGCTCGCATCGGGAACGGCAGTCGGCGTCGCGGCGATGCTGGCGCCCGGCCTCATCGTGTGGAACCAGTTCATATCGGTGCCTGCCGATGCCGCATCAGTCGAGGTCGTCAGCCAGCAGTGGCTGTGGAGCTTCCGCCTGCCGGGAGCGGACGGAAAACTCGGCCGTGCCGAGACGCGCGACGTCAGCCCGGAAAACCCGCTCGGCCTCGACAAGAACGATGCAAGCGGCCTCGACGATGTCATCATCGAGGGCGGTGAGTTGCATCTGCCGATCGGCAAACCGGTGCACATTTTGCTGCGTTCCGTCGATGTGCTCCATGACTTCTACGTGCCGGAGTTCCGCGCCAAGATGGATATGATCCCCGGCATGATCACCTATTTCTGGTTCACGCCGACGCGGACGGGGACCTTCGACATCCTCTGCGCCGAACTCTGCGGCGTCGGCCATCCGCAAATGCGCGGCACAGTCGTCGTCGAAAGCGACGCGGATTATCAGACCTGGCTCGGGCAACAGCAGACATTCACCCAGCTGACGGCGTCGGCTGGGCCGGCGAACTGACGCGACCAGGACGGCCGGAGGCCGCAAGCCGGTTCGGGGAACCGGCGGGACGACGGCCAGGGGCCGTATCGGGGAAAGGGAAGAGAGATCATGGTCGAGATTCCATCCGGCAGCATCCCATCCGCCGAAGTCGAGGATGTCGAGCTTTATCATCCGAGAAGCTGGTGGACGAAATATGTGTTCAGCCAGGACGCCAAGATCATCGCCGTGCAATATTCGCTGACGGCGATCGCGATCGGCCTTGTGGCGCTGGTGCTCTCCTGGATGATGCGGATCCAGCTTGCCTTTCCCGGCTATTTCACCTTCATCGATGCCGATCACTATTACCAGTTCATCACCATGCACGGCATGATCATGGTGATCTATCTCCTGACCGCGCTCTTCCTCGGCGGCTTCGGCAATTACCTCATTCCGCTGATGGTCGGCGCCCGCGACATGGTGTTTCCCTACGCCAACATGCTGAGCTACTGGATCTATCTCATCGCGGTGCTGATCCTCGCCGCCGGCTTTTTCGTCCCCGGTGGCCCGACGGGGGCGGGCTGGACGCTTTATCCGCCGCAGGCGGTTCTCTCAGGCACGCCTGGCGGCAAGGACTGGGGCATCCTCTTGATGCTCACCTCGCTGATCGTCTTCATCATCGGCTTCACCATGGGCGGGCTGAATTATGTGGTGACCGTGCTGCAGGGGCGGGCGCGCGGCATGACGCTGATGCGGATGCCGCTCACCGTCTGGGGCATTTTCACCGCGACCGTGATGGCGCTCTTGGCCTTTCCGGCACTCTTCGTCGCTTGTGTCATGATGCTGTTCGACCGCCTGCTCGGCACCAGCTTCTTCATGCCCGCCATCGTCGAAATGGGCACGCAGCTGCAGCATGGCGGCGGCAGCCCGATCCTGTTCCAGCACCTGTTCTGGTTCTTTGGGCATCCCGAGGTCTACATCGTCGCACTGCCGGCTTTCGGCATCGTCTCGGACCTGATCAGCACGCATGCCCGCAAGAATATCTTCGGCTACCGCATGATGGTCTGGGCGATCGTCATCATCGGCGCGTTGAGCTTCGTCGTCTGGGCCCACCACATGTATGTCAGCGGCATGAACCCCGCCTTCGGCTTCTTCTTCGCCACCACGACGCTGATCATCGCCGTCCCGACGGCGATCAAGGTCTATAACTGGGTATTGACGCTCTGGCGCGGCGATATCCACCTGACATTGCCGATGCTGTTTGCGCTCGCCTTCATCGTCACCTTCGTCAATGGCGGCCTGACCGGCCTCTTCCTCGGCAATGTCGTTGTCGACGTGCCGCTGTCGGATACGATGTTCGTCGTCGCGCACTTCCACATGGTGATGGGTGTCGCGCCGATCCTCGTCATCTTCGGGGCGATCTATCACTGGTATCCGAAGGTCACCGGGCGGATGCTGGACGAGACGCTCGGCCATATCCACTTCTGGATCACCTTCCTCGGCACCTATGCGATCTTCTTTCCGATGCATTATCTCGGCCTGCTCGGCGTGCCGCGCCGCTATTTCGAGATGGGAGAGGCGGCCTTCGTTCCACCTTCGGCGCATACGCTGAACATCTTCATATCAGTCATGGCGCTCGTCGTCGGGGCCGGGCAGGTGGTCTTCCTGTTCAATCTGGTCTGGAGCCTTTTCCGCGGCCGGGAGGCGGGCGGCAATCCGTGGCGGGCGACGACGCTCGAATGGCAGACGCCGCAGACGCCGCCGGCGCACGGAAACTGGGGCAAGGAGCTGCCTGTGGTCTACCGCTGGGCCTATGATTACAGCGTGCCTGGTGCTGCAGAGGATTTCATTCCGCAGACGGTGCCGGCCAGCGGCGAGGCCACACGGGAGCTTCCGACATGAACGTCACGCTGATCTTCCTCGCGGCCATCGCCGCCATCATTATCTGGTGGTTGGCGGGGCAGCGGCTGACCTCGAAGCCCTGGCTCGAATCCGGCTCGGTGCAGCTGCCGGATCATGCCGGCACTGAGCGGCCGCCCGTGCCGGCGGTGAAGATCGGCCTCTTCGTGTTTCTCGGCGTCGTCGGCGCGCTCTTCAGCCTTGCCGTCAGCGCCTATTTCATGCGTGCAGCGTCGACGGACTGGTGGGGGATGCCGGTTCCGCGTCTGCTCTGGGTCAACACGGCAGCACTCGCCTTGAGCAGCGCCGCGCTGCAATGGGGCAGACGCGAAGCGCGGCATGGCCGCGTCGAACGCCTGCGACCGGCGCTTGCCGTCGCATTTGCTCTTGCCGTTCTCTTTCTCGCCGGACAGATCCAGGCATGGCGCGAGCTGACGGCGGCGGGATATGTGCTGGTCGACAATCCCGCCAACAGCTTCTTCTATATGCTGACCGGTCTGCATGGCCTGCACATCCTCGGCGGGCTCATGGTGCTGGGTCACACGACCCTGCGCGCTTTCGCGACCGACATCGCGTCGGACAGGCTCAGCCTCAGCGTCTACCTTTCGGCGATCTATTCGCATTTCATGCTTGCCGTCTGGCTGCTGCTGTTTGCGCTGTTTGCCGGGTGGGCGAATGATTTCGTCGATCTCTGCCGCACATTGCTGAACTAGGGGCTCAACCAGGAGATTTGCAGATGGCACATCCTGTCCAGACACACGGCGAGCCAGATCTCAGGTCGGTCGGCCTGCGCGGCGTCGCCGCCGATTTCGCCTCGGACCAGCGCGCCTTCAAGACCGCCTCCTGGGGCAAGGCGATGATGTGGATATTTCTGCTCAGCGACACTTTCGTCTTCGGCTGTTTCCTGCTCGCCTATATGACCGCCCGCATGTCGACGCCCGTCGCCTGGCCCAATCCGAGCGAGGTCTTTGCGCTGCATATCGGCGGCCAGGACGTGCCGCTGATCCTGATCGCGATCATGACCTTCGTGCTGATCTCGAGCAGCGGCACGATGGCGATGGCGGTCAATTTCGGCTATCGCCGCGACCGCGGCAGGACCGCTGTCCTGATGCTGCTGACAGCACTTCTCGGGGCATGTTTCGTCGGCATGCAGGCTTTCGAATGGACGAAGCTGATCACCGAAGGCGTACGCCCCTGGGAAAACCCATGGGGGGCGGCACAATTCGGATCGACCTTCTTCATGATCACAGGCTTTCACGGCACCCACGTCACGATCGGCGTCATCTTCCTGCTGATCATCGCCCGCAAGGTCTGGCGCGGCGATTTCGACGTCGAGCGGCGCGGCTTTTTCACCAGCCGGAAAGGGCGCTACGAGGCCGTCGAGATCATGGGTCTCTACTGGCACTTCGTCGATCTGGTCTGGGTCTTCATCTTCGCTTTCTTCTATCTGTGGTGAGGTCGTCATGAGCGAGACAACGGCGCATGGGCAAAGCCAAACGGTGCATGTACAGGCACATAGCGGGCAGCAGCATCCGATCCGGCTCTATCTCTTCGTCTGGGGCCTGCTCTTTGTGCTCAGCGCCTTTTCCTACATGGTCGATTATCTCGGGATCCAGGGCTATCTCCGGTGGCTTCTGATCCTGGTGTTCATGATGCTGAAGGCCGGGCTGATCGTTGCGGTTTTCATGCACATGGCCTGGGAACGGCTGGCGCTCGTCTACGCCATCCTGCTGCCGCCGGTGCTGGTGCTGGTCTTCGTCGCGCTGATGGTATCGGAATCGCGGTATACGATCTTCACCCGGCTCGCCTTCTTCGGCGCGACGCCGTAGAACCGGTCATCGGGGCAGAGCTGCGACATCGGAGACGACTGCCGCGCGCTCAATCCGGACTGCTTCGAACTTTTATCAAAATGTGCCGACTCTCGACCGGAGGCGCCTATGGCTGAAATCTTGCTGTTCCATCACGCACAGGGGCTGACGCCTGGTGTGCGGGCCTTCGCCGACGATATCAGGGCTGCCGGCCACATCGTGCACACGCCTGATATGTTCGACGGACGCACGTTCGGAAGCATCGAGGAAGGTCTCGCCCATATCGGCGAGAACGGATTCGACGCCATCAGGGAGCGCGGCGTCCGGGTTGCCGACGAACTGCCTGCCGAACTTGTCTATGCCGGTTTCTCATTCGGTGTGCTGCCGGCGCAGAAGCTGGCGCAAAGGCGGCCAGGAGCCCGTGGAGCTCTGCTTTTCTATTCCTGCCTGCCGATCAGTGGCGAATGGGCCTTCGGACCCTGGCCGGATGGTGTCGCGGTGCAGATCCACGGTATGGACAACGACCCGATCTTCGTCGGCGAGGGCGACATCGATGCCGCCCGCGAGATCGTCGCGAAGGTCGCGGACGCGGAGCTTTTTCTCTACCCCGGCGACCAGCACTATTTCGCCGACAGCTCGCTTCCGTCCTATGACGCGGATGCGACCGCGCTTCTGACGGCGCGCGTGCTTGCATTCCTGCAACGCGTCTGATGCCGGCGTTCATGGCTAGCCCGGTGCGGCGGCCGCCAATTCAAAAGAATTTCTCCTGAAAACGCGTTCTAAAACACGATGGAGGTCGCTTCGCGCGAGGATGTCGGCAATGATGGCCGTCTATCCGTGACCCCGATCCCGCCAGGCCATGCTGTTCATTCCGCTTCCCTTCGTCGTCGCCCTCCTTCTGCTCATCCTCTTCGTCATCGTCCTCAGACGCGACGAGGAGGGGCAACCCAACCGGCCGTTTCTGGTGCTCATCCTGCTGAGCGCGCTGCAATCCATCCTCTCCGGCTTGCGTTGGGGCTATGGGATGCAGGTGGTCGGCGTGATCGCTCCCGTCATCGCGGCGACGGTGCCGCCGCTCGCCTATGCCGGCGTTTCCAGGCTGGTGAGGACGAGCTGGCGGCCGCTTGCGGGACGCCTCGGGCTGCATGCCGTGCCCGCCGTGCTCATCCTGCTGCTGGTGGTTTTCTGGCGGGAGGCGATCGACGTTGCGCTGGTGCTGATCTTCGTCGGCTACGCCCTGGCGATCCTGCTGCTGATGCGCCCGGGCGCAGATGCGCTTCGGCTCGCGCCTTTCGAGGGAGCGGTGCCGGCCTATCGGGCCATCATCTTCGCGGCGGCGGCGCTCTGCCTGTCGGCTGCGGTCGATACCTTCGTCTTCTTCGACTTCACCTGGGCGCATGGCGAGCACGCGCTGACCGTGATCAGCGTCGGCAATCTCGCCGCCCTCGTCATTCTCGGCACTGCGGCGGCCGCCGCCAGCCGAAGCCGGGCGCCTGCCGAAACGGCCGAGGCGGCGGCGAGGCCGGAGGCGAGCGAAGACAAGGAGACGATCGCTACCGTGGACGCGCTGATGGAAGCAAGGAAGCTCTATCGCGACGCCAATCTCAATCTCGACCGGCTCGCCCGCAAGGCCGGCATCCCCGCGCGCCAGATCTCGGCGGCGATCAACCGGGCGATGGACAAGAACGTCTCGCAATATGTCAATGATTACAGGATCGGCGAGGCCTGCCGCCTGCTTTCGGCCACCGAGAAATCGGTGACCGAAGTGATGCTCGACGTCGGCTTCCAGACAAAGTCCAATTTCAACCGCGAATTCCGCCGGGTGACGGATATGACGCCGCTGGCCTGGCGGCAGAAGAGGGCGGAGGGGTAGGGGGCACGACGGGGTTCGCGAGCCTCGACCTCACTCCGCCCTCATCCTGAGGTGCCCCGCAGGGGCCTCGAAGGACGGGGGCGGCCACCGGCGCTCTGACGTATCGGCATGCCACCCGCCCTCGTGGTTCGAGACGGCCCTGCGGGCCTCCTCACCATGAGGGCTAGTTGTTGTGCCCGGTGGCTAGGCTATCGACGGTAGGGCGCCTGCGTTCTCCGGTGACACAAGCCGCGCCGTCTCTCCGCCCTCATCCTGAGGCGCCCCGCAGGGGCCTCGAAGGACGAGGGCGGCCGCTGCCAGGTACACAATCGCGATCGAGGACGTCCCGGATCGTGTTCGAGGTCGCGATTTCTGCCGGGTCGGCGATGTTGGCCGGCATGAACACGACATCAGAACATGATCGAACCCTTGCCGCCCAACTGAGATCGCTTTCGATCGAGCCTGCGGCCTTCAAGACGGAGCTGCCGGAGCCTCGTGCCCGGCGGCGCATGATCCCTGGCGCAATACTTGTCCTTGCGGCGACGGCATCGCTGGCGGTGGTCGCTCTCTATGGACCTCAGACGCTGGAGCGTATCGAGGCCGCGATTGCGGGGAAGACGGGCGACCACCCTGCGATATCCGCTCATGAGGCGCCGGCCAGGGGCGGTGCGATTGTTGAGGGAGAGGATGGGGCGAAGAGTAGGGCCGCGCCGTCCCGTGAAGTTACCGGCTCCGGCTACGTCGTGGCGCCCGACACCGCCATTGTTTTTTCCAAATATGAGGGCCGGGTTGTCGCCGTCGAGGTCGAGGCGGGCGACAAGGTCGTGGCGGGGCAGCTGCTGGTGCGGCTCGACGATGCCGGCGCCCGGTTTGCGCTCCGCGGTGCGGAGATATCGGAGCGGGCGGCGGAGCTGGCGCTTGATGCGAGGAATATCGAGCTCGCGCAGGCGCGGTCATCGCTGACACGTACCGAGCGGCTGGCCGGGCGGGATGCGATGTCGGCGCAAGCCCTGGAGGAGGCGAAGACGGCTTTCGACGCGGCCGAGAATGCCGCCCTGCGGGCGCGGCAGGATGTCGCCAAGGCCAGGCTCGACATCGACAGGGCGCGCGAGCAGGTCGAGGCGCTGACCGTGCGAGCGCCGATTTCGGGCACCGTGACGCGGCTCGACGCGCATGTCGGCGACACCGTGCTGTCGCGCGAGGACAGCGTGCGGGAGAATGAAAGCCTGCTTGCGATTACCGATACGGCGAAGATGGTCATCGATGCGGATGTGGCCGAAGCCAATATCGCGCTGATGCGGCCGGGCCTCTCAGGCGAGGCGGTGCTCGACGGCTTTCCGGGGCAGCCCTTTGCAGTCGAGGTGGCGAAGATCGCGCCCGTCATTTCGCGGGAGAAGGGGACGGTGACGCTGCGCCTGTCGCTCACGTCGCCGCCTTCCGGCATGCGGCCTGCAATGGCGGCGCGCATTCGGCTTGTGGTGGGTGAGGGGAGCGCGGGCGCTCTTCACCCGCCCCCGTCCTTCGAGGCTCCGGCCGTTGGCCTACCCACCTCAGGATGATCCTTCGAGGCGATCCTGCGGATCGCACCTCAGGATGAGGGCGGCCTCTGCGATAGCAACAATCCATCACCAAGGAGCAAAGCAATGACCGACAGCCAAGACCCCTTCATCGCGCTCGCCGGCGTCGGAAAGGCGTTCAGGATCGGGACAGAGACGATCCCGATTTTCTCCGGACTCGACCTTTCCATTCCGCGCGGCGACTTCGTTGCTGTCATGGGGCCGTCCGGCTCGGGGAAATCAACGCTGCTCAATATGCTCGGCGGCATCGACAGCCCCGATGCCGGCGAGATCCGGATCGGGCGCAGCCATCTCGAACAGATGGGCGAAGGCGCAAGGGCGGCCTGGCGGGCGCACAGCATGGGCATCGTCTTCCAATTCTACAACCTGCTGCCGATGCTGAATGCGGCGGAGAATATCGAGCTGCCGCTGCTTCTGAAGCCGCTCGGGCGCAAGGAGCGGCGGGCCCGCGTCGATACCGTCATGGACCTCGTCGGGCTTGCCGGCCGGCAGCGGCAGTTTCCCTCCAGCATGTCGGGCGGGCAGCAGCAGCGTGTCGGCATTGCGCGCGCCATCGTCGGCGATCCCGATCTGCTTCTCTGCGACGAGCCGACCGGCGATCTCGATCGAAAATCGGCCAATGATATCCTTGAGATGCTGAGCTTTCTCAATCGCGAGCTTCAGAAGACCATCATCATGGTCACGCATGATCCCGAGGCCGCTTCCTTCGCCCGGCGCACGCTGCATCTCAACAAAGGCGAATTCGTCACCGAGGAAAGGCCGGGCCGATGACCTTCTTCGAGCTCATGCGGCGCAATGCCTGGCGCAAGCGGTTGCGCGCCATTTTGCTGATGTTTTCGGTCGGCGTCGCCTTTCTGATCTACGGGCTGACGGCGAGCTTCGTTGCCGGCAGCCAGGGCGCGGCCAGAGCCAGCGACAATCTGCTCGGCGTCTTCAACAAGTCGGGACGAGGCCTGCCCCTGCCGCTTGCCTATATCAATCGCATCGCGGCCGAACCCGATATCGCCGCCGTCGCCTATACCGCGCGCATGCGGGGCTTCGTCGAGGTCGAGAAGAATGTGGTTGTCGTCAGCGCCGTCGAGCCGCAGGCCATTGCGGCGGCCAACGGCGAAGAGCTCGGGCTGACGCCGGAGCTGACCGCGGCGCTCGAAGAGGGCGGCGACCGGGTGTTGGTCGGCAGGGCGCTGGCCGAGGCGCAGGACTGGTCGATCGGCCAGCGCATCGGCTTTACCGGCCAGCTGACCAGGACCGACGGCAGCCGGAACTGGAGCTTCACCATCGCCGGCATCTTCGAGGGCGCCGATGCCGGCACCGACACCTATTTCATGCTGGCTCGCTATGACGCGCTCAATGCCGCGCGTGCGCGCGACAAGGATACGGTCGACGCCTTCGTCGTGCGTCCGCGTCCGGGCGTGTCGCCAGGCATGCTGGCGGCGCGGATCGACGCTCTGTTCGCCAATTCGGCGGCGCAGACGCGGACGCAATCGGAAAAGCAATTCCTCGAGGCGTTTCTCAGGCAATTCGCCGATGTCGGCCTGATCGTCAGCCTTGTCGTCGGCGCGGCCTTCGTCACCATCCTGATGATCGCGATCAACACCATGCTGTTTGCCGTGCGCGAGCGTCGTTTCGAGATCGGCGTCATGAAGGTGCTCGGCTTTTCCAGTGGGCGGATCATGGCGCTTGTCGTCGGCGAGACGCTGTTCATCTTCGTTGTCGGCGGCGCAGGCGGGCTCGTCCTCGCCAAGCTCGCGACGCTTTCGATCGGGCCGGAATTCGGCCTCGTCTTCGGGGCGACCCTCCTCATCCAATCTTTCGCCATCATCGCGGGGCTCGGCCTGCTAACCGGGCTGCTGCCTGCGGTCAGCGCCATGCGCCTGCCGATCGTCAACGCCTTCAGAACGAGATAAGCCAATGTCATCAGCGCTCAAGCAGATCTTTCTCATGATCAGAGTCAATCTCGGCAGTTTGCCCCGGCGGCTCGCGATCTCGCTGTCGATGGTGCTGTCGGTCGCCCTCGTCGTGGCGGTGCTGTCGGGCTTTCTGGCGATGGCGCGCGGCTTCGAGGCCGCGCTTGCCGGCGCCGGCTCGCCTGATATCGCCCTCGTTCTCGGCGGCGGCACCAACCAGGAGACCGGGTCGGAGGTGCCGGCCGAAGCAATCCGCAGCCTTGCCGCCATGGGCGGCGATAGCGGGATTGCCCGCAACCCTGGGATTGCCGGCAACCCTGGGATTGCCCGCGACGGCGCAGGCGCGCCGGCTTTGTCGCGCGAGACCGTCGTCCCCGTCGATGTCAGGCAAGACGACGGCGCCCAGCAGACGCTGTCGCTGAGGGGCATGGACGTGACCGGCCCTGCCTTGCGCGACCGCGCACGGCTTTCGCAAGGACGGCTGTTTTCGCCGGGTGCGCGCGAGATCGTCGTCGGCGCCCGCATCGCGGACTCCTTTCCCGGCCTTGCGGTCGGTGACACGATCCGGCTCGGCGCGCTCGACTGGAAGATCGTCGGGCATTTCACGTCAGGCGGCAGCGCCTTTGAATCCGAGATTTGGGCGGATCTGGAGCCGGTGCAGTCGGCTTTCGACCGGCAGGGACAGGTGCAGAGCCTACGGGTGCGGCTCGATGGCGCAGGCGATCCCGCAACAGCACTGGCGGCGTTGCGCGATCGCCTGTCGGCCTTGCCCGGCACGCCGCTTACCGCCGTCTCGGAGACCGATTTCTATGCCGGCCAGGCCGAGCGGACAGAGAGCCTCATCCGCCTGTTCGGCTGGCCGATCGCCCTGCTGATGGCGATCGGAGCGACGGCGGGGGCCTTGAACACGATGATGAGTTCGGTCTCCGACCGCAGCGTCGAGATCGCTACGCTGCGCCTCCTCGGCTTTGCCCGCCTGCCGGTTTTCACCGCGAGCTGGGTGGAGGCGGTACTGCTCTCGCTGGCGGGCGCCGGCCTCGGCGTCCTCGCCTCCAGGCTGGCTTTCGACGGTTGGCAGGCAAGCACGATGGGCGCCAACCATACCAAGATGGCTTTCCAGCTCAACGTCAGCGGCGAGGTGATCCTCACCGCCGGCCTGCTGGGCCTTGCGATCGGCATCCTCGGCGGCGCTCTGCCGGCGATCGCCGCCACACGGCTGCCGCTGAGTTCGGCATTGCGGGCGAGGGGGTAGAAGACGCCGACACAGCAACCGAATCACCTTCATCCCGGCTGGGCTTGCCTAATTGACTCAAGCGGTATGTCATCCGCTCAGCTGCGATTTACTCGCCTCGAATCTATTGTTTTTCCGGCTTAAGTTGTGGCTTTGCGAAGCCTGCGCGGTTGCCCGTGGAATAAGGTCCGCGAATTTGCCCGCTGCCGCATTGACAACATCTTCTCGCCTTCTTGCCGTGGCCGGTTGCCCCCGCCGCATGCGGTCGATCGATCCCGGTCGAGCTCTGCGGCGACATAGCGATCCGATGAACAGGGCAACATGGCGATATGACAATCTACTATGTGAACTCAGCGACTGGCTCCGACCGCAACAGCGGAACGGGCCAGAACTCGGCTTTTGCGACTTTGTCCAAAGTGGAATCCTTGACGCTGAAACCGGGCGATAGCGTGCTGCTCGCCAAGGGAAGCGTCTTCAACGAGCAATTCGATATCAAATATTCCGGCACCGAGAGCGCGCCGATCAAGATCGGCAGTTACGGCACGGGTGCCGCACCCGTCATCCATAGCGGCGACGACGGCATTCACAGCCGCTATGCATCGAACATCGTCATCGAGAATCTCAAAATATCGAATAGCGGCGGTGCTGCCATCTATGGTGGCAGTGTCGCGAACTGGACAGTTCGGGATGTCGAAATCGACAAGGCGGGAATGTCGAGCGACTCAGGTTCCGTGAAGTTTCGCAACAGCAAGAACATCACGATCGAAGACAGCAAGATCTCGGGCGTGAAAAGCGACGGCATCTGGATCGAAAAGGTCGAGGGCGTCAAGCTTCTCAATAATACGGTGACGAACAGCCACGGCGCCACGGCAGATGCCATTCAGGTGAACGACAGCAGCGACATTCTGATCCGAGGTAACCATCTCGACCAGACGCATGCCGAGAGCCCCAAGGGCGTCATCGTGCTCATCAGGCCGGTGAACGCGGTGGTCGAGGACAACTCGCTGAGTGGCGGCGGCTTCGGCATCAGTGCGCAAGCGGGCAAGAACGTCGCCATCCGCGATAACGATATATCGGGCTTTCACGGCTACGACTGGTCCTTTGCCATCGGTCTGGGCGATCAGGGCAATACGCGAGACTACGATATCGCGGGCAACCACATCCATGATGGTGCATGGGGCGTGGTCGTCACCGCCCCCGCCGGCGACCCCGACTATGTCCGCGCAAACATCAAAATCCATGACAATGTCTTCGACGATTTCACGCAGTCTGCGCTGAAAGTCGACCGACCGGCATCCGGCTCATTCTACAACAATACCATCGAAAGCGGCGTCGACGCCTACAGCATATCACCCGCTATCGTCGATGCGCACAGCTTCACCGTTAGCAATAACCACACGGTCGCGAATGTCGAGACGGTGCTTGCGGCCTCGGATACCAGGGTTGCGGCGGCGACGGACGCGGCCGTGGATCCGGCGGTCGTCGCGGTTCATGACAACTTGAAGATCTTTACCGATACGGGCGAGGCCCATCGCGGCAATCTTCTGGAAAACGACAGCTCCGACAACGGGACCTTGCTCCTTCGCCGCTTCGGCGGCGAAGCCGTCGGCGAACACGGCCTTACGCTGACAGGCGAGTACGGGGTCATGCACGTGGATAGAGAAGGCAATTATGCCTATACTCTCGACGAAACGAAGCTCCCCGGCCATGATGGACATGTGAGCGAAACCTTCGGTTACGGGGTCAATGATGGGACCTCGCAGCATAACGACGGGGATACGTTGACCGTCTTCATCCATATGGATGGCTTGCTCAGCTGAGTGCGCGGGCATTCGGCACGATTCTTCCCGGCCTCACCCTCAGGCGCCCTGCAACGGCCTTGAAGGGTGAGGTCTGCCATTCTTTCATGATTTAGGTCGACAATGGCGCTAATCCACTCGTCCCGTCCTTCGAGGCTTTCGCCTTGCTGGCTAGCCTTGAGCGCGCGTCGTAACGTCCAGTACCTCGCGTAATGCTACCGTTTATTCACCTTTCGGTCGTTGTTCTCTAGATTATTTTCGTATGAGTTGTATCCTCTAGAGCGCAGCCACGGCTAGACGCTTCTCGGGAGCAAAGGCGGCCCCATGGGCCTACGGCTGCTGCAACGGCAATCGAACGCCATCTTGATTGGCGCACAGCGCTCCGAGCGCATCCGATCCACTCGTCGTAGCCAACCAGACGGCGCGCGATAATCCGAGAACAAGGCGATATGGCAATCTACTATGTGAACCCAGCAATAGGCTCCAACAGCAACACCGGAACGAGCGAGGACGCCCCTTTTGCATCCTTCTGGGCGGTGGAAAACCTGAAGCTGCAGCCCGGCGACAGCGTGCTTCTCGCAGCCGGTAGCGTGTTCAACGACCAGCTCGATCTGAAATATTCCGGCACAGTCAACGCCCCGATCACCATCGGCAGCTACGGAGTCGGCGACGCTCCCGTCATTCATAGTCCCGGCGATGGCATTCACAGCCTTTATGCCTCGAACATCGTCATCGAGAACATCAAGATCTCGGACACCGGTGGGGCGGCCATTTATGGCGGTTATGTTTCGAATTGGACGATCAACAATGTCGAGGTTGACCACACCGGCTTGGCAGGCAAAGCCGGTTCCATCACCATCCGAACCGGCTCGAACATCACCATCGAGAACAGCACGATCAACGACGTCAACGGCGACGGCATCTGGATCGAGAAGATCAACGGCGTCACTCTCCTCAACAATACTGTCACCAACGCCCACGGCACCGCGGCGGATGCCGTGCAACTAAACGACAGCAAAAACATCGTCATCAGCGGCAATTATTTTGATCAGACGGGCGCGGTGACGCCAAAGGGTGTGCTGACGTTGATACGGCCCGTGGATGCGGTGATCGAGGGAAATACGATTGTCGGCGGCGGCTTCGGGATCAGCGCGCAGGCCGGCACGAATATTGCCATCCATGATAATGATATTTCCGGCTACGGCGGCTACAGCT
Source organism: Rhizobium sp. M10 (assembly GCF_002531955.1). Classification (NCBI taxonomy): domain Bacteria; kingdom Pseudomonadati; phylum Pseudomonadota; class Alphaproteobacteria; order Hyphomicrobiales; family Rhizobiaceae; genus Rhizobium; species Rhizobium sp. M10. The sequence continues at coordinate 435,803 of NZ_NWTA01000003.1, read as the reverse complement.
GGTCTTACGCCATCGGCCTTGGCGATTCAGGCGATACCCGCAACTACGATATCTCCGGCAATTATATCCATGACGGCGTGTGGGGCGTGTCGGTCAGCGCAGCCGGCACGACGACCTATGTCCGTGAGGGGATCGATATTTACGGCAATCTTTTCGATGACCTGACGCAGGCAGCGCTGAAGGTCGACCGACCGGCATCCGGATCCTTCCACGACAATTTCATTGCGAGCGACGTCACGCCTTACAGCATCTCCCCCTCGATCATTGCCGCAGGCACCTTCCCCGTCAGCGACAACACGACCATCGAAGAAGGTGGCGTCACGCTTGCAAGCGCCGACAGTCTGGTCGCTACGGATGCCAGCATCAGCCTGGTGTCGGACAACGGGCTCACATCCCATGACGGCCTGAAACTTAGCCTCGACAAAACCGCATCAGACAAGGCTGGCGCCCATCACGACACTCCTGTCGGTGAAAACGGCGTGTCGGATGGGACCTTGCTGCTTCGTCATTTCGGCGCGGCTGCCTTGGAAAAGCACGGGTCGACTCTTGGCAATGGCGATCACGGCCTGACGATCGAAGCTGCCGATCTCGCCGGCCCGGAAAACGACAACGGAATTTCCCACCATGAGACCGCACCTCAGCCGTTGCATCATCCACCAGCGGACGGGCCGATCGTCTCCATCCTGCAAGACAGCATGCTGCATTGAGGGTCGCCGGGCGCATCGCCGCTACGACTAGAACAGGATGATTTTAGGCCCGGTCGGCCTAAAATCTGAATCCTGTTCTAAATTAAAGAGTTAGAGCATGATGTCGTCCGAAAACCGCTCACACTTTTCGGCATCATGCTCTAGATGCCGTAGCGGCAGGCACTCAGCGGTCGCCGAGCAGGGCTCGCTGGACGTCGGCTTCGATTTCCGCGCAAATGATCTCGTATTCAGTGATGATCGCAGGATCGGCCGATCCATCCTTGCGCATGCGGTCGAGCACGGAGCAGGCTTCGCCATAGGCGCCGCACAATTCGTAGAGATGGGACTGGCTCGATGCGGCGGCTCTGATCGTCGCCCGCGTGGCCGGCAATCTCATCATCAGCCGGGCCAGCCCCTGTTCGGCGGCATGCCTGGCGATCGGGGCGACGCCTTCCCTTCTGATCATGCCATCATCCCTCGCTGCCTGAGGTTCTGCGGTCGAGAGCTTGTACGCAGAAATCCTGCGTCTGGTTCATGCCTGATGCAGGAAAGGTTCTCGCTCCTGTCGGCTCAGGACGAAAGGCCGATCGTAATCGTCGCGGAGAGCACGCCGCCGTCGAGCTTTTCGAAATCGAATATGTGATCGACGGCGTCCTGCGGGATGAGTCCGTCCTCGTCGTTGCGCGTATCGCGGGGAGGGCGTTGGCGATAGTCGGGATGCCCGCCATAGACGATGTCGCTCAGCGCATCGTCGAAATAGATCTGACTGACGAGAAGTTCCCTGCCTTCGACGATGATGCGGCAGTGAACATGCGGCGTGCGGCCCCTGTACCATCCGGGATAGACCGTCAGAAAGCTTGCCTGCCCGGCCGCATCCGTCAACTGGCGGCCGCGAAAGGCAAGCCCGCTGATCGCCTCGGCGTCGTCGAGCGTGCACATGTCAGCTGCTTCCCGGCCGGAATAGATGCCACGGTGATCGGTATGCCAGATTTCGATATCGGCGTTTTCGACCGGTCGGCAATCGGCTGCATGGACGATGCGGACGGCCAGGCGCAGGGGCAGCCCAGCCTTTCCTTCGGTGACGTCCTGACGTGCCGGGATATCGTTGACATGGCAGGGGCCAAGGGTCTGGGCGACAGTCGCGACGCAATTCGGGCGCATCCGGAAGAGCGGCGCGGGCAGCTTTTCCAAGGCGACGGACCGTGTGCCGCCGCTGAGGAAATCAGTGCCCTCCCAGTCGAATGTCCCGGCGGCCACGACGATATGTCGCTGCGGCCAGAATGCCGCCGCAGCGACCGATGATGCGACAATGGTCGCACCGCCAAGCATAAGCGTCCGCCTCTTCATCTGTCCTCCTTTGCCGCAGAAGAGCGTGTAAAGCGAATGGACCGGGATTTCGAGTTAAATCCCGGCAATGATCGACGGCAGCGAGACGATCCTCACGCCTCAGATGGCGACCTGTTCGCCGAGCTCGACGACGCGATTTGACGGCAGGTTGAAATAATCGGACGGGTCGATCGCAAAACCTTCCAGCGCCATGAAGATACGTTCCTGCCAGCCGGGCAACCCCGTATTCGGCGTCCTGACGAGATTGCGGCGGCCGAGATAGAAGGAGGTCTTCATGATCTCGAACTTGAAGCCGCCCTCCCGGCAGAGAGCCAAGGCCCTGGTGACATCCGGATCGTCCATGAAGCCGAAGGTGATGTCTAGGCGGACGAAACGCGGCGACAGCTGGCTGATCTTGATGCGTCTGCTGTCGGGGACGTAAGGTTCGTCCTCGGTCCAGACGGTCAGGATGACGTTCTGTTCGTGGAGCACATGATTGTGCTTGAGATTGTGGAGCAGAACGTTCGGCGTCCGGTCGGGGACGCTGGTCAGAAAGACCGCCGTTCCCGGCACGGTGACCGGCGAATGCTCCGATTTCCGCTCGATCGATTTGATGAAGGAATCGAGCGGGATCTCACTGTTGGCCCGCAGTCTCTTCAGGTAGGCCTGCCCGCGGGTCCATGTCCACATCAAGATCATGATCGCCAGCGCCAGTGCGACCGGAACCCAGCCGCCATCATGAATCTTCAACAGGTTGGCGGCCAGGAACATGACCTCGATGATGAAAAGAGGCAGCAGCAGGACAACAGCGAGCACAAGGGAGTAGCCCCAGACGGCCCGCAGGAACTGGAAGGCCAGCATCGTCGAGATGACCATGGTACCAGTCACCGAGATGCCGTAGGCGGTCGCCAGTGACTCCGAATCGCCGAAGGAAAAGATCAGCATCAACACGCCGATCAGCAGGAGAAGGTTGACGCTCGGCACATAGATTTGGCCGGTGTTGGTCTCTGATGTGAATTTGATGCGCAGCCTTGGCAGGAAGCCGAGATGAACCGCCGAACGGGCCAGCGAAAACGCGCCTGTTATGACGGCCTGACTGGCGATGATCGTTGCCATCGTCGCTAGAATGACCACCGGCAGCAAGATCCAGTCGGGATACATCAGGAAGAACGGGTTTGACGCCGTCTCGGGATGGGAGAGAACGAGTGCGCCTTGACCGAGATAGTTGAGGAGCAAGGCCGGAAAGACGAGCACGAACCATGCCATCTGGATCGGGCGCCGCCCGAAATGCCCAAGATCGGCATAGAGCGCCTCGGCACCTGTCACCGTCAGAAAGACGGCGCCAAGTACGATAAGGCCGACAGTGCCGGCATGGGCAAGGAACAAGAGCGCATTAATCGGATTGAGCGCAGCCAGGATCCTCCAGTCGTCGCCGATATGGATGAGGCCGCCAACTGCCATGGCTAAAAACCACAAGACGGTAACCGGCCCGAAAAACATCGAGACAGCAGCCGTCCCCCTCGACTGGGCGGCGAAGAGGACGATCATGATCGCCGCCGACGCGAGCGGGACATAGTCGGCAAAGGCCGGCGTGACCAGTTTCAGGCCTTCCAGCGCCGACATGACCGAAAGGGCAGGCGTGATCATGGCATCGCCGATGAAAAGGGCCGCCCCGATCAGCCCGGCGAAGAACAGCACCGGCACGTTTCGTCCCATCTTCTTCATCAGAAGGGCGAGAAGCGAGAGCGTGCCGCCTTCGCCGTCATTGTCGGCCCTGAGAAGGAACAGCACATATTTGAAGGTCACGATGACGGTCAGGGTCCAGACCATCAGCGAAATCAGACCGATCACCTCCGGCTCGTGTATGCCATCGGCGGCAAAGGGTCTCAGCGCTTCGCGGAAGGCATAGAGCGGGCTGGTGCCGATATCGCCGTAGACGACGCCGATTGCGCCGATAACCAACCCGACAAAGCCGCTGCGGCTGCCGGCGTCACCAGTCTTGTCTGCATGTGTTGAAGTCATGGTTCCCCGCTCATGGCGCTTGCTTACAAGCAGAAACATATGCCGCATTGGAGAACGGCAAGTAAATTGGCGTCGATGCAAACTTTTCGTGACGGCCAGGCGCCCAATGCGGGCTGGTATCACGACCCGGAACACGGTCAGGATGAACCGATTTCGATCCGGGAAATTTTGTTATAGGCATTCGAAATCAGTTTCCGGGCCGGGGGGCGAGGCAGATGGAACCAACCCGATCGAGGCGGTTGCAGGGGTCGCCGGGAACTCATCCGGCTCCATCGCGCCGGCGAGATCGATGACGAGACGTTGCACGAGCTGGAGCGGCTCGATCTTGAGGAGCTGAGTGCGATCTCCGCCAAGGCCTGATCTCACAAGCCTCAAAGACGACGACGTATTGCTGTCTGCGCAGAAAGTATTATCTGCGTCATTGGAACTATAATTCGTGCGGGCCATGACGGTGCTACGAGACGTTATCCAATGCGGCTTGTCGACGATGGCCGATTCTGCGGCGGAATTCAGCTTTTCTCTGCGATAGGCCGAACGTTCCGAGGTGACCTTTCCGCGACAGTATTGCCCTTGAATGCTGCGGAGATTGTCAGCGTAAATTAGAAAAATTCCCCGTCAGATTGTTTCTAATTGCCGCCATGATTCGAATATACGTTCCCGGCCGCGATTTTTTCTTCGCCACATTTCTGATGTTCCAAATTATCCAAACAATGGTGAGAAACAATGAAAATTATTCTCGTCATAGCCCTCACGCTTTTTGCCGTTCCCTGTGAGGCCGACATGCTTGGTACGGCTTCCAAATATGACCGCATGCATGAACGCTCCATCTCCTTCCTCGGCGTTAATCCGCGCAGAATATCCTGGTGCGGCGCGTTCCTGGCCTTTGTCGCCAAACGATCCTCGCGGCAGCCGCCTGATAATCCCAACATGGCGCGGTCCTGGATGAAGTTCGGCAAGCCGGTCGTCGCCCGCTCGGCCAGGCGCGGCGACGTGGTGGTGATCCGAAGCGGCAGGCGTTTCCACGTCAGCCTGTTCGACCATTTCGACCAGCGGCGTCAGTACGTCTACCTCTTCGGCGGCAACCAATCCAACCGGGTGCAGCTGTCGCGTTATCGCGCAAGCTCCGTCGTCGCCGTCCGACGATGATGGCGAGCGTGGCCGCCCTCGTCCTTCGAGGGCCTCAGGATGAGGTCGGAGAGAGGGCGTCGCTTGGCTCGCCGCATGGCAGCATGGCCCAACGAGCAGTCCTATCCTGAGGTGTGACCGGCAGGATCGTTCACACTCTTGTAGGCGGCGATGATGCTCTCCGCTGCCAGTTCCGCCTGATCTGATGTCGTCTGGTAATTGCTGACGGAGAGGCGCAGGACGTCGCGGCCGCGCCATTTGGCGCCGCCGGCGAAAAGGATGCCGTCCGCCTGGATCTTTTCGATCGCCTTTCGCGTCAGCGCGTTACTTTCGTCGTCCGGGCGATCGGCTGCGAAACGGACGACGATCTGGTTGAGCGCCACCTCGTTCAGAATGGCGATGCCGGGTTCGCGCGCGAGCCGGTCGGCCATCAGGCGGGCCGAGGTGCAGCATTGGTCGATGAGGGCCTCGATGCCGTTGCGGCCGAAATGTTTCAGCATCGCCCAGGTGGCGAAACCGCGTGCCCGTCGCGAAAGCTCCGGCACGTAATGGGAGGGGTCACGCTCGCCTTCGCCGGCGAGCGGCAGGTAACTTGCGGCGATCGTCATAGCGCGGCGATGGGCGAGTTCGTCGCGGACGATCGCATAGCCGCAATCATAGGGCGTCTGCAGCCACTTATGGCCGTCGGTCGCCCAGCTGTCGGCTGCTTCGATGCCGCGGCTGAGATGGCTCACTTTCGCCGATGCCTGCGCCCACAGGCCGAAGGCGCCGTCGACATGCACCCATGCGCCTTTCGCCTTCAGCGGTGGGATGAGCCTGTCAAAATCGTCGAAAGCGCCGGTATTGATCTGGCCGGCCTGAAGAACGGCGATCAAGGGGCCGGCGACCGCGTCAAGCGCGCCGGGAAGTGCTGCCGAGTCGATCCGGCCCATCGCGTCGGTGGGCAGGCGCAGCACACGGTCATGCCCGAGACCGAGGAACTGAAGCGCGGAGAAGACGGTTGTATGGGCATCGTCGCCGATCAACACGGTGATCTCAGGCGCGCCGAACAGGCCGTCAGCATCGGCATCCCAGCCGACCTTTCGCAGCACCTCGCCGCGGGCGGCGGCAAGGCAGGTGAAATTTGCCACCGTGGCGCCGGTCACGAAGCCGACCGAGCTTTCAGCCGGCAGTTTCAGGAGATCGAGAAGCCATCGCGCCGCTATGGCTTCAACGGCAGCCGCTGCCGGAGCGGCGAAATGGTTTCCGGCGTTCTGGCCCCAGGCGCTGGTGAGAAAATCGGCTGCGACGCCGACCGGATGAGAGCCGCCGATGACCCAGCCGAAAAAGCGCGGGCCGGTGGTTGCATGCAGCCCGGGTTCGGCGCCGTCGGAGAGCTGCCGGATGACATCGAGCATATCGGAGCCGGCCGCCGAAAGCGGCTCGTCGAAGACGGCAAGGCAGGCGGCGTAGTCGTTGCTTGGCACATGGCGGGCAAAGGCCGTTTCCCGAAACCCGGCGGCAAGCCGGGCGGCCTCCTGAAACAGAGTTGCGATTGCCGACATCGGATCCCCCCGCGCCAACGGCTCCGGCCCCTGACAGAACCTCCTCAAAGCAAGCTGTTGACGCAGGCAGTCTAGCCGATATTGCCGACGCTGTCTTGCCGCTCCTGTGAACGGGGCGGCCACGACGCTCCGCGGGCATGGCTTCGCGAGGCATTCAGCCGGACATCAGGAAACGGGTGGCGGCCTAAGACCTTGGATCTTTAGTTATCGGCGGTTTGCAAAGCGAGGAGATACCCGATGAAAGGTGCCAGCGATCGAAACACGGCCATGCAACTTTTGGAACGGATGTTCCAGGTGGAGTTGGATTTTCTCAATTCCGACAAGACGGATGCTGAGGCGCTCGCGCGGGCGTTTCATCCCGATGTGGTCGTCCATGAACCCGCATCGCTGCCCTATTCCGGTGACTGGAGGGGATTGACGGGCATCGCGTCTCTGTTGAGGGTAATGAGCGAGGTCTGGAGCGATGTCGCGGTCGAGGATCTGGCCGCGGCCCAATCCGGAGACCTCGTCTTCATGACATGCAGGTTGAGGCTCACTTCTCGGGCAAGGGGTGCCTTCATCGTGCAACCCTTCGCCGAAGTTCTGCGCTTTAGGGAGGGATTGCTGCTTGACGGCACGCCCTTCTATTTCGACACGGCCGAGATCTTGAGGGCGATCGGATAGGCGCAGGGTCTTTTGTTTCCTGCGCGGCCATCGTCGCTACAGCATATCTCCGAGGCTCCAGTGATTGTTCCAGCGGGCGTCGATTTCGTCATCGACGTTCTGGAAGCGGATGTCGGTGGAGAGACGCAGACGGCCGGCGCGATCCTGGTTGGTCGTGGCAGCGTGGATCATGTAGGGCGAGTGCAGGACCACGTCACCGGTTTCGTAATCGGCGGCGAGCCAGCGGGCGTTGAAACGTTCGGCCATACCGGGGAGATCCTTCGAGACCCAGCCGCCTTCGGCCATATGGCTGTTATAGGCGCTGATCCGCTCCTCCGGCGAGAGGTCGCCGCTGCGGAGCCGGAATTCGGCCTCCATCCCCCGCCCGATGGCGTGCGAGCCTTCGAGATAGACGAGGCCGCCCATTTCGATGGGGACGTCGCCGATCGGAATCCAGGCCGTCACCAGCCGGTTGGTGCCGCCGCGGAGATAGACGAGATCGTAATGGGCCGGGGTGGCCGTCGCCGTGCCTGGCTTGGTATAGCGCAGCAGCTTGCGCTTATGGAGATAGGAAATGCCTTGGAGAAAGGCGTCCATGAAGCGCACGAGCGGCGGCTGGGCGCAGAAACCTTCATAGGCGGCCGAGCGGACGATCGACATCAGCCGCCGGTCGGCCAGGGCCCAGTCGACGCCTTCGGCGGCGGCGATGCCGAGAGCAAAATCATGGCCTGTTACCAACAGCCCGGTTTCGGCAAGGCGGGAGAAGACCCAGCGGCGAAAATCGATCACTTCGGGGCGCGGCAGAAGGCCCTTCAGCCAAACATAACCGTCCTCCTCGTAGCGGCGGCGGATGGCTTCGATGCCGATGGCCGGGTCGGTCGGCTGAAGCAGGCCAAGCCTTTCGGCCGGGATCGTCCGGCCATGGGCGGCAAGGGAAAGGTCGGTTTTTCGCGGCTCGACATTTGCAGCAATTGACATTTCGTCCGTCCGTCGCTTGGTCTATTGTAGCTCAAAATAGCCGACGACAAGGCCGGAATACATGGAGGAAAGTCATCGCTGGACTTTTCGCTCAACATGAGAGCGGCTGAGGCCATCTATCGGTCACCGCTCGACGCGGCTGGCGGGCTTGCCGTCACCGGGAGCGGCAAACAGCATGCGCGCCATGCCGTGAAGAGGAGGAAGCTCCCGAGTTTTGCGGTCGTGCTGGTGGAGCGTGGGCAGGGCTTTCTGGAAACCGCCGGCGTGCGCCGGCATATCGAGGGACCAGCGCTCTTCTGGCTCTTTCCCAATCGCCTCCATTCATATGGGCCGGATGAGGGCGGCTGGGATGAGCGATGGGCGCTGTTCGGCGGCTCGTTCACGCGGGATTTCGTAAGTCTGCGCCTGATCGCCGAGCAGCACCCCGTTGTAGCGCTGCGCCATGTCGAGGAGGTGGCGCGGCTCTTCGCATCTCTGCACGCCGATCTCATCAACGACACCCCTCTAGGCCAGGCCTCAGCGGCATCGGCGCTGCATAACATCGTGATCTCGGCCGCAAGGGAGGCGAGCGCTGCGGCGAGCGGGCGCCAGGTTGATGCCGGCGACATCGTCGAGACCTTGCGGGGGCGGGCGCTACAGCCGCTCGACCTCGCTGCTTTCGCTGTCGAGCACGGGATGTCGCCGGCCACGCTGCGGCGCAGATTCGTGACTGAAACGGGTTTGCCGCCTAAGGCATTTCAGCTCCGTGTCCGCATGGACCGTGCCAAACAATTGCTAGCCACCAGCGATGAAAAGATTGAATCCATCGCCGCCAGGATCGGCATCGACGATCCGTTTTATTTCTCGCGCCTCTTTCACGAGCGTGAAAGCTGCAGCCCAAGCCAATTTCGAGCGCGGTACCGGAGAATGTGAGGGGCGCGGGCGATAGCCGTTATATGAGGATCTTTCATCTTAGCCGCGACGCGCACGATGAAATCGATCATTACGTGAGGTAATTTTTAATATTGTTAGCGTTTTCGTGCCGTGATTTCTAATCACTCCGGGTAACTTTAAAATTCATTGCCTTTTTTGTAAGTATCCATCAAAGATGTGGAAATATCATTCGCAGTTCTGTCAATGTCGTTCTGCCAACAGCGAGGGATATGCGCTGAAATATTTTGTTCTCTACGCGCTCGTGTGCTCGGCGGTTGGGGTAGTCCTTCTCGTCGTCATCCATCAGATCGCACCGTTCGACGCGGACGGGCCAAGCCATTCCATCGCCGACCGAATGATCGATGACACCGCGACCGGGACGGTCGGCAGTGCGCCGATCCGGCCAGATGACCTAGTTGTAGGGTCGACTCCCGCGCCTGCGCCCTATGAACCGCCCGTCCGGCAATCTGATCAATGGGACCTCCGGCCAACGAATTCGCCGGCGGGGGAGCCATTCGATTCATCGGTCGCACGAAAGGGCGGTCGGGTGGGAACGCCGATGCAGTGACCGGCGGAGTACCGCAGGCGCAACGCCTGCTGGACCCAATACGCATCAGCCGGAAAATAGGGCCGATACGCGTTTGTCACTGTTTTGGCGTCCTTTGCATCTTCCAAGACGCCGCGCCACTGCGCGGAAACAATCCCCCTTGTCGGCACCGACCTCGATTGCATTATCCCGAACTGTCAGTATTGACAGTATCGCGTTGATTGCAGGAGGTTTCGATGGATGCGAGTTGTGTGACGATCAGGCTTATCCAGGCAGACGAGGTGGAGTCTTTCCGGCGGGTCCGTCTGGAGGCGCTGCGCGCCGAACCGTCCCTCTTTGCCAGCCGCTACGAAGACTGGGAGGCTCTTTCCATCGAGGAGTGGCGCAATCGACTGAGCGACCCGGTTTTTGTCGCGTTTCGGAACGGCGAACCGGTCGGCATTATGGGCCTGCTTCGGCAGCGGCCGAGCAAGATGATCCATCGCGCCACCATCATCATGGTCTATGTCCGCGCAGAGCTGCGTGGAACGGGTCTTGCCGGGACGCTGCTGGAGACGATCTCGGATCACGCGCGTGATATCGGCGTCCGGCAGCTGGAACTGTTCGTCAGCGCGGAGAACCCGGCGGCAATTCGGTTCTACCAACGTCAGGGTTTCTCCGAGATCGGCAGGATTCCCGGCGGGGTGCTGGAGGAGGGCAGGGAGATCGACGACGTGATGATGGCGCGCCGTTTCGTCGATTAGACATTACGCGGATTTTCTTCGCGTAGAGGTTTGTCTCACCTCTTGACCTCAACCGCGGTTGGGGTCGCAGGATGCGGGCATGAGCGGGAGCTGTGCCATGACGAAAATTCTGAGAGACGAGGATCTGGTCGGCGGCGCTTTGATGTCCATCGCCATCGACGCGCTCGAGGCCGCCTTTCTCGCGAGAGCCGGCAATCGCTTGATCTCCCCGCCTCGGCATCATGTTTCGTTTCCCGATCGAGGCGATCTCGTTTTCACGGTTGGTGGCCTCATGGGTGAGAAGCCGGTCGCGGGTTTTCGCGTCTACGACACATTCAACGGGGCGGAGCATACGCAGATCGTCGCCGTGTGGTCGGCCGATGACGCCCGGCTCGAGGGCGTCATTCTCGGCGAGCACCTCGGCGGCCTCAGGACCGGCGCCATCGGCGGGCTCGCCATCCGGCATCTCAGCGCAGCTGATGCCAGGATTGTCGGGATCATCGGCAGTGGGGCGCAGGCGCGAACCCAGCTTGCCGCGGCGGCCGCCGTTCGCAACCTCGACCGCGCCCGCGTCTATAGCCGCGACGAGATAAATCGCGCAGCCTTCGCAAGCGAGATGCAGCACGCCCTGGGGCTTGCTGTGGAGCCGGTCGACAGCGTCTCGAAAGCCGTCGATGACGCCGACATCGTCATCTGCGCGACCACGAGCCAAACGCCTGTCGTCCACTCCCGCGATTTGAAGCCCGGCGTGCATGTCACCACCGTCGGCCCGAAAACGCTTCAAGGATACGAACTCGGGTTGGATGTCGCCGATGCCGCAGCCGTGATCGCAACGGACTCTCCCGAACAGGCACGTGCCTATGCTTCGCCGTTTTTCCTCACCGGCTCCGGCAACGATGATCGCATCGCCGATCTTGCCGACATCATTGCCGGGAAAGCGCCCGGACGGCGATCGTCCGAGGACATAACGCTGTTCTGTTCGGTGGGCCTGGCCGGAACGGAGGTCGTCGTCGCCTCGGCGATACTCCGATCACCCGCCCTCGTCCTTCGGGACACCTCAGGATGATCCTTCGAGGCCCCTTCGGGGCACCTCAGGATGCGGGTTGATCGTGGTGCGTGCAGTGTTTGTTCGCCTGTCTCACGTCAGGCCCAGGACGTTCCGCATATTGTATTCGCCGGGCGCGCGCCCTGTGATCCAGCGGGCGGCGGCAAGCGCGCCGCGGGCGAACATGCCGCGATCGAGAGCCGAATGCGAAAGCGTGAGAACCTCCTCGGCGGCGGCAAACAGCACCTTGTGTTCTCCGACGAGCCCGCCGGCGCGCAGCACGGCGAAGCCGATCTCGTCGGGTGGTCGCTCGCCGGTCATGCCGTCGCGCCCGCGCCGCTCGACCGATGCGAGGGAAACGCCGCGTCCTTCGGCTGCCGCTTCGCCGAGCATCAGCGCCGTGCCGGACGGCGCGTCGATCTTCTGGTTGTGATGCGCTTCCAGGATTTCGATATCCCAACCTTGGGCAGGGAGGGCGCGCGCGGCCTGGGTGACGAGGCTGACCAGCATGTTGACGCCGATCGAGAAATTGCCGGAGCGCAGGATCGGAATGGTGCGCGCCGCCTCGGCGATCCGCTCGAGCTCGTCCGGCTCGAAACCTGTGGCGCCGATCACAAGAGCTGGTCCGCCCGCCGAGGCGCATAAGCCGGCAAGTTCGGCGGCAGCAGCTCCCGTCGTGAAATCCAGGATCACGTCGGCGGCCGCGATCGCGGCCGAACGATCGATCAACTCGGCGCCCGCCGCGGCGTCACGGCCGATGCCGCCGACGAAGGCAAAATCCGGATCGGCCGCCAGCAGCGGTAAGATGGTTCGACCCATGCGGCCGTTCGCGCCGGCGACGGCTACTTTGATTGGTGTGGTCACGTTCTTCCTGCTGCGTTATTTGCGATGGAGAAGCTGTTGCATCCGGCGTCCTCGCCGGAAAGGGTCTTGCAGCTACCGCACTTCCGCTCCGAGCGCCAAGCAGAGATTTTATGTGGTCGCGCCGAAGTGGCGCGGCGTCACCAGTTGCCGGGGTCGGCGGTGTGATCGATGCTGGCGAATTCGTCGGCTTTATGGCGGTCCAGCTTGACCTCGGTTGTCACCTTCATCTCGTCGGTGACCGAGTAGCCGTCAGGCACCGGCCCCTTTGATAATTCCTGATACAGAAGCAGAGCGGCCTCTTCTGCGGTATCGGCCTCGATCTCCCGGATAAAGGATACGGTGAACTTATGCATGGTTTCAAGCCTCTCGATCGGTGTGCAGGCGATGCGCAGCTGGCGTAGTCTGACACGAGTTTTGCGCCGATGACACCAAAACCGTATTGTTTAGACTTTGATTCATGCGACGCTTTCAGGTCTTTGTTTTTATGAAGGTCGCGGTCCAGCAAGCGTGGCACCATTTTGAGCGGACCCTGCCGGGGAGGAGAGATCATGCGCTTGAACCAGGTAACAGTGACGATGCCTGATCTTGATGCGGGCTGGAGTTTCTATCGCGTCCTCGGTCTCAGGCCCGTCGTTGACGCCCGTCCGCGGTATGTGCGTTTCGTCTGCCCGGATGGGGACAGCACCTTCTCTCTGCATCAGGGCGAAAATGGCGGTGGCGGAACCACAGTCTATTTCGAGTGCGAGAACCTGGACGAGACGATCGGCCGCCTTGGCGGGGCCGGTCTTCGTTTTGCCAGCGGGCCTGAAGACAAGAGTTGGCTCTGGCGCGAGGCCGAGCTATTCGACCCCGGCGGCAATCGTATCGTCCTTTATTTTGCCGGAAAGAACCGCGTCGATCCGCCGTGGGGGGTGGATCACGATGGCCGACCCGAAACCGGTCCGTCATATTCGGCGCAATCTCTTTCTCCGCTTGTTTCGAAGCCCTCGAATTGAACTCGGTCGGCGGTGCGGTCCGCCAGCGGTTCAATAGCCTTGTGGATTTAGCAGCACTCGGCAGCCACAGCGGAAACAGCTGACATGGGCTGGAGAAAGACTGTTTGTCTCTTATTTCCAAGGAGGACATTCGAACGAAGAGCGAAAGGACCGACGCAATGGCGAAGAACACGATCTGCCTTTGGTACGACAAAGAGGCTGAGGCCGCCGCCCGCTTTTATGCCGCGACTTTTCCGGACAGCGCCGTCGGTGCTGTCATTCGTGCGCCGGGAGATTATCCCGAGGGCAAGCAGGGAGACGTGTTGGTTGTCGAATTCACTGTTGCGGGTATTCCTTGCATTGGACTGAACGGCGGTCCCACATTCAAACACAGCGAAGCTTTCTCATTCCAGATCGCAACCGAGGATCAGGAAGAAACCGACCGCTATTGGAACGCCATTGTCGGCAATGGCGGCCAGGAAAGCGAATGCGGCTGGTGTAAAGACAGATGGGGCGTGTCCTGGCAGATTACGCCGCGGGTGCTGACCGAGGCGCTGGCCGCAGGTGGTGACGAGGCAAAGCGCGCCTTTGATGCGATGATGACCATGCGGAAGATCGACGTTGCCGCGATCGAGGCCGCCCGACGCGGCTGAGCCCGTCCGGTGCGGACGATCGGCGCCCCGAGGCCGATGCATGGCGGGTTTTCAGAACCAGAGATCGCGCACGCAGCGTCCCTGGGAGGGAAGGTCTTCGAACGTCTCAAGCCCATCGAAGTGATCGATGGGCAAATCGGCCACGAGATCCGGGGGCGCAAGCCGAATGTTGACGGCCATGCGGCGGCGGCCATCCTTTTGAAGCCGCAGGCCGCGCCAACTCAAAACGCAGGCGCAGGAGGGGCAGAACAGGATTTCGAGAGATGAGTTCTCCCTACCGGCGCGGGTATAGGAAGCGGTCTGCCCGGTCAGAGCGATACGCTCTCCCTCATAGTCATAGGCCCATAGAACGCCGTAGCGCCGGCAGAGGGTGCAGTTGCACGCGGTAATCGAGCCGGGATCGCCCTCGAGCGCCCAACTCGTCTTGCCGCAATGACATGAGCCCGTCAGCATGCGCGTGCGTTCAACCTCTGCGTCTCTTCACACGCCGCATCCTGCCTCAATCGGATAGGGACGGCAATTGGACATTGCGACGTTGCTTCCCGGGCCGAGCCATCGCGATAACGCCCATTCGATCATTTTGAAATTTCTAATTGAGGTTGATGCCGGAAGATGATCCCATGCGACCTGGCGTAGTTGAGTCCACGTCTCTTCCCCATTTGATCCGGGTGGCCAATGTCGATCTCAGATGCGATCTATCGTCCTTTCGAAACCTGGATCAGGCCGCTCGATATTGCCTATCGGCCACTGCCGTCCAAGGGGCCCGTGGCCGTCCTTCTGCACTTCATTTCGATGTTTCGAGGCGTGCTGATCACACTTGCGCTTTGCTCCATGGTGTTCGAGGTGATCAACCTGACAATCGTCTGGGGGCTTTCGGTCATCGTCGATGGTGTGACGCAACAGGGTGCTGCCGCCTTCCTGGAGAAGGAATGGCTGCTGCTTGCTGTCCTCGGCTTCCTGATCTTTCCCGTGATGCCGATCGTTTCCTTCACGCTTAACACGCTGAGCTCACATACATTGGGCATCGCCATGCCAGCTGCCATTCAGTGGCAGGGCCACAAGGCGGTGGAGCGGCAGGACCTTGCCTTCTTCCATGATCTCTATGCCGGCCAGGTTTCCTCGCGGCTGCAGCAGGTGTCCTCCGCCGTCCAGCAGCAGATCCTTGCCGGCTTCCAGTCCATCCCGCGTTTCCTGATGCAACTGGTCGGCTCCGTTGTCCTGCTAAGCGCTCTGGCCTGGCAGCTTGCCGTGCCGGTCGTCGTCTGGATCGCGCTCAACGTCGCATTCACCGCCAGGATCGTGCCTGTTTTTGTCGAACGCTCGCGGCGCACCGCCAAGCAGCGCAGCATGGTGGCCGGCGCCATCACCGATCTCTATACCAACATGCAGATGATCAAGCAGTTTGCGGCCGAAGACAGTGAGGCAGGCGCAATCCGCCGCATCATTCAGAAGGCCGTGCAGACGCAGCATAGCGAGCAGCGTATCTATCGCTCGTCGGAAGTGACCGTCGTGGTTCTCAACACCCTGCTGTGGCTGGCCATGCTGTCGATCGGATTTTCCGGCCTCGTCAAAGGCTTCCTCACGGTCGGCGAGTTCGTCGGCGCGGTCTACATCCTCCACCGCCTGTCGTCGCAGATCTTCGTCTTCCTGCAGATGGGCCAGCAGATCTTCCAGGCGATCGGCACGATCAAGGACGCCATGCCCGTCATGACGACGCCGCCGACGATCAGCGACCGGCCGGATGCGAGCGAACTTGCCGTGCAACAGGGCGAGATCCGGTTTGAGAATGTCCGTTTCGCCTATAAATCGGGCAAGCCCGTCATCGACGATCTGTCGCTGACGGTGCGGCCGGGCGAGAAGGTCGGGCTGGTCGGCCTTTCGGGGGCTGGCAAGACCACGCTCGCAAACCTGCTCCTGCGCTTCTACGACATCAAGGCGGGCGCGATCCTGATCGATGGACAGGATATCCGCGCGGTCACGCAGTCAAGCCTTCGCCGCGCCATCGGGGTGATCGCGCAGGACGTCGCGCTGCTGCACCGTTCGGTCGGCGACAATATCCGCTACGGCCGGCCGGAGGCGACGCAGGAAGAGATCGAAAGGGTGACGAAGATGGCGAGTGCCGATGGCTTCATCGCCGATCTTGCCGACGGCGAGGGCCGCAAGGGTTACGACGCCTTCGTCGGCGACCGCGGCATCAAACTGTCAGGCGGCCAGCGCCAGCGTGTCGCCATCGCCCGCGTTCTTCTGAAGAACGCGCCGATCCTGGTGCTTGACGAAGCGACCTCGGCCCTCGATAGCGAATCCGAAGCCGCCATCCAGGAAAGGCTGAACCTCGTGATGGAGGGAAAGACGGTGATCGCCATCGCACATCGGCTTTCAACCATTGCCAGGATGGACCGGATCGTCGTGCTCGATCACGGGCGGATCGTGGAAGAGGGCAGGCCGGACGAACTGGTCGAACGGGATGGTCTGTTTGCCCGCCTGTGGAAACGCCAGACCGGCGGTTTTATTCCTGAAGACATCGACGAAGCCTTGCCGGCTTTGCCTGAGACTTGAACGAAGCCGAAAAGATTGCCTGTCATATCGGGCGCCGCGCCTCCCACGGAGCGCTATTCCACAAGCCCGAAGATCGGGCCGTAGCCGCCGTGCCAGGACCAGTCGTTGCGTCCCATTGCCGGATTGTAAACTCCGACGCCGCGTCCGCCATCGAGAAACAAGGCGTCGCGGCATTTCAGGCGATCGCGGAAAAGCCGCGCGAAATCGTGGAAATTCACGCTCTCGTCGCTGATTGCGAAGCGAACAGTTCCGTTTTCGCAGACGCCGACACCACTTCGGCGGGTTCGGTCCGTCGAGCCTGCGATGAAGATCGGGTTGAGGTTGCCGGCGATGACGAGCATCGGACCGGACTGCGTGGCAAAGCGCGACTTGGTGGCGAGCTTCAAATACTTTTCGGTCGCTACTATCCCAGCGCCTGCTTCACCAAGAAAGAACACGCCATTCGGCTTCTTGTAGAAATTCGGCACCTGACTGGCGGAGCCGCCGGTGGCCCTATTGGCGGGTTTCAGTTCCCTGCCGTTCTCGACATACAGTCCCATCGGCGAAAAGTCGGCCCGGTACATGCCGGCATTGACGGCGAAAGTCAGTTTTCGCCCTTCGGCGCGAACGGCTTCGGCAAGGCTGGAAAAAGCGCGGTATGGCTCGCCGTCGGCGCCCTTCCAGAACAGACGCAGGTCGACTTTCCCCACTTCCAAGGTGCAGACGACGTATTGCGCCTCATCGAAGGTGACCTTTTCGCATTGTTCGGCCTGCGCGTGGTGCAGGGGCAGTAAGGCTGCCAGCACCAATGCCAGAGCGAGCATGCCATGTTTCAGATAGGTCATTTGGGTCACGCATCCGATTTGCCGCCGCCGAGCTGGAATCCGGTTACGCTCCTGCGGCACTGCGGGGAGTGGGAACTCCGTAAATACCGCAATGATCGCTTTTCTGTAACTGGCAGCCGATGATTTCTGCTGGATGGCGTGTGAATGTCTACGCAACTGCCGGTGCAATGGATTCAAGCCAGGTCGAATGCCTTGATGCGGTTCTCGGCGCTATCCGGTGGATGCCGGGTGGCGCCGGGGCTATGTCACCCTCACCTGGCCGCCGGCAAGCAGGTGAGAGTGGGCGGCAGTTGTTCTTACCACGCGGTACGGGCCGTGCCGAGGGCTGTCGTGTGGGAGGATGAAACCTGGGCGACGTGCGCCTTGAGTGATACGACGCAGTTTCCGGGATAGGTGAGCCTGTGCAGCGTCAAATGCTTGAGCAACGCTTCTGCGTCGCGCTTCTCGGTCAGCGGAAATGTCACAGTCATGCAAGTTCTCCAAACGACAAACTGAGCATCGGCAAAAAAGCTAATGCTGAGTTTCTTTTGCGTCGCAACAAGAAAATTTTAATAATAAAATTAAAATCGATTAACTCTGGGCGCCTGATTTTTAAAATCGTTTGAAATTCTGCGACGATTGCCGATCGGGTTGATCGGCGGCAGGAAGCGGTCAATCAGGCTTGCCGCTGCGAGCTCAGGCGCGGTGTCTTCCGTTACGGGCGGCCCAGTTTTTGAGGCGCAATCCGTTGAGCCTGATGAAACCTTCGGCGTCGTGGTGGTCATAAGCGACCCGCCCTTCCTCGAACGTGACGAGATCGGCGGAATAGAGCGAGGAAGGGGAGGCTCGGGATATGACCGAGGCGTTTCCCTTGTAGAGCCTGAGCGTGACTTCGCCGCTGACGAAGGCCTGGCTGCGGTCGATGAGGGCTTGCAGCATGTCCCGTTCGGGAGAAAACCAGAAACCGTTATAGATCAGCTCGGCGTAGCGGGGCATGAGCTCTTCCTTCAGATGTGCGGCGGCGCGATCGAGGGTGATCGATTCGATGCCGCGATGGGCTGCAAGCAGAATCGTGCCGCCCGGTGTCTCGTAAACGCCCCTCGACTTCATGCCGATGTAGCGGTTTTCAACCAGATCGAGCCGCCCGACGCCGTGTCGCCCGCCTCGCTCGTTGAGTTCGGCGAGCAATGCGGCCGGCGTCATCGGCCTGCCGTCCACCGAAACCGGGTCGCCGCTTTCGAAGCCGATCGCGACAGTCTCGGGCTGGTCCGGAGCGTCGACGGGATCGACCGTGCGCTGATAGATGTAATCGGGCGCGATCTCCGCCGGGTCTTCAAGGACCTTACCTTCAGTAGAGGTGTGCAGCAGGTTGGCGTCGATCGAGAAGGGGGCGTCGCCGCGTCTGTCCTTCGGCACGGGGATTTGATGCCTTGTGGCATATTCCAGCAACTGGGCGCGCGAGCGGATATCCCATTGGCGCCAGGGGGCAATGACCTCGATTGAGGGGTCGAGCGCATTGACGGCGAGTTCGAGGCGGACCTGGTCATTGCCTTTGCCGGTCGAGCCGTGGGCGACGGCGTCGGCACCGACCTCACGGGCGACGGCGACGAGGTGTTTGGCGATCAGCGGACGGGCGATGGAACTGCCGAGGAGATACTGGCCCTCATAGAGCGTATTGGCCCGCAGCATGGGAAAGACGAAATCGCCGACGAATTCCTCACGCAGATCGACGATGCGAATGTCCCGAACACCCAGCATCTTCGCTTTGGCGCGGGCCGGTTCGAGTTCCTCGCCCTGGCCGAGATCGGCGGTGAAGGTGACGACCTCGCACCCATAGGTCTCCTGCAGCCATTTGAGGATGATCGACGTATCCAGCCCGCCGGAATAAGCGAGCACGATTTTTCCTATCTTTCTTGCCATCAGCTCTTCTCCACATCACATCGATGCGTGAAACGATAGGCCAAAGCTCACGCAATGAGCTTGCGAAGCATCCCTGAAATTGCAAAAGTTCGGCATGATATGCCAGTAATAAATCTCACGGAGCTATAAAATGTCAGTCACTTTGGATGCGATCGATCGGCATATCCTGCGCGTGCTCCAGCGCGACGGGCGCATTTCGAATGTCGAGCTGGCAAGGGAGGTGGGGCTCTCGCCTTCGCCATGTCTGCGCCGGGTGAGGCTGCTGGAAGAGGCAGGCATCATCGATCGCTATGTCGCCGTGCTCGACCCGGCAAAGGTCGGGGCGGGTCTGACGGTTTTCGCCCGCGTGTGCTTCCGGACACAGGATGCCGAGGTGACGCTGCGCTTCGCCGAGGCAGTGCGACGCTTCCCCGAGGTGATGGAATGCTACCTGACGACAGGAGAGTGCGACGCCGTGCTTCGTATCGTCACCGCCGATCTGCACAGTTATTGGCGCTTCCAGGCAGATCACCTGACGCGCATTCCGAGCGTGCTCAGCGTCAAGACAGACGTGCCGATGGAAACGCTGAAGCGGAGTTACGAGCTGCCGCTGCGATAGACGCCGCTTACGCGCGGCGACGTGTCAGCCAGACGAGGCCGGTGTTCGTGTCCTTCGAGGAGAAGCCCGGCATTGGTGAGCGGGGCGGTGGCACGGTGGCACGGTGGCACGGTGGTTGCAAGATCTTCGTCGCATCACCACGTGTCAATAAATGAGGCTACGGAGCAGCCATGGACGGCCAAGAGCAGAAGGCAAGCAATGGGGGATTCTTTCGTTATTTTGAGACGCCGCTCGAAGTTCTCCTGGAGGCAGATTACGACATCACTTTTCTGCTGGCGATCGCAGTTTTCGCAGTCCTAGTTATCCTCTACGCATGCCGCGCGCTTTACCGCCTGGGACATCGGGTCTGCGGCGTTTGCGGATCCCGCCGCGTCAAGAAAGCGGTTTCCCGATCGGCTGAGGCGTGATTGAGGAGCGCCGTTGCTGCTCGAGACCGGTAGTAAGCCGTGCAAGCCGGTGCGTGGCCGATCGGTTAACCCTGGTGTCGCGGGCAGACGGCGGCGATCCGCCGTCTGCATTCGTCGTTCTGACTACGCCTTCAACGCTGCGGCATAATCGGCCGCATAAGTCTGCAGTGAACGCGGGGCCTTGCCGGTCAGAGTCTCGACATCGCCGTTCACGACGGCTGTCCAGCCCTCGCGCACGGGATAGAAGATCGAGGCGAGGAAGCCGGCGTAGTCCGCCGGTACGCCGGCGCCGGTCAGCATGTCGATGAAGGCCTCGTCGGAGACGGCGTTATAGGCGACAGGCTTGCCGATCGCTTCGGAGAGGATGGCAGCGGCCTGCATATAGGACAGCGCTTCCGGCCCAGTCAGGTTGAAGGCCTTGCCGTCGAAGGACGAGGAGGTGAGTGCCGCCACGCCGCTTGCCGCGATGTCGCGGGCATCGATCAAGCTCGACTTGCCTTCGGCAGCAGGAAGGGCAATCTGGCCGTGGTCGATGCCGGGCTTCCAGAAGGTGTGGAAGTTGTCGGAAAACCAGTTCGGACGCAGGATGACATAGGGAGTGCCGGATTTTTCAAGCGCGATCTCCACCTGGCGATAGGGGATGGCGTCATCGGCATCCACTCCGAACGCACTCTGGAGCACAACCTTAACCTCGCGGGTCGCGGCCGCTTCGATGACCGGCAGCAGCATGCCTTTGGCATCGGCATGGCCGGAGGCAAGCAGCACATAGGCGCGATCGACGCCATCGAAGGCAGGCCCGAAGGTTTCCGGCTTGGCATAGTCGAAGACGACGCCCTCTGCGCCTGCCATGGGCTTGCCGGCGCGGGAGGCGGCCTTGACGGCCTCGCCCTTTGCCAAGAGCCCGTCCACCACATGCCGGCCGACGGTGCCCGTTGCGCCGATAACCAGAATCTTGCTGCTCATGTAATTCTCCATGGTTTCTATTGGAAACTATCTTTCCGTGGGATAGATACAGGGAAAATAGGATTGGAAAAGAGAGCACTTTTTTCTCACCTGGTTTCCTCGGGGAAACCGCAGCAGGAAGGCGGGAGCGGATGACGATGCCAGAGCAGGCCTATAATGTTTACGAGGATCGTTGCCCGACGAGGCTTGTACTCGACCGGCTGGCAGACAAATGGGCGCTTTTGATCCTCGACCGGCTGCGGGGCGGGCCGTTGCGTTTCAACCACATCCGCCGCGAGATCAAGGGCATATCGCAGAAGGTTCTCTCGCAAACGCTGAGAAAGCTCGAGCGCAACGGCTTGATCTCGCGCACGATCTTTCCAACCGTGCCGGTGACCGTCGAATATGCGCTGACGCCGCTCGGGTGCACCCTGACGGAGACCGTTTCGGCGCTCACCCATTGGGCAGAGAAGAATATGGATGAGATCCTTGCGGCGCAGCGTGCCTATGACGAAAGGGATGCCGGTTGACGGACGAGGCGTTGTGGGCGCATCAGGTGTTTCTGTCGACGGTCAGCACGGCGCAGCGCGGCTGCCGCTCGCTCACGCGGTCCTGATCCGGCGCAAACGTGTCGCGCACCACTGCCATGCGGGCGAAACGACGTAGCCGACGGCCGGGATTGTCGCCAGCCCGATGAGGATGCCAACGAGACCCGCGCCGGCCGCCTGAACCAGCCAGGAAAGCACGCCGCCGCCGGCCGGCACTGCGTGGGCGACGGCTTCCCCGCTATCGTGGAGGAGATGGCTCAGCCAGGCGAGGCCGAAGGTTTCGGCGCCGTGCACGATGATGCCGCCGCCGACCCAGATCATCGCCGCTGTCCCGATCAGGCCGAGCACCTTGAGAAGATAAGGCATGCCCTTCACCAGACCGCGCCCGAGGATGCGCAGGGGCGCGCCGGCTTGAGAAGGGGAGGAGCGCTGGGCAAGCCAGAGGCCGAAATCGTCCGCCTTCACGATCAGAGCGACGACGCCGTAGACTGCAGCCGTGATCATGATTCCGACCAGGGCGAGAACCAGCGCCTGCATCGCCAGCCCCGACTCGGACAGGGAGCCGAGCGTGATCGCCATGATTTCGGCGGACAGGATGAAATCGGTCCTGATGGCGCTCGCGACCTTTTCGTCCTCGAAGGTCTTCGGATCGACGCTGATCGACTCGAGCCCCGCCTCGTGTGAATGGGCTGCGTGCGGCACGACGAGCTCGTAGACCTTTTCGGCGCCTTCGTAGCAGAGGTAGAGCCCGCCGAGCATGAGCAACGGCGTCACCGCCTGCGGCACCAGAAGGCTGAGGACGAGCGCTGCCGGCAGGAGGAACAGAAGTTTGTTCTTGAGGGAGCCGACGGCGATCTTCGCGATGATCGGCAGTTCGCGCGCCGCCGACAGGCCGGTCACATAACGCGGCGTGACGGCAGCGTCGTCGATCACGACGCCGGCGGCTTTGGCGCCGGCTCTGCCTGCCTGAGCGACCACGTCGTCCAGGGAAGCAGCGGCCGCCTTTGCAAGCGCGGCAACATCATCAAGCAGGGCAATCAGGCCGACACTCACAAGCAAACCTCTCGTTTAGGGACATGGATGGCGAAAATAGCCAATCGGGCGGCAGCCGGAAAGAGGCGCTGCCACGGATGGTTGCGGCGCCCGATCAACGTGGCAGGCGGATCACTGGGCCGGCGTTCAATCCGGCGGCCAAGCATAGATTTTGCTGGCATCTAGTCATCCTCGTCTTCGTCAAGGCCGAGGTGTTCAAGGCTGCGGAAGCGGCCGAGCCCCAGAGCAGCGAACGCGTCGGCATGGCCGGCGGCCTCGACGCCGAGACGTCGCAAGGCTGCGTTAATTGGGTCGTCCGGGCCGATCGGGTCCCGCGTATCCGGTTTTGCGGCACTGAATATCATGTCTCCGTCCGCGAATGCGGCGGCTGCCTGGGAACCGGTTCCGCCGAAATATTCCGTCTCGATATAGGCCAGCAGGCCCTGTCCAGAGGCGGTCGCCAGAGCCTGCTCGAGCGCGGCCGAGAGGCTTCTGAAGCCGTCGCGGTGGGCGCCGGGCTGAAGTTTCGTCAGTCGATCGATCTGCCGATCGCCCAACGGAGCGATCTCAAGGCCGAACGGCAGTGCCGTGGGTTTAGGGCAATCTGCCGCCTGGACGATTGCCGCCACGGCGGCGGGCGATCCGACGACTGCGACGATATGATGCCCCATAATTCACCTCAAAAATCAGAGCTTCCTGCGGAAGCTTTCGTGCTTAGGCAGATCTAACGGATTTCCCCTTTCGTGCAAGCGGGAGGCGAGCTGGCAGTTCGACTGCGCTCACTCGATCTGGATATGAAGATGGTCGTCGTGGCGGGCGGCCCGGCAGCCCTGAAAGCGGACATGGGCGTCGGTGATGCCGAGCGCGTTCTTCAAATGCGGTTCGATGAAGATCTTCTGCAGGCCAAAGCGCGCGACCCCTTCCGTCGTCAGCCAGGCGACCGCCGCCGCGGTGCGCTGTTCCTCGATCCGGTAGGCCGGGAACAATGGCTGCAGCGCATCGAAATTCCAGCGGGTGGTGAGCCAGTCATGGCGGCCCGCGCAGGGCAGTTCGTCGCCCGGGCCGGGCTCCTCGAAGGCGAAATAACCGATCGGCGAGCGGGTGGCGCCATTCAGGAAGGCACCGCCGGCATCCTTGTAATAATAAGCGAAATCAAGCTTCTTGCCGTCAGCATGCGAGAGATGCGGCAGCAGCGGGAAACCGTTGACGAAGGGGAAGTTTGCATCCAGCGCGATAGTAACGGTGCCGGGAAATTGCTTGTCCATGTGCGTGGCGAGCGCCTCTGCGAGATCGCGAAGCTTGGGCGTGACGTAGTTGCGGTTGAGCGCGCAGTAGATCGGCGAGCGGACGATGAGCCTGTCTTCGGCGCTTGACAGGCAGGAGAGTGGAACGCGGCCGAATGCCGGTGCGGCAAACTGTGTGGCGACGGTCGCGGCGGCGTAGCACAAAAGGAAGAGTGCGAGCTTGGCGGGAAATCGCCTAAGGCCGCATATGCGCGCGGCGGCGAGGGCGATGAGATAGGCGACGCCGCCGATCAGGGTGAGCAGCGTCAGGATGAGAGCGGCGAGGGCGTGGAGGATGAAGCGGAGCACCGGGCGGCCTTGCGGAAGGGAAGTTGCATTGCCTTAGGTGAGGGAGTGGGGATGTGCAAGATGGGTGGGGAAGTGTGAGGAGCGGTAGGTTGTTCGATATTTGCCGTTCGCTTTGTGTAGCAAGGCCAAGGCGGTGGAAGTTATGCCGTGTGGCCCCCTCATCTGCCTGCCGGCATCTTCTCCCCGCTGGGGAGAAGAGGGGCAAGCCGCACGGCGTCGTTCCCACAGTTGAGGTATCAATGAGAGCGAGGCGCTGCCGCGATTCCGCTTCTCCCCAGCGGGGAGAAGATGCCCGTCAGGGCAGATGCGGGGGCGAGCGACGGTAGGAGCGAGTGCCTGAGCGGAAGCGAAGGGCAGACTTCGCTGTGGAACGCCCGCTCAGACTCCTGATCTTAACCCGCATCGACAGCTCGATATCGTCGGCGAACGGCGTCGAGAGGTAGCCGGCGGCGGGGGTGCGGACGCGGGCGAGATAGTCCGGGCTGACATCGGCGTTGTCGGCGACGATGAGGGCGCCCGGTCCCAGGCGGTCTTCCACCAGTTCCAGGATATCGCGATAGAGCGCCTTGGCGAGAGGCCGAGCCGGGGACGGCAGGCGTTCAGCAAAGGAAGCGGCCGTTTTCCAGAAAGGCCACGGCATGTTTCCACATCAGCGCATTATCGGTGCGGCTTGAACAGTTCACCTGTCGCTTCCCGCAGCGCCGTGTCTCGCGTCGATGGCCGCCTCTATTGGCGGGCCATCCGTTTTGACAGTTCGGCAAGAAGCTGGTCGTGGCGGTGGCCGGGGTTGGTCTGGATGAGATCGACGGCAAGCGTGATGGCACGGCGGCCTTCGATGCCGTCGATGTCGAGCTTCCTCTCTTCGCACCATTGCCGGACGGCGTCGGTGACAGTCGCTATCTCGCAATCGTCGAGCGGGATTTGGCATAGGAGCACAGTCGTTCCCCCCATGAGGCGGCGAGAGCATATATGGTCTCTCAAGCGGTCTCGCCGATGATCCAGTGGGCCGACGTAGCGACTCTACGCTTATTCCGAAGCAAAGCTACAGCTATTTTGGCGCGGTCCGGCGGCCGCCGGGCGAGCCTTGCCGTTGCCGGGTCCAAGGCTGCCGAAGGCGGACGCACGGCCTGTTTTTTGCTATAATTGCGGGAGCCGCCGTGGATCCCATGGCCTGGCCAATCGAGGCGCAGGTGTGAGATGAGCGATGTTCAGGAACGACTCCTCGACAGCAAGATGACCGAGATGGAGCTTGCCCGGTCCTGGAGCCCGCGCGTCATCTGCAAGTTCGAAAGCCTGATCCGCGGCGGCGACGATTTCTCGCTCTACCGCATCAATCCGCTGGCTTTCGCGCGCAACCAAGCGATCTCCGAAGCCGAAAGCATCGATCTCTTTCTCCATGCGACGCGCAGCGGTCTGTTCGAGATGAGCTGGGACGTCGTCTGTCCCCAATCCGGCATGGTGCTCGACAGTTTCGGCGCGTTGCGGACGCTGAAGACCCACTATGTCTGCGGTCTTTGCGACGTCTCCGGCGAAACGGACCTCGACGACTTCATCGAAGTGACCTTCACGGTGTCGCCGCAGTTGCGCCGGCTGCCGTTTCACGATCCTGGCTCGCTTTCGGTCGAGGATTTTCATTGGAAGGCGCGGTTTCTGAGCGATGCGCGGCTGCCCGGCCAGCAGGCCCGCTTTCTCGATGTCCTCAAGGGGATGGTGCGCGGCCTGACCTTTCTGGCGCCCGCATCCGTCACGACGGTGAGGGCTGAGCTCGGCCCCGGGGCGCTCGCCGGCATAAATGTGCAGACCCAGGCGAGCTTCGTACTGCCGGTGGCAGGCGAGGCCGTGACGGTGCCGACGCTCCTGCGTGTCCGATATGACGGGCAGCGGTTCTCCACATCGCTGCCGGCGGTGCGGCCCGGTCCTGTCATCGTCGAAATCGAGAACTCGGCGGCCATGCGCGGCTCGCTGCTGCTGATCAACTGGCCGCCGGAGATCCTGGCGCAGACCACCAAGCCGGTTCTCGACTTCGATCCCTACATGTCGGGCGGCATGCTGCTGGCACGCCAGACCTTCCGGCGGCTGTTCCGCTCCGAGTGCGTCGACGAGAGGGAAGGGCTCGGCATCCGCCAGGTGACGCTGCTGTTCACCGATCTCAAGGGCTCGACGGCGATGTACGAACGGCTCGGCGATCTCAACGCCTATGCGCTGGTGCGCGAACATTTCGCCTTGCTCGGGGCCACAGTGCAGGAGCATTCGGGCGCAATCGTCAAGACGATCGGCGATGCCGTGATGGCTGCCTTCTCCCGCCCGGCCGATGCGGTTTCGGCGGCGTTGCATATGCTTGGGGAAATCGAGCGCTTCAACAGCGAACATGGCGATCCCAGCATCATCCTGAAGATCGGCGCCCATTGCGGCCCGTCCATCGCCGTGACCTTGAACGACAACCTCGATTATTTCGGGCAGACCGTCAATGTCGCCGCCCGGGTGCAGTCGCTGGCCGATGCCGGCGAGATCTGCATTTCCGAAGCGCTGTTTTCGGCACCTGGTGTCGCCCAGTTGCTTTCCGGCCACCGGCTGGCCGCCTTCGAGGCCCCGCTGCGGGGCGTCGAGGGAACGGCATGCGTATACCGGGTGATGCCGGGTTAGATCTGACGCGAGCAGGCGACCCTTGCGACCGCCTTGCCCGGACGGCCTGAGCCGGCAATTATTTCGCGAGCACGATATGGGTGGCGTGTTCGCTGGCGACATGTTCGGTGACGCGGAAACCGAGATCCGGCAGGTCGATGCCTGAAAACATTGCTTCGCCTTTGCCGAGCACGACGGGGGCGACGGCGAAGTGCAGTTCATCGATCAGGCCGGCCTGCAGATATCGCCGCACGGTCGCCACGCCGCCGCCGATCTTGACGTCCTTGTCGCCCGCGGCGGCCTTCGCCTTGTCGAGCGCTTCCTCGATGCCTGAGGTGATGAAGTGGAAGGTCGTGCCGCCTTCCATGACGATCGGCTCGCGCGGATAATGGGTGAGGATGTAAGTCGGCGCGTGGTATGGCGGGTTCGGACCCCACCAGCCTTTCCAGGCATCGTCCGGCCACTCGCCGCGGATCGGGCCGAACATGTTGCGGCCGAGAATGAAGGCGCCGAAACCGGCCATGGCGCGGGCGGCATAATCCTGGTCTATGCCTTCAGAGCCGTCGTCCTTGCCCGTCATGGCGCGGAAGGTGCGGGTATGGAAGAACCATTGGAACATTTCCGGCCCCCGCTTTCCCAGGGGATCATTCAGGCTCTGCTCCGGGCCGGCGCCGAAACCGTCCACGGAAACGGAAAAGCCTGCAACGCGCACCTTGGCCATGCTGTCCTCCATATGATTGCAATATGAAACTAGTTGTTTTCTTGCATGAGTGATCCTATAATGCAACTGGTTTTTACTGGAGATGCTTCGTGGATATTGAATTGCGGTCCGGCTGCCCGATCAACCTAACGATGGAAGTGCTGGGTGACCGGTGGAGCCTGATCATCATCCGCGACATCATGTTTGGCAACCGCCGGCATTTCCGCGATCTCCTCAACAATTCGGAGGAGGGCATCGCCTCCAATATTCTGGCGGCGCGGCTGAAACGGCTGCTCTCGCTCGGCTTCATCAGCAAGCGGGACGATCCGAGCCACAGCCAGAAGGCAATCTACAGCCTGACGGAGCCGGCGATCCAACTCGTGCCCGTCTTCGCCGTGATCGGCGCCTGGGGCAGGCGCCACCTGCCGGTGACGGAGGATCTGAGCATTCGCGCGCAGCTTCTCGAAGAAGGCGGGCAGCCGCTTTGGGACGAATTCATGGAGGATCTGCGGCGGATTCATATCGTCGATCCGGTCGGCGGGGCGAACGGGACGGTGACTTCGCCGGTGCTGGCGCGGCTGACGGCGGCGTTTCTGGAGGTGCGGGAGAAGATGGCGGCTGGGGTGGCGTAAGCGAAGAGCGATATTGGAAGGTGTGCCGGGCAGCCCCCTCATCCGACCCTTCGGGCCACCGACCGGGGGTCGAGCCACGGGTCTCGACCCCGTCCTTCGGACCCCCGCTGGGGAGAAGAGGGAGCAAGGCGTTCGCGAAGTGCCCGAACGAAAGCGACCTTCAAGGCAATACATGATGAGATCGATGCCGAAGCGGCATTTTCCCTTCTCCCCGGCAGGGAGAAGGTGGCCCGAAGGGTCGGATGAGCGCTGCACGGCACGACGCTTCTTCACTGTTTTCGTCGCGAACGCCTGGCCTGGTAGGGCATCGGTCACTCGCGCATCTCTACCTCACGAACAATATGATCAGCGGCCCTGCCAGCAGGCTGGCGAGGATGCAGGCGGAGAGGAGATACGTTTCGAAGATGCGGAGGATGGATTTGAGACGGGTCATCTTGAGGTCCTGCATTGTGCTGCCTGATCCTCGGTAGCAACAATTGCAGCAGCATGACCGGCTGCCTTTCAAGTTCCGCAATGTTGCTGCAACCCTTGCGGCCGAGACAGGGACGCAAGGGGTGGTTGGGCGATGCGGATTCTGCTGATTGAGGATGAGAAGGAGCTGGCCGAAGCGCTGACTGCGGCGCTCGGCAAGCATGGGATCGTGACCGATCACACGGTGCATCTGGGTGATGCCGTGGAGCTGACGCGGCAGAACCCCTATGACGCGATCCTGCTCGACCGGCGTCTGCCCGACGGCGAGGGGCTGCGCTTCATTCCGGAGCTGAGGCGCACCGGCAAGGATACGCCGATCATCGTACTGACGGCGCTGAACGCGCCGAAGGAGCGGGTGGAAGGGCTCGACCTCGGCGCCGACGACTATCTCGGCAAGCCGTTTCTCGTCGAGGAACTGATGGCGCGGCTGAGGGCCGTGCTGCGGCGGCCGCCGAGCCTTTCCGAGCTGAAGATCACGGCCGGGCGGATGGTGATCGATCCCCTGCATTTGAGCGTCACCGTCGGCGATACGCCGCTCGATCTGCCCCGGCGCGAGCTGCTGGTGCTTGCCGCGCTTGCCAGGCGCAAGGAAAAGACCGTGCTGCGCTCGACGCTGGAGGCGGCCGTCTACAACTATGAAGAAGAAATCCAGTCGAACGCGCTCGACGCCCATATATCGCGGCTGCGCAAGCGGCTTGCCGATGCCGGTGCGCAGGTTTCGATCCACAATATCCGCGGCGTCGGCTATCTCCTGAAGGAAGAATGATGGGCGGGGCAGAAAACACCAATCCGTCGCTCTGGTGGCGGCTCAGCTGGCAGCTCAGCCTGGTCTTCGTCGGCGTGGTGACGGCCGTCACCATCGGGCTCTGCTTCTATGGCGCGACGATCCTCTCTCCGAATGTCGCATTGGAGGATCATGTGACCGCGGCGCTGGCTCCGGCCGCTGCGCTCGATGCCGAAGGACGGCTCGAAATAAGGGATACGCCGGAGCTCGAGGCGCTCAAGCGGCAGTATGACGGGCTTTGGTATGTGGCGGCGACGACGAACGGGTCTTTCGTCTCCTACGGGACCGTTCCTCCAGTCTACGCCGAGCTTGTGCGTCTGACCTATCTGTTCGAAGGGGCCGATATCAGGGGATCGGTCGGCACGGACGAGATCGCCTCGGTGGAAAGCGTCGAGACCGGCATCGGCGAGCTCAGGGTTCTGTTCGGCGGCGTCGCCGACAAGGGCTGGCCGGTTATTACGTTGATGGGCGCCGTTTATCCGATCTATGTGCCGCTGCTGACCATTGCCTTGCCCGCGGTTTTTCTTGCCGTTCCCAGGATCGTCGGGCGGGGCCTTGCCAGCGTCAGCGAGGTTGCCCGCAAAGCCTCGGAGATCGAGCCGCGCCGCTACGATGCGCGCCTGCCGCTCGACGGCATTCCGAGGGAGGTCGCGCCGCTGGTGGTTGCCTTCAACGAGGCGCTCGGCCGGCTGGAAAACGAGTTCCGCAAGCGGCAGCACTTTCTGATCGATGCGGCGCATGAGCTGAGGACACCGATCGCGATCATGCAGACCCGGATCGACGGGACGGCGGAAGGGCAGGATCGCAGGCGGTTGCTCGACGATGTCGCGCGCCTGGCCGAGACGGCCGAACAGCTGCTCGATTTCGAGCGCAACGACCAGGCGAGCGATCTCCAGGAGACTGTCGATCTCGTCGAGATCGCCCGCGGCGTGGTGGCCGACCTTGCGCCGCTCGCTATCGGCGCCGGTTACCAGATCTCGTTTCAGAGCGAGGTCGAGAGCCTGAAACGCAAGGGCAGCCCTTCGGCGCTGCCGCGGGCCGTCAGCAATCTGGTGCGCAACGCCATCGACCATGGCGGCAACAGAGGCATGATCACGGCCTCAGTCTCGGATATAGGCGGCGGGCGGATCAGCGTCACCGACGAGGGGCCGGGCATTCCGGCCGAGCACCGGGAGCTGGTGTTCGAGCCCTTCTACCGCGTCACTCCGAAGAGCACGGGGGCCGGCCTCGGCCTCAGCCTCGTCAAGCAGATCGCCCTGAACCATGGCGGCGAGGTTCGCATCGCAAGCGCTGCGGCCGGTACCGAGGTGGCGATCCAACTCAGATGACGCCGGTTGTTTCCGGCAACCGATGCTGCCGGGAACCATGTAATGCTGCGGCAATTCTTCGCCGCCAATTTCCCCGCACATTATCGGCGACGGAGGCCATGCAGAGTGCGCAGCAATCCTTTTATTTCATCTTTTTCAAGGGCTTCGAAAGCAGTGTCCCTCGCATTGCCGCTGGCGCTGGTCGCGGCTGCGGCCGGGTGCAGCTCGGTACCGCTCAAGGAGAGCGGGACGCTCTCCACCTATTCCAATCTCGGTGCGCCGAAGGGCAAGCTTTCGAAATCGCGCGTCTATGTCGATGGCCTCAGTCTCGCCCCGATCAAGACGGTCGCCATCGAGCCGACCCGCTTCGGCTTCGCTGCGGCAAGCCGCATCAAATCGCCGGCCGACCGGGCGATGGTCTCGAACGCGCTCGACCGGGCGCTCTGCATTTCCCTGAGCGACAGATACCAGATGGTGGCGGCAGGCGAGAGCGCGGACCTGACGATCCGCTCGATGGTCACCGACATCGTGCCGACCAACAAGACGATGGCGGGCGTTTCCACGGTCGTCACCGTCGGCACGGGCTTTGCGCTGCCGGTCGGCGTGCCGCGCCTGCCGGTCGGGCTCGGCGGGCTGGCGGTGGAAGCCGAGGGTGTCGACAAATCGGGCGCGCAGCGGGCGGCGATGGTCTGGGCGCGCGGGGCAAATTCACTGCAGAACAATCCGCGCGTTTCCGAGGTGGGCGACGCCTACGGCCTGGCTTCCAAGTTCAGCAGCGAATTTTCCCGCATGCTGATCGCAGGCAAGGAGCCGAAGGGATTGGACCTCTCGCTTCCCTCGCGCCAGCGGATGAAATCCTGGCTCGGCGGCAAGCCGAAATACGTCGCCTGCGATGCCTTCGGCCGCGAGCCCGGGCTGGTCGGCGCCGTCGCTGCCAAATATGGCGCGCCGCCGCAATGGACGGAAAAGAAGCCGAAGCCGGCCGCTGCTTATTGACCGCGTGCTCAGCCCCACCCCGAGGCTGGGCTGACGGGACGGACGGAGCCGGGACGGAAAAGCCGTGCTCCGTCCGTCTTTTGCGGGTGTTTTACTCAGGCGTGTGACAGCAAAAAGCCCCGCATCTTGATGCGGGGCTGGCTGTTGGGATTGTTAAACCCGATCAGCGGCACTGACGGCGCGGGCCGTAATTTGGCTGATAGGTATTGTCGTAAGCGCGGTACGACCGATAGCGGGCGTAGCAATATTCGGCATGCGAGCTGTAGCCACGCGAACCATAGGCTCGCGGTTGCGAGGCGATGATGCCGCCGATCAGAGCGCCGGCTGCCAGGCCACCGATGATGGCCCCGGTATTGTCACGACGGTGATACCGCCGGTGATAGCGGCGATCCCAGCCGTAGCGGTCGTCACGATAGTAGTCGCGGTCGCGATAGTAGCTGCGGTCACGGTAGTAACGGCGATCGCTGTAATGTCTGCGCCTTTCACCATAGCGGGAGCAGACGATCGAGAACCTGCTGCAGCCGACGGTCATGATCCGGGCATCGTTATCCCCCGGCGCCGGCTGGGCCGCCGATTGCACCGGGCTCGGCACGAAGACCGGGCCTGCCGAAACCGGCGTTCCGGAGAAGGCCGTCGCTATCGACAGGGCAATGATGGCGAATCTGTTCATTTCACTCACCTTGGGTAAACGGATGTATCGAGGGCATAACGCGAGGGTAGGGATTTAGTTTCATTCTGGGAATGATGGAGGCATTTCTCGCCGAAATATTCGGCAGGAAGTTCAAATTGAAAGCAGTTGCTCAATTAGATCTTTATGGGCTTGCTGGTTCAATCCTGATGCAACGGCACTCCAGTGCGGAAGGATTATCATGCGGCTCTCCAGGCTTCTCGGCGTTCTCTGTCTCTCCACGACAGTGGCGCTTTCACCTCTCACCATTCTATCTACCGATCTCTCGCCTGCATTCGCCAAGGGCGGCAACGGAGGCGGCGGCGGCAACGGCGGCGGAGGAGGAGGCGGCGGCGGCAACGGCGGTGGCGGCGGCCATGGCGGTGGGAGCGGCAGCGGCAACAGCGGCGGAAGCCACGGCGGCGGCAGCAGCAACAGCGGCAGCGGAAAGAGCAGCACCCACTCCAGCGGCAAGACCGAGAACGGCCGCAGCGCCAAGGGCGCCGGCAAAGCGGTCCAGACCGGCCAGGCCGGCAGGGCGAAGTCTGCTAAGCAGACCGTCAGCACGAAGGGCTCGGCAAAGAAGACGACCATCGCCTCGGCCCCTGCGGCAAAGCCAGCGAAGAAGCCAGCGGCCGAGCTCGCTGGTCTCAATTCCCTAAAGCGCAATTTCCATGCCCTCATGAAGACTGCGGATCCGCGCATGGCTGGGATCGCGGCATTCGCCACCGCCTATGCGCAGTATGAACTGGCCAACGGGGCTGCCCCGCCGGCCGACGATCCCGCTCTTGGCGACGCCGCGCTGGCGGCCGCGCTCGCTTCCGCCTCCAAGACCGGCACGGTCAGCCCTGCGGCCCTAAGCTGGGCAAAGGACGCACTCGGCGTCGGCACGGCGGTCGGCACGATTGACCAGATGCGGGAGACCATGGCGGCGCAGGCCCCGGCGGCGGAAACCCCTGCAGAGGGAACCGAAACCGAGACTAGCGATGCGGTCGAGGGCAGCGAGACGACAGATCCTGCCGTGACCGCGGAAACGCCGGAAGCCGACACCGGCAGCGCCGAAGAGGTATCGGGAACCACCGACACCACGCCAGCCATCGATCCGACTGAAACCTCGGCGTCGACGAGCGCGGAAACCACCGGCCTCTGATCGCGCGCCTGGGATAACGTGCCCGATCAGCCTCGCTTGCCGCCGGCAAGCAGGCGAAGCTGGGTCTCGTCATGCACACCCTGCCGGTAAAGCTCGATGATGAGGGCGCCGAGACGATCGGCTTCCTCGCTTGACCTGTCGATATCGAGCCCGCTGCAAAGGGCTTCGTGGACACGCCTGCAAACAGCGAGGTCCTCCGAAGCGAGCGGTTCGTCACGCGTGCTGAACAGCTTGTCTGACATCGCAGTCTGCCCTTTTTCGATGCCGTGAATCGCTATTGCGCAAAAGATAATTTCGCAAACCTTGCTCCGCAAGATGGGCGAACGTCTGAAATGAAAAACCAGTGCAACGGTTCAAGATGTTGCAGCGCCCCATACGCGTCCGAAAAACACGCGGGTTTGAAATCGAGGCGCGCGCAGACGCGGGCGAGGGCATGGAGGTGGGCGGACTGACGGTATCAGCACAGATCTACCTGGTTGCCGGGTCCTTGCCGCCCTGCTGCGACAAGCGCAGTTCTTTCAGCCGCTTGGTCTTTTCCCGACGAGCCCGCTGCTCCGCCTCGATGGTCTCCTTGGCGGCTCGCTCGGTATTTTCGAAACGATCCTGCCGGTAAGCCTTTGATGAGGGTTCGCGTTCTCTTTTCATGGCCGCTAAACGCAAACCGGCGAAAACGGTTTCATGCGAAAGCCGTTTTACCGGAAAACGGCATGGCCGCCAGGCGCCTCGTTAGAGCATGTCTCGCAAAAGTGTGCTGCGGTTTTGCGATAAAGACATGCGTAAAAACAAAGACCTAAAGCGTGACAAGCGAATCTGAAAGATCGCGACACGCTTTAGCGCCCGGCGGCCTGGGCATCAGCCTTTGATGAAAGCGAAGATGTCGGGGTTTATGATATCGGCATGGGTGGTGCACATGCCGTGCGGGAGTTTCTCGTAGACCTTGAGCGTGGCGTTCTGCAGCAGCTTGGACGAGAGCAGGGCGGAGGCGGCGATCGGCACGATCTGGTCGTCGTCGCCATGCATGACGAGGGTCGGCACGGTGATGATTTTCAGATCCTCGGTGAAGTCGGTTTCCGAGAACACCTTGATTCCGTCGTAATGCGCCTTGGCGCCGCCCATCATGCCCTGGCGCCACCAATTGTTGATGATTGGTTCCGACACTTTCGCGTCCGGCCGGTTGAAGCCGTAAAACGGGCCGGCCGGCAGGTCGTGGTAGAACTGCGAGCGATTGGCGGCGAGCTGCTGGCGCAGGCCGTCGAAAACGTCGATCGGCAGACCGCCGGGATTGGCATCCGTCTTGACCATGAGCGGCGGCACGGCGCCGATGATGACGAGCTTGGCAACACGGCCCTGCGGCTGGCCGTGGCGGGCGACATAATGGGTCGCTTCGCCGCCCCCGGTGGAATGGCCCACATGGACGGTGTTCCTGAGATCGAGATGCTCGACGACGGCTGACGCATCGGCGGCGTAATGATCCATGTCGTGGCCGTCGCTGACCTGGGTGGAGCGGCCGTGGCCGCGCCGATCATGAGCGACGACGCGGTAGCCCTTCTCGAGGAAGAACAGCATCTGGGCGTCCCAGTCGTCGGCGCTCAGCGGCCAACCGTGGTGGAACATGATCGGCTGGGCGGTCTTCGGCCCCCAATCCTTGTAGAAAATCTCGACGCCGTCCTTGGTTGTGACTGTGCTCATGTCATAACTCCTTGGTTGGTTGGATTGGACTAATACAGACCGTTGCAGGCGGGATTGGCAAGGCCACGAGCAACCGTTACGCCAGGGGCCGGAGAACCGCACCTGCGGGGATCAAGATCGACTGAAGATATGATGATGCGCTTATTGAACACCTAACTCTATTCCATTGATATGACAGATGTTTGATAGGCGGTTATCCGTACTCGGCGCCCATCCTTCCGGTCGCGGCGACGGGACATGGCGCGCCTTGCCTGACTGCTTCGCGCTGTGAACATTCCTTTGATCCCCCGCATCTCGTCGCGGCAAGCGGCCGAGATGCCGGCTGATGTCAGCAATGAGCCATTTTATCTCCACTCGTTCAATATATCTGTCGCGGTAGTTCGATATATCCGTTCGGCTAGGGTCGCGTTCCCTCCTGTTGTGCCGGGATTGCAGGCTGCGCTGGCGCTCACTTGAACGCGGATCGACGCCCAACCATCTATTTCTTTCGGAACAGCGCCATGGCGAACGATCGCAAACGCGATTGCTTTGCCGGCGGCGGGACGGCCGTTGCTGCCGCCAGAGGAACAGATCATGGGCTACATGGATAAGGACATCGCCTCCGGGGATGACGGGGCGCTGATCGATGCCTATTCGCAATCGATCGCAGCCGCCGTCGACATGGTCGGGCCGGCGGTCAGCCGGATCGAGCGGGTGGGAGGCCGGCAGGGGCACGGGTCGGGCTTTGCCGTCTCGCCCGATGGCCTGATCGTCACCAACAGCCATGTCGTCGATGACGCCAAGCTCGTTCGCATCACGACGCCGGACGGATTCATCACCGAGGGGCGTGTGCTCGGCCGCGATATCGATACCGATATCGCCCTTGTTCGGGCCAATGCGAGCACCGGGGCCTGGGCGAGGCTCGGCGACTCCCAGCGCCTGCGCAGGGGTCATATCGCGATCGCGATCGGAAACCCGCTGGGCTTCGAATGGACCGTCACTGCCGGCATCGTCTCGGCGCTCGGCCGCTCGATGCGGGCGGCAAGCGGCCGGCTGATGGAAGATGTCATCCAGACCGACGCCGCGCTTAATCCCGGCAATTCCGGCGGGCCGCTGGTGTCTTCGGGCGGCGAGGTCATCGGCGTCAACACCGCCGTGATCCAGGGCGCACAGAGCATTGCCTTTGCCGTGGCGTCGAATACGGCCAATTTCGTCGTTTCGGAAATTCTCCGCTACGGCCAGGTGCGGCGTGCTTTCATCGGGATTGCCGGCGACACGATCGTGCTGCCGCGCCGGGTGGCGCTTGCGGCGGGCACGGTGCAGACGACCTCCGTGCGCATCCGGCGTGTCGAGCCGGACGGGCCGGCGGCAAAAGGCGGGCTGCAGGAGGGCGATTACATCCTCGCCATCGACGCCAGCCCGGTCGGCGGCGTCGACGATATTGTCAGGCTGATGGATGGCAGCCGGATCGGCAGAGAAACGGAAATCCTGGTGTTCTCGGTGGCCGGCCGGATCGAGAGGAAGATCTTGCTGCCGATGGCGCGGTCTTAAGCCGTGGGTGGCGACGAAGGCATAACGTCACGTCAGGCGCTGACCGCTTCCTGCTCCGTCCCGGAAAAATCCACGGCCGCGAAGGCTGCCGCCAGCACCTCCGGTCCGGCGCCGCTTTTTGCCGCGTCGGTGGAGAGGATCTGGCGGTAGCGCCGGGCGCCGGGCAGGCCGGTGAAGAGGCCGACCATGTGGCGCGCGACGTGCTGCAGCCGGCCGCCGCCGGCGATATGGCGCTCGGCATAGGCCATCATCCGCTCGCAGAGCGCCGGCCAGTCGGGTTCTGCCGCCGGCGCACCGAAGAAGCGGTGGTCGACGTCGGCAAGCACCGCCGCATTCTGGTAGGCCGCCCGGCCGAGCATGACGCCGTCGACATGGGCGAGGTGGCTCGCAGCCTCGTCGAGCGTGCGGATGCCGCCGTTGATGCCGATGAAGACCTCGGGCCAGCGCTGTTTCATCCGGTAGACGATCTCGTAGTCGAGCGGCGGAATCTCGCGGTTCTCCTTCGGGCTGAGGCCCTTCAGCCAGGCCTTGCGCGCATGGATCCAGATCGCATCGGCGCCGGCATCGAGAACACGAGAAATAAGCGCGGGCAGGGCCTCTTCCGGCTCCTGCTCGTCGACGCCGGTGCGGCATTTCACCGTCACCGGCGCGGTCGCGACCGCCTTCATCGCCGCGACACATGCGGCCACCGTCTCCGGCGTCAGCATCAGGCAGGCGCCGAAGGTGCCCGATTGGACGCGGTCGGAAGGGCAGCCGACATTGAGGTTGATCTCGTCATAGCCATAGGGTTCGGCGATCCTCACCGCCTCGGCAAGCTTGGCCGGGTCCGATCCGCCGAGCTGCAGCGCCAGCGGATGTTCCTCCACGTCATGGCCGAGCAGCCGCTCGCGCGGGCCGTGGATGATCGCATCGGCGACCACCATCTCGGTATAGAGCAGCGCCTGGCGGCTGATCTGGCGGTGGAAATAGCGGCAATGCCGATCCGTCCAGTCGATCATCGGGGCGACCGCAAAAATCGGCCTTTTCTGCGTCATCGGCGTTTCATTTTTCCTGTGTTCGCAGGCTGCCGCGGCAGGGTGCCGCTCCTGCCGCGCGCCGGCGGATTATCGTCAAAGGCGCATATAACACTTGCCGGTGCGATCGACAAATTCGCAAGCGCAAACGCAAACGGCGCCCCTAGCGGAGCGCCGTTCATGCCGCAAAAGCGGAAATCCGACTTACGAAGCCGAGATGTTGACGGCCTTCGGGCCCTTGCCCATGCGGTCCGGCTCGGTGTCGAAGGTAACCTGCTGGCCTTCGCGCAGCGACTGGATGCCAGAAGCCTGCAGCGCGGAGATATGGACGAAAACGTCCTTTGCGCCGCCGTCCGGCGTGATGAAACCAAAACCCTTGTCCTGGTTGAAGAATTTTACGGTGCCTTTGGTGGCCATTGGGATCGTCCTTTTCCCTTAGTCTGTGTAGTATCCGCGCCCCCGAGGGGAAGCGGACGGCTTTAGCTTTCGCCCCGAATCGATGGGCCGAAGGGTCAGTCGGAGAAGTCACGTACGGGGAAAGAACGTCTACGCAGGCGGGTATTCCCGCGTCTCCTTCCGTAACGGAAGGGATTGCCACATCAGTCCAGTCACCGGCATGCAAATGCCCGAGTAGGTGGATTCGTGCCATCATTTCGGTCAAAAGGCAAGCGCCATTATTGTGGCATGCCTCTTATCGTGACAGGAAATGCCGAAGATTCAGTTACTTGACGAAAAGTTGGCAGATGCTTGCACGGCTGTGCCATAGCGGGATCGGCGTGCCGAAACGGAACGAGGCGGTGCGCAGCAACCCTGCATTGCTCTTTGCTCGCGCTCGGTGCATGCGCTCTCTCGTTGCCGACATGCCGGGGACGCTTCTCTGACGAGCAGAAGAGTGGCAGCGCGCTTGGGTCTGCCGCCGCCTACTGCGCATCCCCCAACAGCGCGGTCAGGCTCCAGGGAGCATCGCCTTTCTGATTGGCGATGTCGTCAACCTTCCAGCCGCCGTGCTCGCGC
Organism: Rhizobium sp. M10; assembly: GCF_002531955.1. Taxonomy (NCBI): domain Bacteria; kingdom Pseudomonadati; phylum Pseudomonadota; class Alphaproteobacteria; order Hyphomicrobiales; family Rhizobiaceae; genus Rhizobium; species Rhizobium sp. M10. Next base: position 396,790 of record NZ_NWTA01000003.1, on the reverse strand, counting down.
ACCAGAGTATAGAACAGCGTCACCTCTTCGCCGTTTTTGAACTGCACTTCCACTTCGGCCTTGTCGTCCAGCAAGATCGGCTGGCCGATCCGGACGTTGCTCGCTTCGCCGTCCTGGCCTGCAATGACAGGGTCGAAATCGACCGCGCCGACATCGCCTTCCGGCGTGTTGTCGAGATCGGTCTGGAGAAGCTTGTTCAGGTGGTCGGAAAAGAAGATCGAATAGGGCGACGGCGCCTCGGCGTCGCTTCTATCGGTGTCGTAGCTGTAAAGCGCCTTGAGCAGCGCTTTCGGCGTCTTGTAGGTCTCCGCCAAGGCGGGCAGAGCTGCGAATGCCGAGACGGCGAGGGCGAGGATGAATGTGGGCAGACGCATGCGGCTCTCCTCGGATGGGTGGAGAATCATAGCCGAAACGGGCGTCGACGTGGAGCGGCATTTTCGGAGCGTGTCCGCATGGCCGCCGGCCTCGCCGTTTCCGGGTGGCGCCCGCGACGACCGCCGGAAGAGTCTCACCGGTGGGGCTTGCAAGACTGCTAGCCCCACCGCTGTTGAAAGCCGCCTACGACGCATCTCTGGTCGGCGGCAACTGTCGTGTTAGATCAGCGCCTCATGCGCGAGGCTCGAAGACGGCAGCTCGAAGACGTCCTTCACGGCCAGCGTGAAGTCGTGGCTGGTGGTGTTGCCGGCCGCGTCATAGGCTTCGGCGGTGAAGGTCAGGCTGTGGTTGCTTTCGTAGTCGATCGCCGCCTTGGTCTGGAGCTTGTTGCCGACGAGCTTGAAGATGCCGTCGGCATTATCGGTCAGCCGCCACTTGACCACGCCACCTTCCGGATCGACGGCGGAGAGCAGGCCGACCGAGGTGCCGACCGCGACATTCTCGGAGATCGAGCTGCGCGAGAAGGAAAGCTTGATCGGCGCCTGGTTGGCAGGGGCCTCGTTGACGTCGAGCACGTTGATGGTGATGTCCTTCTCGACCGTGACCTTGCCGTCGGAGACCGCCACCTTGATCGTGTGGGACTTCGCCGTCTCATAGTCCAGCGCTTTCGAGGTGACGATGCGATTGCCCTTCAGGCGGAAGTGATCGCCGGCGCCGTCGATGAGCGTGTAGGTGAGTGCGTCGCCATCGGCATCCTTGGCGCTGAGCAGGCCGACCGTCGTCCAGATCGGCGTATCCTCGGAGAGGGAGGTTTTCGAGAGCTGGATGTTGGTCGGCGCGTTATTGGTGCTCGTGAATGTTTGCGTGGCGAATTCGTAGACGCCGTCGTCAAAACGGGCGAATTCGACGTCGGTCAGCCGATCCTCACCGTCCTGCCCGCTCATGCTCGTCACGATGTGGATTTCATTGTCGTAGATGACGCCGAGCCAATAGTCGGCGAAATTACCGGAGAACACCGCCGTGTCGGTGCCGGCGCCGCCATCGATGACGTCGTAGCCGCCGCCGCTCTCGAAAAGGTCGTTGCCGTCGGTGCCCGTAAACTGGTCGTCGCCGCCGCCGGCCTTGACGTCAATGCTGGAGCCATAGCCGGTGATAAAAGCTCCGTGGCCTCCCAGCTCATCAGAAAGATCGAGGTGGGCGCTGTCCGTTATTGCCAGTGAGGGGCGAGAAACAACGTCGAACGGATTGATCGAGCCGACGATACTATCAAAGCTTTCGAACTGCGCGCTCGAACCGGCAACCTGAAATCTTGCAGTGTCAAGGACTTCGAAGTTCTCGATCGTCAGACCTCTTAGATCGGGGGCTTGCAGCGTATCGAGCCCGTCACCGCCATTGATTGTTCCGGAAATCAGTGGGGCGAATGGCTGCACGATGACGGAATCGCTGCCGCCGCCGGCGTCGATGTCCAAGACTTCCGGCACGAGCCCGAGGTCCGGAGAGACGTTGCCAACATCACCGTCGGTGATGGTATCATTGCCGGCGCCGCTTCTGATGACGTCGTTTCCGCCGTCGCCGAAGATCTGGTCATTGCCGTCGCCGCCATTCAGCGTGTCATTGCCAATTCCGCCATGAAGGTGATCGTTTCCGGCGCCACCGTTCAGCGTATCTGCGCCGTCACCGCCCGAGATCGTGTCGTTGCCTGGGCCTGTGGTAATCGTATCGTCGCCGCTCGAACCCGTCACATTTGCGGAGCTTGAGGCCAGTTCGTCGGAAAGGTCTACCGTCCCGGAATCCGAGATAACCAGGGTGGCCGCGACGAGAGGATTGAACTCGGAGTGGCGAATGACGTCGAAAGCTTCGAATTCGGCGCCGGTCTTGGTGATCGTGGCGCCGTTCGTCTCCAGGATATTCAAAGGAATATCCGGAGGAGTGCTGTTGACCGTGAAAGTGTTCTTATCAAAATCGTAGACGCCATCGGCAAATTGCGCGAATTCGACGTCTTGCAGCGTATCCGTGCCTTCCAGTCCGCTCGTCACGACCTTTTCAAAATTTTCCACGGAAAGGGAATAGTCGGCAAAATTGCCGGCGAAAACTGCCGTGTCGGTGCCGTCGCCGCCATTGAGCTGGTCGTCGCCGGCGCCGCCGGTCAATTTGTCATTGCCGTCCTCGCCGGCGAGAAAGTCATTGCCGCCGCCGCCGTCGAAAATGTCGTTGACGCCACTGCCCGAAAATACGTCGTCGCCATCGCCGGTTTTGACGTCAACGCCGGAGGGATTGTTCCAGCCCGAGATATGGGCTCGACGGTCCGCCAACTCGTCGGAAAGATCGAGGTGGGCGCTGTCCGTCACCGCCAAAGAGGCAAAGAATTCGGATAAGGGATCTGTCGATCCGATGATCTTATCAAAACTTTCGAACTGCGCGCTCGAACCGGTAACAGTATATGGCGAGGTCTGAAGGACTTCGACGTTCTTAATCGTCAGACCGTCGAGCGAGGAGGACTGCAGCGTATCGATTCCGGCGCCGCCATCGACTGTTCCGGATATCAATGGATTGTATCTCTCCACGATTATGGAATCGTCGCCATCACCGGCGTCAATGGCAGTGAGTTGCGGCTGATCTACCGATCCCGGCCAGGGGACGCCACCGCCAATAATTAGGTCGTTGCCGGCGCCGCCGATCAATATGTCGTTGCCGTTACCACCGCCGATGATATCGTCGCCAGCGCCGCCGTTCAGCGTGTCGTTGCCGTCGCTGCCTGAAATGGTGTCGTTGCCCGTGTCCGTCGTAATCGCATTGCCGTAGTAAGAGCCAATCACGTGTGCAGAGACAGAGCCCAGCTCATCAGCCAGATCCACCACGCCGGCATCGGAAACAACAAGAATCACAGGTACGGAAGGGTTTGCAGCGGAGTCGCGGATGACGTCGTAGGCTTCGAACTCGGCGCCGGTCTTGGTGACTGTGGCGCCGTTGGTGTCCAGTATATTCAAGGCCATATTTAAAAATTACCCCCAATAGATGCGGTGTACTTCGAAAAATCAGAAATCCGCGGAAGAACTGGTTTATTGGTTCGGCGGAAGACAACCCCACGGGGATCTATGCCAATCATTAGTGATGTTTTCAATGAAAAATTGTGATTTTTTCTTGGTTTTTTAACGAAAAACTAAGGCTGAAATACTGGAAAATAACTTTGAATTTGCAAACCAAAAGTCGTATTTTAGTCTTTTAATTTATACTCATTCGTGACGTATATAATTCTCGCTATAGGTGCGAAACTATTCTTCCCGGCGCGCTCAGTATCGCCGTTCCATAACCGGCAATCGGCCTGCCGCCCCGGTACCAGGCGGGAGGGGCATTCCGGCAAGCGCACAACTGACGCTTTGTTGACCGGACCTGGTTCCGGAACATAATCAGAACATCTAATAGTCTGTCGGCAGCGAGGGCCCATGTGCGGACGCATTTTCGTCAAGACATCGCTTGAAGAACTGATCAGCAATTTTCCCTTTGCCGTGAAGGGCGGGGATATCGACGGGCTTGGAAATCGCTTCCCTCGTTGGAACGGCGCACCGTCGCAGGATTATCCTATTATCATCCGGGATATCGTGCGCGAACCGAATACGTCAGGCGCTATGTTCGTGGTGGCGCGCTGGGGCCTGATGCCCGCCTGGGCCAAGCCCGGCGGCCGGCCGCCGCCAGTCAATATCCGCTGCGAAGGGATCAGCTCCAACGGCATGTCCCGTGCTGCATACCGCTCGCGCCGCTGCCTGGTGCCGATCAACGGCTTCTTCGAATGGAAGGACATTCACGGCACCGGCAGGAACAAGCAGCCCTATGCCATCGCCATGAAGGACGGCTCGGCCTTCGCGCTCGCCGGCATCTGGGAGACGTGGAAGGACGAGAAAGGCGTATCCATCCGCAACTTCGCTATCGTCACCTGCGCGCCGAACGCGATGATGGCGGAGATTCACGATCGCATGCCTGTTATCCTGCATCGCGCGGATTACGAGCGGTGGCTGTCTCCCGAGCCGGATCCTTACGATCTCATGAAGCCTTTCCCGGCGGACCTGATGGTGATGTGGAAGATCGGCCGGGATGTCGGTTCGCCGAAAAACGACAGGCCCGACCTCATCGAAGAGGTCGAGGACGATTCCGAGCCGACGCTGATCTAGGTACTTCCGGCAAGCCGCGGCGGTCTTGCGTCCGGAATTGCTCTGATGTCACCGGCTCGGGCGGGAGCCATTCACGAAACCATGCGGCAAACACATCCTCACGAGGAGAGGACCACGCATGCAAGACGATATCGGAACGCTCCTGCGGTCGTTCCTCAACAATGCCCTTCGCAAACAGTCTCAGCGCCGCATTCGGGATTTCGGCGGCTATCAGATCGGCAAGCGTCGCAACCTGCATGTCATTGAACCGATCGCGCGGGATACGGCGGAATTTCTCTGCACTTATCTCTGCATCAGCCTGCGCGGTGAACCGGCGAGCAAGGAAGGCGTCGCCTCCGCCATCGCCGCAGCCTTGAGGAATGTCTCCGACGAGCTTGCCTTCAAGCTGACCCGGCACAGTGACGAGGCGTGGACAACCCTCTGTCATTCTGTGGCGGAGTTTCTGGAAGGCTGCCTGCAGATCGATCACAGGCCCTATGACGGCTCCCTGACCGCGCAATCGGACTTTAATGGCTGGAAAAGCTGGGAGTTGATCACCAGTGGCGAGAAGCCGAAGGGCAAATGGCGCCACGCCTGGAAGGAAAAGCCCGGCGACGATTTCATCGGCTTTGACGGCGATGCCTGCATGGGACGGATCTTCAAGATCGACCTGATGGATTCAAGTGAGCGCTGGTATTGGCTGATCGCCGCCGATGGAAGCCCCCGGCGCGGCTGGCCGGCGGCGGGGTATGAGGCGAGCGCGAGGAGTGCAGCCTGTCGCGTGGAGCGGATTTATTTTGCGCTGGCAAAGGGCGAGGAGAGGATGGGGTTTGGGTGAGGAGGAGGCTATGTCAGCTTGATGAGGCCGGCTTCGGTCGGCCGGAAGCCGCAGGCGCGATAGAAGGAAGTCAGATCCGGCTCGAAATCGACATGCAGCCATTCGGCACCGCGCTCGCGGGCAATCCGCGTGGCTTCCCTGACCAGTTGCGTGGCGATGCCCTGCCGGCGCATGTCGGGGTGAACGCAGGTGTCAAGAAGGAAGGCATGGATGCCGCCGTCCCAGGCGACGTTGACGAAGCCGACGAGCCTGCCGTCGTGATAGGCGCCGACATGGGCGAGGCTGCGGGGCAGGATTCGGGTGAAGTCAGGTGCGGTGGGGGTGTTCCAGGCGGCGGACCAGAGGGTGTTGAACTCTGCGGGCGAGGGGAAGGGATCGATGCGGAGTTCAGGCACGAAAGGGGACCCGTTTGTTGTCGAGGCGTTTGTTGGGTTTTCTCTGTCAATTGCGGTTGCTTCGCAATGGGATCAGTTGCTGGCGGCGACTCCTATCGGCCCTACATAAGGTCGAGCACTTCTTCTCCGTCACTCCTGTGTGCACACGGATTTTAGTGGATGTGTAGCAGGAGCCATGGGCCTGGATGAAGTGCTGTTTGTGATGGACTTATGACTAGCGTTTCGCGGTGGGCAGCTGCGCCGTGGCTCGCAATCAACACAAAACGGTATTTCAGTCGCAACGGTCCTGTCTTCAAAATCTCAACTTCTTTAAGGGGTTAATGAAAGCGACCTACTTGCGGAAGTGAAGGAAAGCAATCATGCTGGACGCCATCATCAAGCGCAGTGGCATCACGAACTTTCGTCTGTCTATGTGCTTATGGGTCTAAAGCTGCAGGATCCACCAATTGCAGTAAGAGGCACCGTATAAGCTATGAGATTAATAACACAGGTTACCTTAAGATATTATAAGAGTATCGGCTTTTGCGAGGTTGATTTATCTGATTTAACGGTTTTAGTTGGCCCTAACGGAAGTGGAAAAAGCAATTTTATTGATTCTTTGAATTTTGTTTCGGATGCACTGAACTCCACGTTAGATTTCGCGATTAGGCAGCGATCCGGTCTTTCGGCAGTTCGAAAAAGGTCGGGGGGGCATCCGACAAACTTTGCAATAAAGCTACGCATCGCGCTGCCATCGGGGAAGAATGCATTGTATTCCTTCCAGGTTGGCGCAGCGGCCGATGGCTCCCATAAGGTGCAGAAGGAGTATCTTAGTATTTCTGGGGATGGCATAAGTATAACTGAATTTAGGTACGAGAATGGAAGGAAAATTTCCAGCACCGAAGTAATATCCCCTGATGTAATATCAGATGACAGATTGGCTATGCAGCTTCTCTCAAGTATTTTATCGGTTAGAGAAGTATTTGATGTTCTATCGTCTATGCGATTTTATAATATTTACCCAGAAGATTTCCGACTGCCTCAACCTCATGATAGCGGGGAATACCTCCTTCGCACCGGTAAGAATATAGCTTCAGTTCTGAGGATCATGGAGAACCAATATCCGGATGAATATGAAAGGATTCGGGAATATCTCAAGCAAATCGTAGAGCAGCTTGAAAATATCGCCCATAAAAATCTCGGTCCGTCGGAGACTATTGAATTCTTTCAGCGTGTTGCTGGCCAAAAAAATGCTTGGCGCTTTTTTGCGTCGCAGATGTCAGACGGTACCTTGCGATCCTTAGGGATATTGGTCGCGTTGTTTCAGCGATCGCCAAGTGCTGAAAGTATCCTTCTCGGTATTGAGGAGCCTGAAGCAACAATTCATCCCGCTGCAAGCTCTGTTATAACAGATGCTATCGTAGAGGCCGCAAGGAAAAAGCAGGTAATAATTACAACTCATAGCCCCGAACTTATAGATCACCCTTCTATAGGGATAGAGAATATCAGGATTGTTCGATCAGACGAAGGAGATACCTCTATTCGACCTGCCGACAAAGCGAGCAAAGAAGTAGTTCAGCGGAACTTGCTCACTCCCGGAGATCTTTTAAGAAAGAATCAGCTAGAGCCTGAGAAGGCCAAACCAATGCAATTTAGTCTCTGGAGCTGATATGCTGTACGTGTATCCGATCGTTGAGGGACATGGTGATGAACGAGCTCTTCCTGTACTCATTCGAAAGCTCTTGAATGAGAGATTTGGCTTTTATGAAGTTGATGTAGCAAGGGCCTACAGACTTCCAAAAGGAAAAATGAAGCGTGCGGAAGAGTGGCCTGGAATTTTGGCGCTAGCACGCGAACGCCTACAGGAATCTTGTCAGAGTGACGACGACAAGGCTTTGATTTTGGTAGTTTGTGATGCGGATGAAGAATGTCCAGTCGAACTGAAAAATCTAATTGAAGGACACATGAGAGGCGAAGATGGCTTTGTGAAGCATGCCTTTGTTGCTCCACAGCCAGAATATGAAACTTGGTTCCTCGCTGCTGTGGATTCTTTTGCAAATCATGCTGACTGCGTTCAACCAATTCCGCCAATCGGAGACCTTTTGCAGATAAGGGATGCAAAGGGATACTTTGAGCGCCACATTCTCAAGCAAGGTCGATTTTATTCGGAAACTGTCGATCAGCCTAAGTTTAGTGCTTTGGTAAGTTTCGCGTTACAGCCCGAAAACGGCTGTCGTTCTCTAAAACGGTTTATTGATATATTCGACAGATTAATCGCGCCGGCACAATAGAAAAGCTAGAATCATCACCGCCCCGGACGCCCGGTCTTCCCCTTCGTCCGCCCCTTGCGCTTCTGCTCGCCCGGCTCCTCGTAGCTCCCGGCGCCGACGCGTCCACGCACCACCGGCCGCACGCCGTCATCGTGTTCCGGCTGTCCCTCCAGCAGCGGCGAAAAGCGCTTCGTGCTCTTTGAGGCATCCGGCTTTTCCGGCACGCGGCCGGTCACAGGCTTCTCCGTGCGGCCGACGGTCATCTCGTCGAGGTCGTTCTTGCGGAAGAGGCTCTTGCCGGCGGGGGTGGTGGGGTCGCGGCCCATTTCATCGAGATGGGGCTTGCGGAAGAGGGGCGTGGTCGTGTCGGTGCCTGGGCCCATGTCGTCGAGGGAGGGTTTGGCGAAGTAGGAGGTTCCGCGCCCGCCCTCGTGGTTCGAGACGGCCCTCTGGGCCTCCTCACCATGAGGGCTACCACTGGAGCTCGCGGCTCTATTCTTACCATTGGCGCGGCCGTCTTTGCCTTCCATCGCCTTCGACTCTTCGCGCGCCATCGGGTCGTCCATGACGGCCAGCTCGGCGGCTTTGAGGCGTTTGATTTCGTCGCGCAGGCGGGCGGCTTTTTCGAAGTCGAGGTCGGCGGCGGCGTCGCGCATGGACTTTTCGAGCGCGTTGAGATGGGCCTGCAGGTTGTTGCCGACCAGGTTGCCGCCGTCGGCGAAGCCTTTGCCCGAGACGCCTGAGATATCGGCGCGGACGTGGTCGCGTTCGTAGACGCTATCGAGGATGTCGGAGATCTTGGCCTTGACGGATTCCGGCGTGATGCCGTTTTCGAGGTTATAGGCCATCTGTTTTTCGCGGCGGCGGCCGGTTTCGTCCATGGCGCGCTGCATCGAGCCGGTCACCTGGTCGGCATAGAGGATGACCTTGCCGTCGACGTTACGGGCTGCACGACCAATCGTCTGGATCAGCGAGGTTTCCGAGCGCAGGAAACCTTCCTTGTCGGCGTCGAGAATGGCGACGAAGCCGCATTCGGGAATGTCGAGGCCCTCGCGCAGCAGGTTGATGCCGACGAGCACGTCGAAGGCGCCGAGGCGGAGATCGCGGATGATCTCGATGCGTTCCAGCGTATCAATGTCGGAGTGCATGTAGCGCACGCGCACGCCCTGTTCATGCAGATATTCGGTCAGATCCTCGGCCATGCGCTTGGTCAGCACGGTGCAGAGGGTGCGGTAGCCTTTGGCGGCGGTTTCGCGGATCTCGCCGAGCACGTCGTCGACCTGGGTGCGGGCGGAGCGGACCTCGACCGGCGGGTCGATCAGGCCGGTCGGGCGGATCACCTGTTCGGCGAAGACGCCGCCGGATTGTTCCATCTCCCAGCCGCCGGGGGTGGCCGAGACGGCGATGGTGTCGGGGCGCATGGCGTCCCATTCCTCGAAGCGCAGCGGCCGGTTGTCCATGCAGGAGGGCAGGCGGAAGCCGTATTCGGCGAGTGTCGCCTTGCGCCTGAAGTCGCCCCGGTACATGCCGCCAATCTGCGGCACGGTGACATGGCTTTCGTCGATGAAGACCAGGGCGTTGTCGGGGATATATTCGAACAGGGTCGGTGGCGGATCGCCAGGGTCACGGCCGGTGAGATAACGCGAATAGTTCTCGATGCCCTGGCAAGAGCCGGTGGCTTCGAGCATTTCGATATCGTAGCGAGTGCGCTGCTCCAGGCGCTGCGCTTCCAGCAGGCGGCCGGCCTTTTCGAGCTCGGCGAGGCGAAGCCGGAGCTCCTCCTTGATCGATTTGATGGCGCCGTTCAGCGTCGGGCGCGGGGTGACATAGTGCGAATTGGCGTAGATCTTCACCGATTTCAGATCGCCGACCTTCTGGCCGGTCAGCGGGTCAAACTCGGTGATGGCGTCGATCTCGTCGCCGAACATCGAGATGCGCCAGGCGGCATCCTCAAGGTGGGCGGGGAAGAGTTCGATCGTATCGCCGCGCACGCGGAAGGAACCGCGGGTGAAATCCATGTCGCGACGTTTGTATTGCTGGGCGACGAGGTCGGCCAGCAGCTGGCGCTGGTCCAGCCGGTCGCCGACCGACATCTGGAAGGTCATCGCCGTATAGGTCTCGACCGAGCCGATACCGTAGATGCAGGAGACCGAGGCGACGATGATGCAGTCGTCGCGTTCGAGCAGCGAGCGCGTCGCCGAGTGGCGCATGCGGTCGATCTGCTCGTTGATCGAGCTTTCCTTCTCGATATAGGTGTCGGAGCGCGGCACATAGGCTTCCGGCTGGTAATAATCGTAGTAGGAAACGAAATATTCCACCGCATTGTCGGGGAAGAAATTCTTGAATTCGGAATAGAGCTGGGCGGCCAGCGTCTTGTTCGGCGCCAGGATGACGGCCGGGCGCTGCGTCGCCTCGATCACCTTGGCCATGGTGAAGGTCTTGCCGGAGCCGGTGACGCCGAGCAGCACCTGGCTTCGGTCGCCATTCTCCAGTCCCTCGACGAGATCGCGGATCGCCGTCGGCTGGTCGCCGGCCGGCTCATAATCCGATTTCATCAGGATGCGGATGCCACCTTCGGATTTGTCGGGGCGGGCAGGGCGGTGCGGCGTCCAGATCTTGCCGTTCTTGTGCAGCGGATTGCCGCTCTCGATCAGCTTCGACAGCGCCTCGACGGTGGCGGTGACGCCGCCAGGCGAGATGTTGCCGGCATCCTCCAGCGAGATATCGAGGCCGGCGACCGGGTTGAGCCCGGCGGCAGCACGCGTCTTCGGATCGCTGGAGCCGCCGATGGAAACGCCGCGCGCGGTCTTGCCCACCGTCGCCTTCTTGTTGACGCTGACGGCTTCGGAATGCTTGCGCGCCGCGTTTTCCACCGCCTTGCGATGCTTGCCGGCCTTGGAGGCGATGTCACGCTGGCTCTCGACGCCCGATGCTTCCGCATCCGCCTCAAGCTGCTTCACCCAATCGGCAACCGAGCCTGAAAGCGGGGCGCCTTCAAAGGACGATTGCGGGGCTTCCTCGAAGCCATTCGGGGCAGGGGATTTCTTCGGAGATTTGGCCATGGCGGGAATATGGAGAGAGTCAGCGCGAAAGGGAAGAGGGAAAGAGTACAAAAGGGAAACGAATGAATCGTTCGGATCGGGTGAATAGTGGACGGTGCTGGGCGCGTCGGGCACCAAAACAGGAAGGTGAGAGAGGCTATCTCATGGCATCGTGGATGCGCCAATTGCGGTCGTGCACCCTCAAGGTTTGGTTTCCGTTGTGCAATTGATGTTCGCATTGAAGAAATTGAGATGAATGCGGAGTTTTCCGGCGGTACTGCTGAGCTGCACGGCGACGCCTTCCCCCGAGGGGGAGGCGAATCTGGCGTCGATATTCGATATCCACGTCCCCCCAACGGGGAAGGTCACAATGGTCGTTTCCGGCTCGCCATATTTTATTCGAAAGTCTTGCACGAGCAATGCGAAGTCATGCAGTTCGCCGTCGCGGTGCTGTTGGATGGAGGCGATTTTGTCGTCGCATATGAAAAGACCGAGGTTCGACCCTTCCACGACCCATTGGCCGGGAAGGTTGGGAGAAAGCTCTCTCAATCTCCAACCTTTTTCGCTCGCATTTCGCTGGGCATCTGCAAACGAGCTACCCAATTTGAAATCCTCCAAACCGTCCAGCGTTTTTGCGCGAGTTGCGCCGCTTGACAGCGCCGTCAGGGCAAAAGCAAAGCCGCAAATTAAAAGCAGTCCCTTGGGCATGAAAGCCTTCCACTGTAAAAAGCTTGAATTCTCTACTGCCATGAACACCTGACACCGGATGCCGAGTGCTCAATGCAAGATTGTTGGCTTCAGATATGTCCGCCCTCGCGCTCCGAGGCCCCTTGATAGTTATTTCGCGTCGAGCTTGGCCAATTCACCACCTGCTCCATCATATTCGATAAATGTTTTCGGGCAGGACACCAAAGCGGCCTGGAACCTGCTGCGCGCCTCATCCTTGGCTCCAGCAAGAAGATACCATTCGCCAATATAGAAGATCGACTCGCAGATCTGGTTGCTGTCGGCCGCCTTCGCCGTCAGCTCCCCCGGCGTCACTTCGCGGAGGAAAAGACGGTAGATGGGATGGGGCCAGGCGGCTTGATCGATCGCGCCAGCTGCGGTCCTGAGATCAGCGAGCGCATTCGGATCACCGCCTCGGGTTTGAGCGATGAAACGCCAGAGGCGATAATAGGGGGCGGTGCGTGGATCCTGGCTTGCGATGAGGGAAAATCCCGTCGCGGCCTGCTGATACCTTCCGCCGAAATAGTTCGTCATCGGGTCGCTGAGATAGGATTGGCGCGCGTTTGTGATCGGCCAGAGTGCTCCCGCCGCAATGATCACGAATGCAGCGCTGAAGGCTATCGCAATTCTGTCATAACGAGGCGTCGGGCACTCCCGCGGCCAAAGAGCCAATAGCAGGAGCGAGAGAGCCGCGCCTGTCATCGCGCCGCCGAAATGGCCGGCATAGTCGATGGTCTGCCCCTCTTTCGCTGCCGAGAGGAACGGTAGCAGCGAGGGAACCAGAATTTGAATGGCGCCCACTTGCAGAGAGGATGCGATCGGCGTTGACTGGAAACGGATGCTGCCGGCGATCACGGCCGCGAAAAGCCCGACGATGCCACCGGAGGCGCCGACACCGACGGTGTGGACGTCATTGATCCAGACTGAGGCGAGAGAGCCGCCGAGGGCGCTGGCGAAGAAGATCGCGGCAAACCAGCGCCAGCCGATCAACCGCTCGAACAGCATTCCCGCAATCCACAAGCAGCAGCAATTGGACATGAGATGGAGGATGCCTCCGTGCATGAACGGCGCAGTAAACAGCCGCCACCACTCGCCGTCGTCGACGATGATTGGGCGAAACGTTCCGCCGAACACCAGCAGTGTACGAATGCTGGGAGTGCCGGCGCGAGACGCTTCGACGCCGAAGGCGAGTTCGCCAGCATAGGCGACAACGAGAATGGCAAGAAGAGCATAGGTAAAGACGGGATAACGGGCGCCATCGAAAGCCGGTCCCGGCACCTCGTCTTCGTCCTCTTCGGCAATCGAACCGGCTTCCTGCAAGGCCCGCCATTCGGCTTCAAACGCTTCGGTTGCCACTTCCGCGAACTCGTTGAATATCGAGTCCGGACGGCCCTGTAGAAAATGCAGAAGAATGCCGACCCTGAGGCGCGAGCCGACGAACCATTCCGGCAGTCGGGCTGCAAGCCCTTGTCTGATCAAGGTCTTGGCGGCGGCGGGATCAAGGTGAAGGATGATGGAATCCGAAGTTTTGCTCTGGAATCTCCCGAAGCTCCGGATGGCTGACCACCGCACGATCTGGTCGGGAAAATTCGGCAGCCGGACGCCGGCCGTCGATATCACCAATCCGGGTCCCTTGGTGAAGAGCTTGGGGATGACCAGCAATGGAAGCAGACCGAAGAACCCTGCAGCCAGCAACGGGAAGAACCAGACCAGATGAGGATCCTTGTCTTTCGGCAGGAGGAACCCTAGGACGACAGCTCCCACCGCAAAGGCAAACATGATCAGTATAACGAGTAACAATTTGCCTTTGTTGTAGGCATATTCGGATCTGCGAAATTCTTCCGGCTTCATTCAAAAATTCTCACTGAAAAAGCATCGATAGCATCCGGGCTTGCTGAAGACCGCGAGCAATTAGAGCCTCTATTTATTAAATTCCCCCAATAAGGATTATCTGCTTGCAATAGAAGTTTGCAAGATGAGCTTGAGACTTCTCAAGAGAGAATGCGCAGGCGAGGCAGATGACAGCCCGTTGGTCCGCTGGCCTGGCGTCCTCCAACTCTCCTCAGGCTGAGCTGCTTTGCCCGTGAGGGTGGAGCCTCCAAGACGCGTCGCAGCGCTGCTTCTGGCACCAATCCTATGCCAGCTTGCCGGCAAGCTTCCGTAAGCCGTCTCTTGCCAAAGAATGCTTGCCCGCTCGTCGTACACAGTCCCGTGTCTACCGGAACTGGAGACGCCCTTTCGCAGTTATTCTCCTGTCGACCAAGTCCCAGGTGCTACTGCCATTAACGACCATTCCGCCTTTTGGAAGAAACCGATTTCGATCGATCTTGATACCGGCGAACGGCTGGTTCTCCGCTCACCGCAGGATGCGCTTTATGCACTGGTCTCCGACTGGCCGGTCAATGGCGGTGTCCATCAGCAGAGGGCGATCGAGTTCTGCCGCGCCTGGCTTGCGGGCCGCATGCCGGCTGAGACCGTGCGGCAGGCCTTTATCCTCGCGGCGCTGGAAGCCGGCGTGGCGATCACCGATGATGAGAATGGGAGCGGAGGCTCCGTTTCGAACCCTCCGGTATAAGTCGAGCGACGCAGCCATATCCACGTTCACGCAGTCACATGCGTAGGCTCGAGAAGTTTATTTTCGTGTATTGCAAATATTGTTCCCGCTGTGTTTGTAGGAATGCGCAGCGTTTATTACGCTCCGATTCTTGGAGATCCAACTGAATGAGAATAAAAGTCCTTGCTTGCGCTGCCCTGCTGATGCTGGCTGGCTGCAACGCCCCTGTGTCGCAATCCGTTGCCGACTCGCAGCGGCCTCCCTCGAATGACGTCCGGCAGAACTTCATCAACATCGTATTCAAGAGAAGTTATCGACACGAAGCAGGTGAGGTCGTCTGGGCTCGCATTTCGAGCGTTGTGCTGCTTGATCCTGAGAAGAAGATCTATGCTTACTGTGTACGCGTGGTGCCCAAGCACAGCTGGGGAGACTGGGCCTATCTCGGCGTCTCCTTCACGGATAGCCAAATCCTAGGCGCGACAGCGAATGATAATCGCTGCAAAGACAAGCGGCTGCGCTACTACCCGTTTCCTGAGATGAACGGCATGAAGACCTGACGCAGGCGCGAAGGCTCGGGCCGCGTCGCCGCTCTAGGCTTTGGCGAGCGGCGGCGCGGCCTCTCAACCTTCCTCATGCGGCGGTGGGTGGCCCGCAGGGCGGAGCCTCGAAGTACGGGCTGTGAGTTGCTGTTTGCAGCCACAGCCTTTTGGAAAAGGCCGATCTATCGACCTCGATACGGGAGATTCAACTGAATGAAGATCAAATTCTTTGCTTGCGCTGCCGCGCTGGCACTGGCCAGCTGCCAAACTCCGGCGCCGCAATCCGTTGCGGATTCCCAGCGTCCGCCCTCCAATGCGGTTCGACGCGAATACGTCGATGCTCTGCAGGGAACCATCAAACCGGGGAACTTCGTGAAGGCCGAGATTTCTAGCGTGGTTCTGCTTGATCCGGAAAAGCAGATCTATGCGTATTGCACGCGCACCACGGAACGTGCTTACCCAGACTGGTCCTATATCGGCCTTGGCTTGCAACACAACATGATACTGTACTTGAAAAAGGATGACCATCGCTGCCATGACAAGCGGCTGCGTTACTATGATTTTCCTGAATTGCGAAACATGAAGTACTGAGGCGGAGGCGGGCTTTTACCAACCTCGCCGGTCCCTTCCGGATGCCGCCAGAAGCGGACCGCGCACCCCGCAGTCCGCGTAACGACGGTGACCGTGCCTCGGACCCGCTCAACCCGCGAGGACCATTCTCACACCTTGCTCACGCGAACACGGCTTCCCTGGAATCATCCACTGTCGACGCCCTGCAGTACCATACGAGGACGACAACCGATCCAATGGGAAATAGCAGTGTGAGAAGCTGCCACCATCCGCTTCGGTTGATGTCGTGAAGGCGTCGGGCGGCCACGGCGATCCACGGAAGAAACGTGGCGAGCGACCAGATCCGGTTCAAGGTTTGGCTCCGATCCGCGACAAGCAAAGCGATGGCGACGAGAGAGACGAAGAGTGCCGAATACCAGAATTCCGATCGGCTCGCTCTGCCGCTGAAGTTCACATAGTTCTTGAAATAGCTTCCAATCGCCTGGCCGAAACCCATGGCCTGCGGCCGGTCGCCGAAGCGGTTCGGCCCAACCAGCGGTTTTCTGAAGACGAAGAATAATGGCACGCCGAACAGGATCAAGACGATCAACCAGTGAAACAGAGAAAAACTGCCCATGAGAAACCCCAGCTGTTAAAACGGCTTAGAGATAAGCGATGTTTGTTTCCGGAGGATTAACCGGCTGGTAATCGAATATGTTTCGCAATCACAGCGTGAGAAACTGCGGCCGCCATGGTGGCGGCGGGATGATGCTTTCAGCAGGCCGCAATCGCCGTCGCTCAGTGCTTGACCAGCACACGTGCCTGCACCGGCTGCTCGATGCCCTTCAGGGCCAGCATGCGGGTTTCGGCGCCTGCCGCCAAGTCGGGAGCCTTCGCCGCCGTATCCGCCGAGACTAGGATCTCGCCCGCAGCGGCCTGGGATTCCAGCCTGGCGGCCTGATTGACGACACCGCCGATGGCGGTGAAATCGCTGCGGAAGCTGGAGAATTCGCCGATCTGCACCTCGCCGGAATGAATGCCGACGCCGACACCCAGGGGGCGGCCGGGCAGAGCGTCGGGCGCCAGGCTATTCAGCGCCGCGGCACAGTTTCGTTGGATCGCCTGCGCCGCCAGGATCGCCGCCGCGGCGTGATCCTTGCTGATAATCGGGAAATTGAAGATCGCCATCAGGCCGTCGCCCATCTGCTTGTTGACGATGCCGTCATGCGCCCAGATCGCCTGGGCGCAGCGATCCTGGAAGAGGCTGACGATTTCACTTAAGCGCACCGCCTCGATCCGCTCGGAGAGATCCGTGAAGCCCCTGATATCGGCAAACAGGATGGTGGCGTCGACGGTGATCTGGCGCTGCTTTTTGACATATTGGAAGGATCGTTCGCAGATCGTGCAGATATCAGGGTTCATCTTGCTGCGGGTGATGCCGAAGGCGCGGAAGGGCAAGGCGAGCGGGCCGCCGATGGGGATCGGCATATGCATCTGGTCCCAGCAGCCGCGGCAGATCCTGGCGCTGCCGTGCCTGGCCGGCTCCCCGTAAGTGGATTCTGTCGTCATATCGTACAATCCGTCCACACTGGCCGATACCAAGCTTCCGTCAGACCGAGGATTTTGGCAACTCTTCCATTTGGCTCGGGCTCACCTTTGCCATCCCCGCGCGATGATTGCCCGAACTCCCGACGCGGGGCCGTTGCTGCAACGGACGGCCGTGGAAATACGGTCACACTTGTTACTCCCACTGTTCGAATTCCGCTGCGAAACTATGTCCGACCAATGCGCGAAGAACCGCGGTTCGATGAGGAGGCGCGGAAATTCGCCCCAATGAGGAGATCGAAGCGATGACTGCAACAGCCGAGAATAGAACGGGCGGACAGTCCATGCAGAAACCCGCGGTGGTATCGCCGGATGCATGGGAGGCGGCCCGTAAGCAGCTGCTGGTGAAAGAAAAGGCTCAGACCCGTGCCCGTGATGCGCTCGCCGCCGAACGTCGGCGCATGCCGTGGATGGCCGTCGAGAAGAATTATGTTTTTGAAGGGCCTGAGGGCAAGGTCAGCCTGCTCGACCTGTTCGAGGGCAGGCATCAGTTGATCGTCTACCGCGCCTTTTACGAGCCCGGCGTTTTCGGCTGGCCCGATCATGCCTGCCGCGGCTGCTCGATGGTGGCCGACCAGGTCGCGCATGTCGCCCATCTCAACGCCCGCGACACGAGCCTGGTCTTCGCCTCGCGCGCGCCGCAAGCCGAGATCGCGCGGCTGAAGGCGCGGATGGGGTGGAGCATGCCATGGGTGACCATCACCGACAGTTTCGACAAGGATTTCGGCGTCGACGAATGGCACGGCACCAATGTGTTCTACCGCGACGGCGAACGCATCTTCCGCACTTATTTCGTCAATAACCGCGGTGACGAACAGATGGGCGGCACTTGGAACTATCTCGACATCACGCCGCTTGGCCGGCAGGAGGTCTGGGAGGATTCGCCTGACGGCTATCCGCAAACGCCCACCTACAAATGGTGGAACTGGCACGACAGCTACGTTCCGGATGCGGCGCCGGACAAGAAATGGGTCGAAGTCTCCGACGCCGGCGAGGCGGCGTTCCGGGCAGAGAGCGCCAACGAGAAGCCTTGAGCGAGATCCGCTGCGACCACTGCGGATCTCCACCCAAGAACGGCCGGCAAGACGGTTGCCTTGCCGGCCGCAGGCCGTGCATAGTGGCGGCGACGCGGAGAAGCCGATGACCAGATTGCATGCGCTTGTTTTGATGATGCTTCTCGTGCCCGCCGCAGCACAGGCGGAAAAACGCTGCGGCTGGCTGGACAATCCGGCGACGGCGACCTGGTCTCTCAATGACGCCGCCGGCGGCTGGATCATCATGGAGAACGGCAGCGGCTACAAGGCCGAGGGAATGGATCATATTCCTGATCTGACGACCGGCGAATATGTCTACACCCATGCCGTCCATGGTTATGCCTGTGCCTGCATGGAGGTCGACACGGATGGCGAGGGGGGCATCAGCCGCATTCGTTCCGTGCGGCAATTGCCGCTTTCCCGATGCCGGAGCGATCCCGCCCTCGGCTGGTTCCTCAATAAGGATGAGTGACGACGCAGCGAAGGCCCGCCGACATCTCCCGGTCTCCCTCGCTGCGTGCGGTCTTGTGAAATTGGTTACCATTTTCCCGACGCATCTCTTCGGAAGCGGAAACCTTCGAGCGTGAGTCCGCGTTATCTCGGTGGCCGACGGTGCGCCTGCCGGCGAGAACGGGAGGAGGATGTTTCATGAAAGTCATGATCGTGGAAGATGAGGGTTTTATCGCCCTGGAGCTTGAACGCATCGCACAGGATGCCGGGCACCAGACGGTCGGGCCGGTCTCGACGGTGGAGCAGGCTCTTGCCTATGCCCCGAAAAGCGACATCGCGCTTGTCGATCTCAGCCTCGCCGACGGCCTGAGCGGCGCCCAGCTCGCCCGCCGGCTGATCGACCGCTATGGCGTCGACGTCATCTTCGTGACCGGCAGCCCGGAGAATGTCGGAAACGGTATCGAAGGCGCGCTCGACGTCATTCCCAAGCCCTTCACCGACGACAGGATTGCCGGCGCGCTCTCGCGGGCGCAGGCTTTGCGCAGGGACTTCGATGGCAGCAATGCCATCATGTGACCGCGCAAGCGTCGAGCGCGGCGTCCGGCCGCCGATGCAAGCAGGAGCTCGCCGGATGAAGCATGCACTGATTGCCGGGGAAGTCGCGGGCATCAATGAAGCCAGCGCCACCTTGATCGGAAGCCTCGACGGCAAGGAGGTGCTGAAGGAAGTGTGACCGGGCTACCGCTATATGATGGCGAAGTCGTCGCTGCTGCCGGCTCCCGCGGTCAACCGTCTGGCGGCAAGTTCGATAAAGGTCTTGACCAGAGGCGGCAGGTGCCGGCTGCTGGGATAGACGACGTAGAGGCCGCCGGCCGGGGTCGTGTAACCGTCGAGAACGCGGCACAGCCGCCCATCTCTGATGAAGGCATTGGCGACCCCATGGGGCAGTTGGGCGATGCCATAGCCGGCGATCGCTGTGGCCATGACCGCCTGCATTTCATTGGCGGCGAAGCGCCCCGAGACCGAGACCGTCTCCTGTCCTTCCGGGCCTTCGAGCAGCCATTGCGCATGGGTGGATTGGCCGGCGACAACGCAGTCGTGGCGGACGAGATCTGCCGGGTGATCGGGCGCGCCGCAGCGGGCGAGATAGTCGGGACTGGCGCAGAGCAAGCGATGGGTAGAGCCGAGCTTGCGGGCGATCAGCGTGGAATCCTCCAGGATGCCGGTGCGGAAGGCGAGGTCTATGCCGTTTTCGACGAGGTTCAGCCGGTCGTCGGTCAGCCGCAACTCGACCCTCGACTTGGGGTAGGTCGCCAGAAGATCGAAGATCGCATCCTGCAGGAAGTGACCGCCGAAGCCGACCGGCGCCGATATGCGGATCGTGCCGGCGGGCTCCGTCCTTGCTTCCGCAAGACGCAGGTTGGCGCCTTCGATCGTGCGGAGCGCCTGGCTGCTTTCCTCGTAATAGAGGCGGCCGGCATCCGTCGGGCTGAGGCTGCGGGTCGTGCGCTGCAGCAGGCGCACGCCGAGTTCGCGCTCGAGAGCGGCAATGCGTCGGCTGACTGTTGTCTTCGGCATGCCGAGCAGGCGCGCCGCGGCGGTGAAGCTGCCGGCTTCAATGACGCGGGCGAAGATCATGATATCGTTGAGGTCGAGCATTGTAGCCTGAAATGGTACGATGTTTTCCAATTATAGGCCATTATGGCTCAATGTGATAGGCCCTAACTTTGCTCCATCAGTCACAAACAAGGAGCAGACAGATGAGCAACATTAGAAGCGTTTTGGTCACCGGCGCCACCGGCCAGCAGGGCGGCGCGGTCGTGCACGCGCTTCTCGCACGGGGACACCGAGTCAAGGCGATCTCACGCAGGCCGGACGGCGACGGCGCAAAGCGGTTGGCCGCGGCAGGGGTCGAGGTCGTTGCCGGCGACCTGGATGACGGCGCATCTGTGGCGAAGGCTGCAAGCGGCGTCGACACGATGTTTCTGATGGGCAACAGCTACGAGGCCGGGACGGAAGCGGAAACGCGCCAGGGCATCACCGTCGCCAATGCGGCAAAGGCCGCCGGCGTCGGTCACCTGATCTATTCCTCCGTCGGCGATGCCGACAAGAAGACCGGCATTCCGCATTTCGACAGCAAGTATGTCGTCGAGAAGCATGTCGCCGGCCTCGGCATCCCCTATACGGTCAGCGCGCCCGTCGCCTTCATGGAAAACACGGTGGCACCTTGGGCGATCGACGGGCTCCGACAGGGCGTCTATGCGGCAGCGCTGCAGCCCGCACGCGTGCTGCAACAGATCACCATCAAGGATATCGGGGCGTTCGTCGCGGCCTTGGCCGAGCGACGCGAACAGGTGTTCGCCAAGCGTTTCGATATTGCCGGCGACGAATTGTCTGGCGAGCAGCAGGCGAAGGTCCTGTCCGAGGCGCTCGATCGGCCGATACGCTACCAGGAACTGCCGATCGCCGCGATGCGGCAGCAGAGCGAGGACGCGGCGCTGATGTTCGAATGGTTCGATCGCACCGGCTACGACGCCGATATCGCCGCCCTGCGCCGGGATTTTCCCGATGTCGGCTGGCACAGCTATGCCGATTGGGCGCGCGGCTTCGACTGGAGCGTTCTCGATAAGACGGCTGGGTGAGTTTGCGGTATCGCTGAGTAGTGACGTTCTTGCGGAAGCGGGCTGGTCGTGGCCGGCTTCCGCCGTGCTGAACACTCACTCAGGCTCCGCTTGCGACGCCGGAATGCTGGTTCATAATGATGGATCATCGTCCTTGAAGAGGGAGGTTTCGATGCCATCGAGTTTCAATGTCGAAAGTGCGGATGGTTATGAGCGGTTGATGGGGCGCTGGAGCAAGAGGCTGGCGCCGATGCTGATCGATTTCGCCGGGTTGGCGGATGGGGATCGTGTGCTCGACGTCGGCTGCGGCACCGGCAGCCTGACATTTACGCTGGCCGAAAAGCCAAGCCTGCAAGAAATCGCCGCCATTGATTATTCGCCGGTTTTCGTCGAGGCGGCAATGCGGCGCAATACCGATCCGCGTATTGCCATTCGGCAAGCCGATGCCTGCGCGCTGCCGTTCGAGGATAATCGCTTCGACAGGGCGATGTCGCTGCTGGTGCTGCATTTCGTGCCGGAGGCGGGCAAGGCTGTTTCGGAAATGGCCCGTGTCGTGCGCCCGGGCGGTGTGGTCGCCGCCGCCGTCTGGGACCATTACGGCGGCATGCCGGTCATGCGGATGATGTGGGACACGGCTGTCATGCTCGACGAGGACGCGCTGCCGATGCGTCGCAAATACTGCTTCCAGCCGATGATGCGGCCGGGGGAGATGAAGCAGAGTTTTGTCAGTCAAGGCCTTGTCGACGTCGAGGAGACGTCGCTGCTGATCCGGATGGAATACGGCTCCTTCGAGGACTATTGGGGGCCGATCGCCGCAGGCGAGGGGCCGCTCGGCAAGTATGTCTGGGGGCTCGAGTCAGCGAAGCGAAAGGCGCTCGGCGTTGCCATGAGAGCCGCATATGAAGCCGGCGAGCCGGATGGGCCGCGGTCGTTTGCGTCGGTGGCGTGGGCATGCCGGGGCACGGTGGCGACTGGCTAGAGGTAGCGGTTCAACGACCGCGAGATAGCAAGCATGCGCCAGCGCCTCAGAGAGCCTCATCCTGAGGTGCCCCACAGGGGCCTCGAAGGACGAGGCGGGTGCGCCGGCGTCAGATGGATGCAAGAAGCAGCGTTGCGGCGTGCTTCGAGGCTTCGGCCTGTGGCCTGCGCGCCTCAGCATGAGGGGCGTTGGAGGATGCCGCGCCAAGGCTTCAGAGAGCCTCATCCTGAGGTGTCCCGCAGGGGCCTCGAAGGACCGTCAGGGCGAGTGTAATGGCGGCGAAGGGATGCGAGACGCGATGTTGCGGCACGCGCTTCGAGGTTTCGCCTTGCCGGGCTGCCCTCACAGTATGAGGGAGTCTGTGCCGCGCCCCAAATCATGAACACTGGCGACCGTCAATTCCGGCGCCTGCTACGGCGAATAGGCGCTAGCCTGCGGTAAATCCGCGGCCTGTTTTGCTTGATCCGTGCCTCATCGGGACGGCCGGCCTTTAGGGTCGTCACGACTTTGCAGGCGCAGACTCGATCGTAAAAGGTCTGTCCTTCCCAGACGATGAACGGCCAAATCCACCATGCCGTCACCGCCAGTGCCCAGACAAGGTAAGATTTGCCGATGCTATCGTCAGAAGGCACGTATTCGCCGCGGAGCATTCCAAGCAGCGTGTTGAAATCTTCGGTCGGGTAGGCCGGAAGCAGCGAGAGTGCGAAAAGCCCAGCGCTGAAGAGAAGGTTGGGGCTGAATTTCAGAATTTCGCGCTTGAACGCCATGCCGAAATTGAGATTTTCTTCCTCGGCAGTCTGAACCCTTAAAAATACGAGCGCCTTCCCGAAGGTGCGGCGGCCATTGGCGGAAAAGCCAGCGAACGCCAGAGCGATCAGGACCGTGTTGGCTACGCCTCCCATCAGGTTGGAATATGCTGGAATCGGCTTGGTCACGGGATTGTTGTCTGTGTCCAAGGGAATGGACAGCTCCTTCCCCGAAAGCCACAGGTCGGCTTCGGTGAGTGTGCCGGTTCGCAGGTACCTCTGCTTTGCCCCGCCGAATTGCCGGACCTCGCAGATGTCGCTGGTGGCTTCCGGCCAGCCTGCTTCAATTTGCTTCGTAAGCTGATCGGGCAACAAGCCGCTACATTCCGCGGAGGTCCAGCCGGGCAAACGGAAGTCCAGAGGGTAGACCTTCGACATGTAATGGACTGTTATGAGGATGATCAGCTGAAAGAAGATAATGTCGACGGCAAAGGCGGCGAAGCGCCGCCAGAAATGACGGGAAGGCAAATTGTCGATTCGCGGCATTTGCTGTGTCGTGTCCATGTCGCGGTCCTTACGTTGTCTATGCAATCTAATCCAGCGCGCGTGGCCGGGTGGCGAGCCGTCCTGCGACTTGCGGCGATCCGCGTCGCAGGCTGCGTGAGACGATCGGTCATGGGCTGCGGGGCTTGCCGCCAAGCGGCGGCGTGGTAGTTAGGGGCCGCCGGCGTCTCCCCGCCGGATCGGTTTTCCCTTCACAGCTCCCGAGTTTCTCCATGCTATTTTCTCCCGCAGCCGTCTGGCCCGTCGTCATGCTGTTTGCCTCCAACATCTTCATGACCTTTGCCTGGTACGGGCATCTCAAGCACAAGAGCAGCGCCATCTTCCTTGCCATCATCGTCAGCTGGGGCATCGCCTTCTTCGAATATTGCCTGGCGGTGCCGGCCAACCGCATCGGCTCGGCGGTCTATACGACGGCGCAGCTGAAGACGATGCAGGAGGTGATCACGCTGATCGTGTTTTCCGGCTTTTCGATCTTCTGGCTCGGCGAGAACCTGACCTGGAACCACGCCATCGGCTTTGCGCTCATCGCAATCGGAGCATCCTTCATCTTTCGGGCCTAATTTGTAGTTTTTTCAATAGATTACAAATTGTCCATGTCTCGATATCGCCGCATTTCCTACAGATTGCCGTCGCAATCGGCTGGCAGCCTATCACTATTCATTGATCAGGAGGTGACCGGCCATGAGCCTCTCTTTTCCGACGATGGCGGCGATCCGGTTCGGCTATGGATTCCGGCCGGGCGAGGCGCTGCCGCAAAGCAAGGATGAGCTGATCGGCCAGCTTTCCATAGGGGCCGCGGCAACGCCGGATTTTCCGCTTGGCGGCCCCGACATGCGTCACCGCGCAATCCTCAGCCTGCAGGAGCAGCTGAAGCAGATCCGCCAGCAGGCGAAGACGACGGAAGACGATCCGGCGCGGCGCGAGATGCGCAAGGGCGTGCAGCGCCAGGCGCAGCAGCAATTCCAGCACGACGCGAACCTGCGGCTGATGCAGGCGGTGCTGTCGCCCTACGGCTTCTACGAGCGGCTTTCGACCTTCTGGACCGATCATTTCTCCACCAGCGCCAACAAAAGCCTGCCGATGCGCCTTATCGTGCCGCTCTATGAGGCCGAGGCGATCCGGCCGTTCATATCCGGCAGGTTCGGCGATCTGCTGCGCAGCGCCACGGCCCATCCCGCCATGCTGATCTATCTCGACCAGGCGGATTCGCTCGGGCCGGATTCGCCCGGCGGCATGAAGCGCAACAAGGGACTGAACGAAAATCTCGGCCGCGAACTTCTGGAACTGCACACGCTCGGCGCCGGCAGCGGCTATACCCAAGCGGACGTCACCGCTGCGGCCAAGGTGCTGACGGGGCTCACCATCGACCGCAAGGAGATGGACATCGCCTTCCGACCGAATATTTCCGAGCCCGGCGCGCATGAGGTGCTCGGCGTCAGCTATGGCGGGCGCAAACGCTCGCGCGACGATTATCTCGACATGCTCGACGACCTCGCCGTTCATCCGAAGACGGCTGCGCATATCAGCCGCAAGCTCGCGGTTCACTTCGTTTCCGATCAGCCCGACGAGGGCATGGTCTCCGACATGGCGGCGGCCTGGAAGAAGACGGATGGCGATCTCACCGCCGTCTACACCGCCATGCTCGACCATCCCGCTGCCTGGCAGAACGAAGGCGCCAAGGCGCGCCAGCCCTTCGATTATGTCGTTGCCGGCCTCAGGGCGCTGAATGCCGGCCCGGTCAACGGCGTCGTCGGCAGCTTCCTGGCCGCCAATCAGCAGGGCACCGATGACGGTGACATGGCGGCGAATACGCCCGGCATGGCCGGATCGCCGGTGCCGACGGATCCCGCAGGCGAGGCCAGGGACAAGCGTCTCAAGGCCTTCCGGACGGCGCGGGCGCTGGGGCAGGGGGCGCTGAAGCGCATGGGCCAGCCGACCTGGCTGCCGCCGAGTCCGGCCGGCTTCGAGGAAGGCTTTTCCGCCTGGATCACCGGCAGCCAGCTCGCCGAGCGGCTGGCCTGGGCAAGGCGAGCCGCGGCGCAGTTCGGCCGCGACGAAGACCCGCGCGAATTCCTGAAATCGACGCTTGCCGATGCGGCGCGCGACGAGACGATCCGCGTGGTGTCGCAGGCGCCGAATAAGATCAGCGGGCTGACCCTGGTGCTGGCATCGCCCGAATTCAATCGCCGCTAAGCAGACTTTCGTTGGCAAGCCAACGCTTCCTCTGCTTAGCTCATTTGTTTTGTCGCAGGTTCTGACCGGAAAACCGCTGGACACTTTTCCGGAACCTGCTCAGGAGGCCCCGCCCGTGACGCTGTCGATGAACAGGATTTCGCTTTCCCGCCGCGGCTTTCTGACGTCTGCCTGCTGTCTTGCCGCCGCGCCCGTCTTCACACCCGTCACCTTTGCGGCGATGCCCGGTGATAACCGCTTCGTCACCATCGTGCTGCGCGGCGCGATGGACGGGCTGGATCTGGTGCAGCCCTACGGCGATGCCGGCTTTGCGGCGCTCCGGCCGACGCTGGCGCTGACGCCCGAGACCGGGCTTCTCGATCTTGGCGGGCATTTCGGGCTTAACCCGGCCGCCGCGGATCTGCTGCCGCTGTGGAAGAGTAAGGAGCTTGCCTTCGTGCACGCCGTCTCGACACCCTATCGTGACCAGCGCAGCCATTTCGACGGGCAGGACATGCTGGAGTCAGGCGGCGAGCATGTCGCCGAGGAAAGGACCGGTTGGCTGAACCGCGCCCTTGCCGTCATTCCGCGCTCGGATGCGCGCAAGGCGATCGACGTCAATACCTCGACGGAACTGATCCTCTCCGGGCCGAACGAGGTCGACGTCTGGGCGTCGGATTCCAACCTGGCGCCGGCGCGTGACGAGATGCAGTTCCTGGCGCGGCTTTATGCCGGCGATCCGCCGTTTGCCGCGGCACTCGCCGAGGCGACGCGGGCCGATACCGCCTCGATGATGGCCGAACAGGACGGTCAGCGCGGCGCAAAGGTGGCCGATGTGGCGGCACTCACCGCCAACATGCTGAAGGGTGATTACCGCATCGCCAGCTTCTCGATATCAGGCTGGGACACGCATATCGGCCAGGCCGGCCAGTTCAAGCGGCCGGCGCAGGATCTGGCGCAGGCGATCAATACGCTGAAGGCGACGCTCGGGCCGGAGATCTGGGCAAAGACGGTGGTGCTGGCGATGACCGAATTCGGCCGCACCGTCCGCCAGAACGGCTCGGCCGGCACCGACCACGGCACCGGCGGCTGCGCCCTGCTTGCCGGCGGCGCCATCAATGGCGGCCGCATCCTCGGCAAGTGGCCCGGGCTCGGTGACGGCCAGCTGCTCGACGACCGCGATCTGATGCCAACGGCTGACGTGCGGGAGGTGGCGGCGGCGATGCTCTACCGGCAGTTCGATGTCGGTGTGGACGATCTGACCGGGAAGATCTTTCCGGGGCTGGGGTTCGATAAGGGATCGCAGTTTTTGAAGGTGTGAGTGGGCGGCGATTTTCCTCCTCTTCTGAGTGACAGGCACTGTGAGGAGAGGCGGGGCGGCACGGCACACCGACCAGCCCTCATGGTGAGGAGGCCCGAAGGGCCGTCTCGAACCACGGGGGCGGGTGGCTTGGCGCCATGCCAGCCTTGGCATTTGGCGAAGCGGGTGGCCAGCCCCGTCCTTCGAGGCCCCTGCGGGGCGCCTCAGGATGAGGCTGGAGAGAGGTCGCGGGCTTGAGACGCAGGTCTGTGGAGCAAGGCGCTGCCAGCCCTTCGCTGGGGCTCACGGCGTTCGTCGCTGCAATCGATTCACCGGATCGATTGCTCGGGCTGCGCCCGACCGCTCTGGCCCTTCGCTATGGCTCAGGGCGTTCGGCCCTGCGATCGATTCACTGGATCGATCGCTCCCGCTTCGCGGGACCGGGCCTCACTCCAATACATCATAAAGCCGGAAGATGAAGCTCACCTGGTAGAGCAGGTTGGCGATGATGAAGACGGTGTGGAAGCGGCGGCTGGGGGTCCAGGCGGCGATGGCGCAGAGGAGGATGTAGGCGATGTTGCGGGCGGGATATTCCCAGCCGAGGGAGAGGATGCGTTCCGGTCCCTTGATCGCCGTATCGAGGATGTCGACGGCATAGATCAGGCCGAGGATGCCGAAGAACCATTTGCGACGGGAAATGAAATATTCCTCGTAGCCGCCATATTCGTCGAGTGATGCCGGAAAGAGCAGGGCGCAGAGCAGGAAGAACAGGCCGCAGAAGCAGACGAGGAAGAGATAGATGCCGAAGCCGATGGCGGGGACCGCCTGCAGGCGATATTCCCACCACCAGATGTGAATGATGAACAGGAACAGGGACAGCGCCCAGCCGAGATGGACCGGATAGACTTTTGCCTTGGCGGGATGCTGGACGATGCCGGCAACGCCGGTCAGAAGCCGCGCAAGGGAAAGGCTGATGACCATGCCCATCACCACCTTGATGTGAAGGAAGACCTCGGGCGAGCTGACCGTTTCCATCCCTATCCCTCGGGTTTCAGCGCGTCACTCGGCGGG
Source organism: Rhizobium sp. M10 (assembly GCF_002531955.1). Lineage (NCBI taxonomy): Bacteria > Pseudomonadati > Pseudomonadota > Alphaproteobacteria > Hyphomicrobiales > Rhizobiaceae > Rhizobium > Rhizobium sp. M10. The sequence goes on along the minus strand of NZ_NWTA01000003.1, from coordinate 368,837 downwards.
GACGGCCTTCGGTTTGCCCTCTTCGTCGAGCGCCACCATGATGAAGGTGCCGGCGGTGACCTTTTCCATCTTTGCGTAGCGGGCGCGATGCGCCCAGGCTTCGACGATGAGCGTGATCGAGGTGCGGCCGACGCGCTCGATATCGGTGAAGACGGACAGCGTATCGCCGATCTTGACCGGAAGCTCGAAGGCCATCTCCTTGACGGCGGCGGTGACGACGCGGCCCCTGGCGCGCTCGGCGGCGCGGATGCCGGATGCAAGGTCCATCTGCGCCATGACCCAGCCGCCGAAGATATCGCCGGCCGGATTGGCATCGCCGGGCATGGCGAGCGTGCGCAGCGTCAGTTCGCCTCTTGGTTTGGCGGCATCGGTCATCAAGGGTTCTCCATCTGATGTTGGGCATGGGGCCGGCGATTCATCGAGATCACCCTAGTGCATGATCGCGAGCCCTGTCAGCGGTTTTCCCAGAGTCGACAGAAAAGTTCGCAGTCACATTCTAGAGGACATCGCTTGCGGAAAATAATGGGCAATGCCGATCTAATTTCCATTCCATTTCAACAGGTTGAATTTTACAACCAACACCTCTCCTTACGTTACTTAAGTCGATGCTAAATAAGCTTTACGCTCCAGTAATTCCGGTGGTGCAGAATGAGACAGATCTCTCATAAGAATCGCCGGGAACCTCATGCGCAACGTCAAGATTTCCACCCGTCTTTATTGCCTCGTCGGCTTCACGCTTGCCGTGCTCGCGGCGACGATGGTCTTCTTTCTCAACTATTCCTATTCCGAGCTGGAAGAGGAGCGGAAGGCAGGCCTGGCGCAGCTCGATGCGACAGCGCTTGGCATCTTCGACAAATATTACAAGATGGAGCAGGCGGGTACGATGACCCGCGAGCAGGCCCAGACGGCGGCCAAGGACGTGATCGGCGCGATGCGCTACGGCGCAGACGGCTATTTCTGGATCAACGACATGCATCCCAAGATGGTGATGCACCCGATCAAGCCGGCGCTAAACGGCACCGATATCTCCCAGATGAAGGATCCGAACGGCAAGTTCCTGTTCGTCGAGTTCGTCAACAAGGTGAAGAAGGACGGCAAGGGCTTCGTCGATTACTACTGGCCGAAGCCGGGCGCCGATGAGCCGGTGCTGAAATATTCTTATGTCGCCGGTTTCGAGCCCTGGGGCTGGATCGTCGGCACCGGCGTCTATGGCGACGACCTTGCGGCGCTCTATCGCCAGAATGCGATGTGGGCCGCCGTGGTTTGCCTGATCGGCGCGCTGGCGACGATCGCGATCGCCTTCGCCATCGTGCGCAGCGTGACGGCGCCGATCGCGCGGCTGAAGACGGCGATGAATGCGATCGCCGCAGAAGAAGCATCGGTGGAGATTGCCGGCAGCGAGTGCCGCGACGAAGTGGGCCAGATGGCCAAGGTGCTACTGGTGCTTCGCGATTCCGTCGATGAGCGTAGCGCGTTGCGCGGCCGGGAAGACGAGAGGCAGCGGCAGATCGAAGAAGAGCGCCGCGGCAACGAGGCGAGCCTGCGTTCTGCTTCCGACCGCCAGACCCATGCGATGCAGGCGCTCGGCGTCGGCCTCGAAAAGCTCGCGGGCGGCGATCTGACGGTTGCGATCGGCGATATCGGCGAGGATTACGCCAAGCTCAGGAATGATTTCAACGCGGCCGTCGATGCGCTGAACGGCGTCATCCACGCGATTGCCGAATCGAGCCGCGTGGTCAATGACAGCGCCTCCGACATCAGTGAGGCGACCGGCAACCTGTCGAAACGGACGGAGCAGCAGGCGGCGGCTCTCGAAGAGACGGCCGCAGCCCTCGACGAGATCACCGCGACGGTCAAGACGGCATCGGAGCGGGCGAACGAGGCGCGCGAGATGGTGGCCGAGACCAAGGCGAGCGCCGGACGCTCCGGCGAGATCGTCCGTAATGCGGTGACGGCGATGGGCCGGATCGAGGAATCCTCAAGCCGCATCAACCAGATCATCTCGGTCATCGACGAGATCGCCTTCCAGACCAACCTTCTGGCGCTCAATGCCGGCGTGGAAGCGGCGCGGGCCGGCGAGGCGGGCCGCGGCTTTGCCGTCGTTGCCCAGGAAGTGCGCGAGCTTGCGCAGCGCTCGGCCAACGCCGCCAAGGAGATCAAGGAATTGATCAGCCGGTCGGCGACCGAAGTCGAGGGCGGGGTGGCGCTGGTGCGCTCGACGGGCGATGCGCTGTTGGAAATCGAGGCCTTGGTCAATCAGGTCAACGATCACGTCGCCTCGATCGCGACGGCGGCGCGCGAGCAGTCGACCGGACTCAACGAGATCAACAGCTCCGTCAACCACATGGACCAGATGACGCAGCAGAACGCGGCGATGGTCGAGGAGACGACGGCGGCAAGCCGCACGCTCGCCGACGAAAGCACCCAGTTGAAGACGCTGCTTGCGAATTTCCGCCTGCGCGGAGCGGAGCAGCAGCGGGATGCCCGCTACACACGGGCAGCGTGAGTTCGGCAGCAGTTGGAAGGCGGCGAAAGCCGCCTTTTTCAATCCCGTCGCGTCCAGATTGTGCCGGTAAGTTTTCATTCACCGTTTTTAATTAAAATTGGACCGAGTTTTTTCGGTCACTCTGCGGCCGGCCCACGGAAGCGATAAGAGTATGGCGTTTGTTTCCTTTCCTCGGCGAGCCTTCCTGCCCGTGCTGCTGTCAGCGGCGCTAACGACCTGTTCGATCAGCGACGGACTGGTGCCGCCCGCCAATGTCGACAACGGTACCAGGGTCAGTTCGATTTCGCCGTCACGGGGTGCCGCGCGCATGGCGCCGGCCGTGCGCATGGCGCCGGTGGAAAGCCAGGCGTCCTATCCGGTTTCCGGCGCCCCGGTCGGCAACACGCAAGGTTCGGTCGATTATCTCGATACGCCGAACCTCGCCGGTACCGGCCATGCAGCTCGCGCGCCGGAGACGCAGGGGCGAAAACTGCCGATGATCGACAGTGACGAGGCGATGGCGGCCGGCCAGCCGAGCGGCAACTGGGGCGGCACGCAGAACCTCGCCGTCCCGTCCGGCGGCGTCAACATGGATGATGAGCTCGGAGCAGAGCCCGTCGTCGGACTGGCGCAGGAGCAACAGCAGCAGATCGCCGAGGGCAACGCCAGCGAGCCGGTCGTTGACGGCATCGGCACCGACAATCCGATGCAGCTCAACCAACCGATGCGCCAACCTGCGCCGCAGGCAGTGCCGCAGCCGGCGGCGCAGGCTGAAATGAGCCGGGCGCCCACCTGGAGCGACGGCAGCCCGGTCACGGCGCCATCCCGCGTTCCTGAGGAGGACGAGGCCGAGGAAGTGGCGATGCTGCGGCCGAACAATCCGATGATGAGCGAGCCCGCCGCACCGGTCGACCCGAGCGTCATGCCGGCTTCCGAGCTTGCCTGCCGGCGCGAACTGAAGCGCATGGGCGTGCTCTTCGACGAAAAGCCGCCGATCTCGAACGGACCGGCCTGCCAGGTGCCTTATCCGGTATCGCTGAAGGGACTTTCCGGCAATATCGGCGTGAGGCCGGCCGTGACGCTGAACTGCCAGGTGACGCTCGCCTTCGCCAAATGGGTGAAGAACGAGCTGGCGCCGTCGGCCCGCTACCGCTACTGGAGCGGCATCAGAACGATCCAGCCGCTCGGCGGCTATTCCTGCCGGCGGATGAACAACAGCCGTCAGCGATACAATCCGATGTCGGAACACGCCCGCGGCAACGCCATCGACGTCGGCAAGTTCGTGCTGAAGAACGGCCATGAGATCGACGTGCGCAAGAAGGGGCTGTTCTCGCTGCGCGAGGGCCGGCTGCTGAAGGCGGTGCGCACCGATAGCTGCCGCTACTTCAACACGGTGCTCGGGCCGGGCAGCAACCCGGAACACTGGAACCACTTCCACTTCGATCTGCGCTCACGCAAGAGCGGCAAGGTCTATTGCGACTGAACCTGTCGCATTGAGGGGCAGAGGCGCTCACGCGGCATGAAGTCCGCCGGCAGAAAAGGGTTCATCCCCGTCGCCGGGCGCGCTATAGATCGGCGAGGCGGATTGCCGTTTGAGAGTTTGACCCATGAGCTATGAATTTCATGTCGGCCAGAAGGTGGTCTGCATCAACGACACCTTCAAGCATGTCAGCATCGACCAGCTGATCCGCAAGGGCGAGATCTATACGATCCGCTGGGTCGGCGAATATACCCATTATGTCGACGGCACCTTCATCGGCGTGAAGCTCGCGGAAATCCATCGCGGCAATGACGACGGGCCGGAGGGCTACGGTGCGGCCGACATGCCCTATCGCGCGACGCGCTTCCGGCCGCTGGTGAAGGACAAGATCGCATCGTTGCGCAAGCTTCTGGCGCCGACGCCCGATGCGCCGGCCGAGCCGAAAGAAAAGGTCAGGAAGAAAGAGAAGGTCTGAGGCCGCTCTGTCCCGGCCGGACGCGTTCCTGAAAGGCGGCGATCCGATCAGGCCGTCTTCCTGCTGAGAAACAGCCCGGTCTCCTTGCTGACATCGAGCGCGCCGCTGCCTTGCCTGAAGGCATCGGCGATCGCCCGGCGGAAACCGCTGAGCTGAGGCTCGCCGGCGCCTTCGCCGGGCGGATAAGAGGTCAGGGCCAGGAAGACATCTTCGGGTTCGGTGATCCGCATGCTTGCCGGATACTGCGACATGGCGACGTTTCCGAATTGCGTCCGCATCATTTGCTCGGCGGCGTCATATCCAAAGGCTACGGCGGCTGGATCGGTCGGCGCGCTGCCGAAGACGGTCGTCAGGCGATAGATCTCGCGCATATTGCCGATGCCGTTGGTGGTGACCGCGAGAAAGCCGCCCGGTTTCAGCACCCTCGCCATCTCCGCGATGCCGGCGGCGGGGTCGGGCAGGTGATAGAGCATATGCATGGCGATCACGAGATCGAAGGCGCCGTCTTCGAAGGGAAGTGCGGCGGTATCGGCCCGGCAGCCTCGAACGGAACCGAAGGGCAGTGCGCCGCAGCGCGCCACTGCCTCGTCGACCATGCCTGGCGAAAGGTCGGCGAGCGTCAGCTGCAGATTCTCCGGCAGCAGACCTGCCGTTGCCGCCCAGAACCATGCCGGCCCGCAGCCGACGTCGAGGACGCGATCTGCCGGTTTCAAAGGCAGCTGCGCGGCAACCCATGGAAACCAGCCCGTTTCGGCGATGGTATATTCGGTATGGAGCCTGGCGCGGGCGGCGAGCTTGCGGCTGTCGCCATATTGTCCCGCATTGCCTTCGGTTATGGAGGACATCTCAACTCTCCGTCTTCCTCGTGAAGCCCCGAGCCTCGAGGCAAGCCTATAGGGGGCCTCCTTTCCGGGCAAGACGTGAATGCGCAACCGGTCGAGCCTGCCTGGGCGGCTGGCTAAAGTCTTTCAAAAAATAAATCGTATCCGATTAAATCGGAATAGTGTTGACATCGAATTTGGTTCGGCATATTAACGCGCATCCGATTTAATCGGATACGTTAGTAACCATCAACCGAAAGGATACAACAATGACTGAGAAGGTTCTTTTCGCCGGCAAGACCCACATCGCCGGCGGTCACAACGGCTATGCACGCAGCAGCGACGGCACGCTCGACATCAAGCTGCCGCAGCCGCACCCGGCGGCCGAAAACCTGTTCGGCGCCGCCTGGTCGGCCTGCTATATCGGCGCCATCGAGCTCGCCGCCGCGCAGCGGAAGATCACCTTGCCAGCCGGGCCCGAGGTCGATGCCGAGATTACGCTCAACGGCGATAACGGCTCCTACTTCCTGCGTGCACGGCTCAATGTCAGCCTTGCAGACATCGACCGCGAGATCGCGCAGGAACTGATCGAGGCGGCCCACGGCATCTGCCCTTACTCCAAGGCGGTCCACGGCAATATCGACGTCGAAACCAAGCTTATCTGACCAGGAAGGGCCGGCCTCGCGCCGTCACCTTCAAGCGGGGGGCTGCCGATCGGCGGCAGACCCGCTTCTGAGCCAGCAGCCAAACCTGCCGATCCGGAGAACATGCCATGATCAACAGCCACGCGGAGCCGCGCCGGGCCTATGACGAGTTTTCGCTGGTGCTCGATCCCGATGTCTACGAGCCGTTGCCTGACGATTGGCTGATCGGCATCACCGATGTCGTCAGCTCGACCGCGGCAATCCGATCGGGACGCTATGAAGACGTCAATTATGCCGGCGCATCGATCATCGCCGCCCTCGGCAATGCCTGGGGTTCGTTCGATTTTCCCTTCGTGTTTCGCGGAGACGGAGCAGCCTTCGCCTTGCCGGCGACTGGCATCATGGCGGCGACATCGGCCTTGCGTGACGTCGCGGGCTTCGCCAAAGCCGAGCTTCATCTCGACTTGCGTGTCGGGCTCGTCACCGTCGGCGCAATCCGTGCCAACGGGCGCGACGTCAGGATCGCGCGCTACGCCGCTTCCGAGAACGCGACCTATGCGATGTTTGCCGGAGGCGGGCTCAAATGGGCGGAGCAGCAGATCAAGAATGGCCGCTTTCTGGTCAAACCCGGCCGTTATGCGATGAGGCCTGACCTGACGGGCTTGAGCTGCGACTGGGCGCCGTTCCCGAGCCAGCGCGGCGAGATCCTGTCATTGTTGGTCGAGCCACGCGACCACACGCGCCCGGAGGTCTTTGCGGCGCTGGCAAGACGCGTGCTCGCGGTTTTCGATGCCGCGCCGCGCCGGTCTCATCCGCTTTCCGGACGGACGGGTATGGCAAGAGAGAAGCAGGTCAGCGCGAAACGCTGGTCGGAGGTCGCCTCCAATTCGGATTTCCGCAAGTTCGACGACGGCCTGCGCCTGACGCTGGACTGCGCGCCGGACCAGATCGACAGCGTCGAAGCCATGCTCATTGCAGCGCGGGCGCGCGGTGAGATCGACTTCGGGCTGCACCGCCAGTCTCACGCGCTGATGACCTGCCTCGTACCATCGGGGCGGCCGGATTCGCATCTGCATTTCCTCGATGGAATGGGCGGCGGTTACGCGAAAGCGGCCGAGATGATGGAGGAGGGCGCGCTTGGCGAGGTTCGGCAGCGTGCGCTGTAGGCGTGGCGCTGCTTCTCGCGTCATCATGCCTGGTTGTTCGTCTTCGGTCTGAGCAGGTTTAAGAGCATTTCACCAAGCTGAGGCGGCGCCAGTTCGGTTTCGCATTCAATCTCCGCGGCGGTAAACCATCTGAGCGCCGTGTGTTCATCGCCGATAAGTCGCGGAGAGTCCTGCCATCGGTCGACGTGATAGACATGGAAGGTGGCGGATGCCCCGGGCGGGCTTTCCGAAACGAACTTTCCGGCCAACAGCCAGTGCTGCGGCGTCACGCCGATTTCTTCCAGCAATTCCCGGGGCAGTGCTGTCTCGGCGTCTTCGCCATCTTCGACGTGACCGCCCGGCAGGCTCCACCGATCCGGGTGCGTCCTGCGCTCCGAACTCCGCCTGGCGAGAAGAACGCTCCCATTCCCAATCAATGCGCCGATTGCGATCTCGGGCATGTCACCAGGTGCCGACATGTGCCGCGATCATGATTTTTGCGGTTCCGCCTGCGCCCGCAGCAGGTTGTCGCGCAGCCGCGTCACCGATTTCTGCACGACGGGGAAATCGTCGCCGAGGCCGACGGCGTCGATCAGGGCGGAGCCGGGATCGGTTTCGAGAAGATCGCGCCCCGCTGGCGTCAGGCTGACACGCACCTGCCGTTCGTCGGCAGAATCGCGATGGCGGGTGATAAAGCCGGCCGACTCCAGTTTCTTGAGGATGGGCGTCAGCGTGTTGGATTCAAGGAACAGTTTTTCACCCAGCATGCTGACCGTCTGGTCGTCCTCCTCGGAGAGGGCCACCATGGCGATATATTGGGTGTAGGTCAGGCCGAGCGCGTCCAGGATCGGCTTGTAGGCGCGGCCGAAGGCGAGATTGGCCGAATAGACCGCGAAGCACAGGAAGGTCGAAAGCTTGCGGACCTCACCGCCACTCCGCGGAGAGGCGGATGCAGACTGTTTTGCGGCTTTGGACGTGGGCATGGGTCTATCCTGTCTCGGTTGCTACTGCAATTATATATATCGCATCCGATTAAATCGCAATGGTGACGGGGTGATTTCAGGTGACCGCCCCGGCCGTCGCCTACAGCAGAGCTGCCGGCCAGATTCGGCGTCGGACATATCAGCCGAATTTTTCAGCACGTCCAAGTCCTTGGGCGCGGGAGACCCACTTTAGGTTCGTCTGGAGTCAATCCACAGCGCAGACGCGCCGTGGCTGGATTCCTGTGACAAGCACAGGAATGACGGAGGGTTGGAGGCCAGTCTGCTCCATCGGCCTTCGGCCCGCGTAGCCTTGCGGCGAGAGCAGATGGGCAAGTAGCCGCCACATAGCCTTGCATGGCCGGTGCTTTCACGCGACAAAGTCCGGATGAGCATTCCCGCGATACATCCTTTCGCCTTCGATCCCACTTACGGCATGCAGCTCGACGAGCTGCTTGCGGTCGAGCCGCCGGAGGAGCCGGATGGTTTCGACGCTTTCTGGGAGGCGCGGTATCAAAAGGCGCTGACGGTCGATCCGCAGCCGGCGCTTTCCCGCAGCGAGATCACCCATCCCGACTGGCACGTGCTCGACCTCGTCTATCTCTCCACCGATGCGTTCCGGATCGGCGGCTGGCTGCTGCTGCCGCGCGAGGGGGAGGTGCGGCGCGGCCTGGTTGTCGGGCATGGTTACGGCGGACGCGAGCGTCCGGATTTCGACCTGCCGGTCACCGAAACCGCGCTCATCTTTCCCTGCTGCCGCGGGCTGTCGCTCAGCGCCCATCCGCCGATTTCCGAGAACCCTTCCTGGCATGTGCTGCACGATATCGACAAGAAGGACTCCTATATCATCGGCGGCTGCGTCGAGGATATCTGGCTTGCCGTCTCGACGCTCGCTGCGCTCTATCCCTGGCTATCAGGGCATATCGGCTATAGCGGCATCAGCTTCGGCGGCGGTGTCGGGGCGATGGCGATCGCCTATGACGACCGCATCGACCGCGGGCATCTCGCGCTTCCGAGCTTCGGGCACCAGCCGCTGCGCCTTAAGCTGCCGAGCGTCGGCAGCGCCCAATCGGTGCAGGAATATCAGGCGGAACATGCAAACGTGCTGGAGACGCTGCGCTTCTTCGATGCGGCGACGGCCGCGAGGCGGATCAGGGTGCCGATGCTGACGGCGGTAGCGCTTTTCGATCCTTCGGTCGCGCCGCCCTGCCAGTTCGCTGTCGCCAATTCGATACCGAAATTTAATGAAATCTTCATCCTGGACGCCGGGCATTTCGACTACCCTGGAAGTGCTGAGCAAGAGGCGGTTCTCCGCGACAAGATCGGACAGTTCTTCAGGGTGTCATGAACCGCGAATATCTGCGCTGGTACAGTCAGCGTCTGCATCGAGACATGGAGATGCTGGTGTTCGGCCATGCCGGCGCCAAGGTGCTGGTTTTCCCGACGCGGGAAGGGCGCTTTTTCGAATATGAGCAGCTCGGGCTGGTCGCAAGCCTTGCAGATAAGCTGCAGGCCGGCCATCTCCAGCTCTATTGCATCGAGGGCCTGGCGGCAGACAGCCTCTACGGCTTCCATCGGCATCCGGCCGAGCGCATCCGCCGGCATGCGGCGCTGGAGGATTATATCCTCAACGAGGTGCTGCCGCTGATGGCGGCGAAGAATTCGCATGACTGCACCATTGTGCATGGATGCAGCCTCGGCGCCTTCCAGGCGGCGAGCCTCGTCTTCCGTCACCCGCATCTCTTCCGCAAGCTCGTCGCCTTTTCCGGGCGCTACGACCTGACGATGAAGGTGGAATCCTTCGGCGACCTGTTCGACGGCTATTACGACGACAGCGTTTATTTCCACACGCCGACACATTTCCTGCCCGGCCTCGGCGCCGACTGGCGGCTCGACAGGCTGCGCGAGATCGACATCGTGCTGACCATCGGCGATGCCGATCCCTTCCTCGACAACAACCGCTATCTCAGCCGGTTGCTGGGCGAGAAGAATATTCGCCATCAGCTGCATGTCTGGGACGGCCGCGCCCATCGCGCCGGCGCCTGGCGGAGGATGGCGCCGCTTTATATCTGAATATCTGAGAACCTATGGAAGCTCTGCCGCCGCCGCGAAGGCTGCGGCTATGGCGACCGCGCCGGGATCGGCCACATCGGCCAGATCCCTTGCGCCGACATAGGAGGAACGTCCGGCTCTCGCCCTGGTCATTGCCTTCGTCGATTCCGCGCCTGATGCCGCCGCCTTTGCGGCTGCCGCGACGCCGCCGGAGGCGAGCGCATGCAGCGCCGGTGAGAGCGCATCGACCATTGTCCGGTCGCCGACTTCGGCTCCGCCGTAGAAGGTCATCCTGTCCAGCCCGGCGAGAAGGGCTGCCGATATATCGGCCTTGTCGGCCATCGCCTTGGCCGCCGCGGTGAAGAAGATCGACAGCAGCACGCCGCTCGATCCACCCATGTTGGTACCGAGGATATCGCCGATCGCGGCAAGGGTGGCCGCCGGCCGGTCGAGCGGCAGCGTATCGAGGCGGGCGAGCAGGCTGCGGGCGCCCGTTGCCACGGTCGAGCCGGTATCGCCGTCGCCGACGCGGCCGTCCAGCCGGTTGAGCTCGTCTTCCAACGAGATCAGATGCTCGCAGAGCGCCGTGATCAGGCGCCGGCTGCCCGGGTTCTCGCCTGCTGTGGCTTTTCCGGCGGCCGTTCTCGGGGCGGCAATGATCTCGATTTCGTGGCGCTCGACGGCGGGCATCCAGGCATGCGGCTCGACAGCGGCTGTCAGGGCTGCCTCACGCTCGGCATCGAGTGGGATCAGCGACAGCGAGAAGCCGTTCATGTTGAGCGCAGTCATCATTGGCGCCGGGCCGATGATGAGGCGGACGCGGCGGCCGAGCGAGGCGGCCAGCACCGCATTGGCGATGACGGCCATTTCGAGCGGCGGCACGGCGCCGAGATTGTTGATGAGCAGCGCGTGATTGCCGGCATTTCCCAGCGTGGCGGAGAGGCGTGCGGACATGGTGGCGACGATATCGGCGACGGGCTGCAGCGTGATGCGCTCGACGCCCGGCTCGCCGTGGATGCCGAGGCCGAGCTCACCCTCGTCGGCGCCGAGGCGGTCCTCATGCGTCTGGCCGGGCGCGCTGCAGGTGGAAAGCGACATGCCGAGCGAGACGATATCGCCGGCCGCACTTCTGGCCTGGGCTGTGACCGTCTTTAGATCCTCACCTCGTTCGGCGTGGTAGCCCGCGATCTTATGGACGAACAGCGTGCCGGCGACGCCGCGCGGCTGGTTGATGCCGGGCAGGGCGATATCGTCGGCGACGATGACCATCTCGACATCGAGGCCTTCGGCGCGGGCCTTTTCGGCGGCAAGACCGAAATTCAGGCGGTCCCCAGTGTAATTCTTGACGATCAGCAGGGCACCGCGCGGCCCGGTCACCGCCCGGATCGCGGTGAGCACCGCATCGACGCTCGGCGAGGCGAAGATCTCGCCCGAGACGGCCGCGGTCAGCATGCCTTTGCCGACGAAACCGGCATGCGAGGGCTCGTGGCCGGCGCCGCCGCCCGAGATGATCGCCACCTTCGACTTGTCCCAGTCGGCTCTGAGGATCACCTTGATGTCGGGAAAGCTGTCGAGGCGAGCGAGGCGGCCCTTGCCGCTCGTCTGAAGAAGACCATCCAAGGCTTCGGTGACGATCGTTTCCCTGCGGTTGAAGAAGTGTTTCATCGATTGAGACCCGTTCGTTGGTTTTCGTGCCGTCGCCATGCCTTTTTGCCGGTCGCAAGCGGCGCTGTCCACCCAGTTACGCTGTCGACAGTGAGCGGCTGACGCTTTTGACAAATCGCAAAATTTCATTAGCGAGCGTACCGATACGGCGACATCTGGCCTCGCTGCAGGACGTACCTCAGGCTATGGAGTTTGCGCCGCTCCTGTTTTCCCGGGAGCGGTTCAAACTTGGCCTCGCTTCGGCGGGGCCTTTTTCTTGACATATGGAGGCAGCGCGGCCGCCGCGGGAATATTCCCCGCCGGTGCGAGATTTAGCCTTTCCGGCCGGCGGCAACGGGCGTATTCAGCCAATACGCGGCTTTCGATGGCCGCGAGTCCCCGCGCGGCAGATCTTCGATCGATCTTCCTTCCCGTTTCTGCCGCGTCACCCGGAATTTTCATTGGCAGATCGATGACCACGGCAGAGACGAGCGAGAACCGGCAAGAGGCGGCAAGCGGCCGCCAGGCGAAGATCGTGGCGCTGGTCGTTGCCGTCTCCTTCTTCATGCAGATTCTCGACGGCACGATCGTTGCCACCTCGTTGCCGCAGATGGCGGCAAGCTTCGGCGTGCGGCCGGTGTCGATGAGCATCGGCATAACAGTCTATATGCTGACGATGGCGGCCTTCATTCCGCTGTCGGGCTGGCTCGGCGACCGCTTCGGCGCGCGCCGTGTCTTCCTGATGTCGATCGGCGTCTTCACCGGCGCCTCGCTGTTCTGCGGGCTGTCCGGCAGCCTTATGGAATTCGTGCTGTGGCGTGCCGTCCAGGGGGCGGGCAGCGCGTTGATGACGCCGGTCGGACGCATCATCGTGCTGAAGAACGCCCGCAAGTCGGAACTCGTCCAGGCGATCGCGCTGATCACCTGGCCGGCGCTGACCGCGCCGGTGATCGGCCCGGTGCTCGGCAGTTTCATCACCACCTATGCCAGCTGGCACTGGAACTTTCTCATCAACATCCCGATCGGCGTTCTCGGCATGGGACTGGTGTTGCGCTTCGTGCCGGAGCAGCGCGAGGCCGACGCCGGCCGTCTCGATCTCGTCGGGTTCGTGCTCAGTGCGGCAGGGCTCACCTTCCTGCTGGCCGCCCTGGAGCTCTCGGTCAAATGGGAAGGCGGGCTCCTGCCGGTCATATCCATGCTCGCAGCCGGAATCGTGCTCTCCGTCATGGCGACGCGACATTTCCTCGCTGTCGACAATCCGCTTCTCGACCTTTCGGCCTTCGGCGTTCAGACCTTCGCGATGTCGACGCTGTCGGCGGGCACGGCCTGCAGGGTCGCCATCAATGCGACGCCGTTCCTGCTGCCGCTGTTGTTCCAGCTCGGATTCGGGCTGAGTTCAATTGCCGCCGGCACTTATCTGCTCGTCTATTTCCTCGGCAATCTCGGCATGAAGACGGTGACGACGCCGCTCCTGCGCTTCTTCGGTTTCCGCACGGTGCTTGTGCTGAATGGACTGATCGCGGCGTTTTCGATCGTCGCCTGCGGTTTTCTGACGCCTGATACGCCGCAGTTTTTCATCCATGCGCTGCTTTTTCTCGCCGGCCTGTCGCGGTCGATGGAATTCACCGCGCTGAACACGCTGGCTTTCGCCGATATCGGCCCGGCGCAGCGCAGCTCGGCCTCGACACTGTCGAGCATGCTGCAGCAGGTGTCGATGCTGCTCGGCGTGGCCGTGGCGGCCGCCGTGCTCAACATTGCCGCGGCTCTCAGAGGCGCCGAGACCCCCGTTCTTGCCGACTTCCGCTGGGCTTTCGTCTTGGTCGGAGCGATCGGGGTCATCTCGTCGCTGCGCTTCCTGCAATTGCCGGCGGAGGCGGGCGCGGAAGTTTCGGGTCATCGGAAATTTCAGAAAAACTAACCTGCCGACGAAACCAATCAAGCCGCTCTGCGGGACCGGTTTTCCGTTGTCGTCCTTTCGCGCCGCCTGCGACAAGAGCGAGGGATGGCGGCTGTTTACCTCGGGCGGTCAATGCAATACGACATTGCCATGCGGACGAGTCGGACGCTTGCTGTTCATCGTCGCTGCGGGAGAACGCCGGGAGAGGGAATGAGCAATTCTAGCGGCGATGCGGATGTGCTGATCCACATCCTCTATATCGACGACGACGAGGGGCTGGCATTGCTGATGCAGAAAAACCTGCTTCGGCGCGGCTTTTCGGTCGAGTGGGCTAAGAACGGCGCTGCCGGTCTGGCGAGACTCGGCGAAGGCGGAATCGATGCCGTCGTACTCGATCATATGCTGGCCGACGAAACCGGCCTCGACATTCTGCCCTGCATCACGGCGATGCCGGATCATCCGCCCGTCATCTATGCGACGGGTTCGGACGATACCAGCATCGCGGTCGCGGCGCTGAAGGCGGGTGCCGACGACTACGTGCTGAAGGGGATTTCGGCCGATTATTTCGATCTGCTCGCGGCTGCTCTCGAACAGGCGTTGGAGCGGGCGCGTTTTCGCCGCGAGACAGCGCAGGCGCAGGAAGTGATCCGCCAGCAGCGCGATCTTGCCGAGATGCTGCTTGCCGAAGTCAATCACCGCATTGCCAACAGTCTCGGGCTGGTCGGCGCGTTGATCCGCATGCAATCCTCGATGACCAAGGACCAGGTGGCGATCGATGCGCTGCACGAAACGCAGATGCGCATCAACGCCATCGCCAGCGTGCACCGTCGGCTCTATACAAACCGGCAGGTCGGATCGGTGCAGCTCGATGAATATCTGAACAGCCTGCTGACCGAACTCGAAGCGTCGATGCGTGACGACAAGCGGCCGCATCGCATCATGCTGACTGCGGCGCCGGTCAATCTGGCGACCGACAAGGTTATCACGCTCGGACTGATCGTCAGCGAGCTTGTCACCAATGCCTTCAAATATGCCTATCCGGACAGCGTGACGGGGGAGATCCGTGTCAGCGTCGACCAGACGGAAGAGGTGCTGAAGGTCATCGTCGAGGATGACGGCGCGGGGTTTGATCCGGAGAGCCCGGCCAGAGGGACGGGGCTCGGTACGCGTATTTTGACCGGGATGGCCGCGAGCCTGAAATCGGATTTCGCCTATGATCCCGATCATGATGGGACGCGGGCGACGCTGGTGTTTTCGTTGCAGGAGGGGAAGTAGGACGTGTGGTGCAGGGCGGGCGGATGAGGGGGGCTCACGGCACAGCGTATCCTTTTTCCGCAATAGCTTACCGACATCGCATCATCAAACCTAACGCTAGGGGAGAACAGACATGACGACGATCCGCACGCCGCGTGAAGTCTATGATTTCTGGTTCGTCCGGTGCGGCCGGGAGCTGTGGTTCCAGCCGCCGCCGGAGCTCGACGTGGAGATCCGCGATGTTTTCCGCGATACGCATCTGGCGCTGGCCGCAGGCATCAGTGACGACTGGCGGGCCGATCCGATATGCCGGCTGGCGGCGGTCATCGTGCTCGACCAGTTCCCCCGCAACATCTATCGCGGCACGCCGCTCGCCTTCGCAACCGACGGACTGGCGCTGCGGGAAGCCAAGCTCGCGCTTGCGGCCGGTGGCGACCAGGCAGTCGAGGTCGCCTGTCGCACCTTCTTCTACCTGCCGTTCGAACATGCCGAACACCTCGACGAGCAGGAACGTTCGGTGGCCTTGTTCACCGCGCTTGGCGACGCGGAATACCTGGATTATGCCATCCGGCATCGCGATGTGATCGCCGCCTATGGCCGATTTCCGCACCGCAATGCCATCATCGGACGGGAGTCGACGGCTGCGGAGCGTGACTATCTATCCCGGCCCGGCGCCGGCTTCTGAGTGCTTCTCATGCAGGTCTTTCAAGTTCGCTGCGAGGCGCTTTAGGCATTTCCCGCCTTTCTGTCGCCTTTGTTTGCAATGAAAAGCTGACTTTCTATCCTGACGACAACCCTCCCGGAGGCGCTTTTGCGGCTGAGAACGATCCTGCTTCGCACCATTCTTCTGATGACGCTGGCGCTGGCCGGCGCCCATTTCGAGAGTGCCGTAGCCTTGGCGCAGGAGCCGCAGGCGCAGGCGACGGCAGAGACGCCGCTTGTCGATACGCCATCCGCTCAGGCGGCGAAGGAAATCGAAAAGGCGAAGGTCCAGCTTGGTTCGCTTCAGGACAGCGTCAAGCAGAACGCCGATAATGACGATGCGCTGGTCGGGATTGCTGCCAAGGCCGACGAACTCAGCCGCGCCGTCATCACGATCTCGGTCAATCTCAGGCCGCGTTTCGATCAGATCAAAAACCGCCTTGGCGAGATCGGCGATCCGCCGAAGGATGGACAGCCGCCCGAGGCTGAGATCGTCACCCAGGAGCGCAATGCGCTTGCCGCCGAGCGTGCGCAGATCAACGCGGTGACAGGCGACGCCGAAAATCTGTCGATCGCGGTGACGCAGCTTGTCAACGAGATTATCGAGATGCGACGGCGGCTTTTCGCCGATACGCTTCTCAGACGTACCGAAATCTCCGTCTCGGTGCTCGACGATGCCGCCGGCGCCTTCGTGCACGAGGTCAGCGAATTCTCGCAGGCCCTGTCGAGTTGGGCCGCCTTCGTCTGGAAGTTCAAGCGCTTCCCGCTGTTTGCGGCGATCTTCCTGTCGCTCGCCTCGGCGCTCATTCTGCTCTCGGGCAGCTACCGGCTGTTCGGCGCGTATCTGCGTCGCGATGAGGCGGTCGAGAACCCGTCCTATATCGGTCGGCTGTCGATCGCCTTCTGGTCGACGCTGATCCGCACGCTGGCGCTTGCGGTGCTGCTCGTCACCTCCTTCTTCTTCCTCAACAGTTTCAATGTGCTGCGGCCCGATATCGCACCCGTCATCGGCGCGCTGTTCGGCACGATCGGACTCGTCTACTTCGTCGGCCGCTTCGTCAACGCCATCTTCGCGCCGCGTGAACCGCATTGGCGGCTGGTGAAGCTTTCCAATCTCGGCGCCCGCTCGATCGGCTACTGCCTGCTGGCGATGGCTGTCGTCAACGGGCTCGACTATCTGTTCGGCACGGTCAGCGAGGCGATGGGTTCGCCGCTGGTGCTGACGGTGGTCAGAAGCCTGATCGCCGCGCTGATCATCGGCGTGATCCTGATCGCTGCCTCCTTTGGCAAGCCGATGCTGGCACGGAACGGCGATCCCGACGCGCCTGGCAGGCATTGGCCGCGCGGCATGGCCATCATCCTGCGCGTTGCCGGCGCCGGCCTCATCGTCACGGCGCTCGCGGGCTATGTAGGACTGGCGCGCTTCGTCGCCACGCAGTTCATCATTACCGGTGCGGTCGTCGCCACCATGTATGTCGGCCTGCTGTCGGGCAAGGCGATCTCGCGGCAGGAGAGCTTCGGCGACACCTTCTTCGCGCGCTTCCTGACGCGGCGGTTCAACCTGGGGCCGGTGGCGATCGATCAGTTCGGCTTGCTCGTCGGCCTTGCCATCTATGCCGTGGCGCTGCTGGTCGGCATTCCGCTTATCCTGCTGCTCTGGGGCTTCCATGTGCAGGATCTGCAGCTGATCGCCTACCGGCTGTTCACCGAGGTCAAGCTCGGCGGCATCAGCATCTCGCTGCTCGGCATCTGCACCGGCATCCTGCTCTTTGCCGGCGTTTATCTGCTGACGCGCTGGCTGCAGCGCTGGCTCGACGGCAATGTGATGGCGCGAAGCCATGTCGATCTCGGCGTGCGCAACTCCGTGAAGACGGGGATCGGTTATCTCGGCGTCGGCATTGCGGCGATCATCGGCGTCTCGGCCGCCGGCATCGATCTGTCGAGCTTCGCGCTCGTCGCCTCGGCGCTTTCGGTCGGTATCGGTTTCGGCCTGCAGAACATCGTTTCCAACTTCGTCTCCGGCCTGATCCTGCTGGTCGAGCGGCCGTTCAAGGTCGGCGACCATGTCGTTTCGGGAACGGCCGAGGGCATCGTCAAGCGCATCTCGGTGCGCGCCACCGAGATCGAGACCTTCCGCAAGCAGTCGATCATCGTGCCGAATTCGGAGCTGATCAACGGGCTGGTCGGCAACTGGACGCACCGCAACAAGATCGGCCGCTCGGAAATTCCGGTTTCGGTCAGCTACGACGCCGATCCGCAGAAGGTGATGGATATCCTGCTGGAGCTGACGGCGAAGATCCCGCTCGTCATGCGCAATCCCGAGCCGCATGTCGAATTCCTGCGCTTCGGCCCCTATTCGCTGGATTTCGAACTGCGCTTCTTCCTCGCCGATATGGGCGACGGCATGACGGTGCGTAACGATCTGAGGATCGAGATCCTCAAGCGCTTCAAGGCGGAGGGCATCGAGATTCCGTTGCCGCAGAGCGATCTGACTATCCACCGCGAGGCGCCCGTCGCCATCGCCAACGAGGGCAGGGACGTCAGGCCCAGCTCCGCGGACGGCGCTGCCGGCGATGAGGAGCATCGGGTGCGACAGCTGCGCGGCCGCACCGCCGAGGTCAGCCTGAAGAGCTGAACGGCTCATTCAGCCATCATTCACAGGTCTATGTGCATGATCCCTTGCATCGGGATCGCTGCCGAGGGCAGCACCGATCGTTCGAGGGGAGGGCGCACTCGCGCCGCCGCACATGATGGCAAGATTTGCCGCCGTTCTGCTTATCCCGCTGCTTGCCGCGCCGGCGGTCCATGCGGCATCCGTCACCAATACCGATCCTGCCGCCGTGGTGCTCGTCATCACCGAGGGCGGTCAGCGCGTCGAGGTCGTTGTCGATGCAGGGGCTTCCGAAAATCTCTGCCCTTCCGGCTGCTTCATGACGACGCCCGACGGCGACCGCATCGGCCTCGACGGCGGCGAGACGATCGACATCATCAAGGGCTCGGCCGTCGTCAAGTAAGGCTGCGGCCACGCGGCTAAGGCTCTCCGCGCACCAGCGCCGTTTGCGCCGGCACGGGCATCCGCATCAGCGGCCGGATGGCGAGGAATGCCGCCACGGCCGCGGCGCCGAGCGCGGCGGTAATCGACAGCGACCAGGATACGCCGATATTGCCCATCAGGAAGGCCAGCGCGAACGGCGCCGTCGAGGAGACGGCGAGGCGGGCCGACATCACTTTTCCCTGTCGCTGGCCATAGCCCTCGCTTCCGAAGAGTGCCAAGGGCAGCGTTCCCTGCACAATGCTGCTGAGGCCGGAGCCGAGGCCGAAGATCACGGCGAAGACCACTGCGCCGGGAACCGACGGCGCCGTGAGGAGGAGAATGACGAGAGCCGCCGGCAGGAGCACGGCGGAGATGACGGCGAGCATCAGCTGCGGCAGGCTGCCGCCGAAGACCATGTTGATGAAGCGGCTCAGCACCTGTGACGGGCCGAAGAGCGTGCCGACCATCACGGCCATGGCGCCGAGTCCAAGCGCCGACATGACCGGCACCATATGGACCAGAAGCGCAGCGTTGACGAAGCTTTCCAGCGCAAAGCCGGTCACCATCAGGATGAAGGCCGGCGTGCGCGCAGCGGCGGGAAGGCTGGGTTCGATATGCCTGGTCGCACCGCTCTTCTCGCCCGTGCTGTTATGGCCTGCACTGCGCGCCAGCCAGGCATGAATGGGAAGGCAGACGAGCAGATTGATCGCGGCGAAGATGAGATAGACGCTCTGCCACGAGAAGTGGGCATGCAGCGCAGTGGTGATCGGCCAGAAGATGGTCGAGGCGAAACCGCCGATCAGCGTGAGATAGGTAATGCTGCGCTGGGCGACGCGCGGCCGTATCTGAACGAGCAGGGCGAAGGCCGCGCCATATTGCACGAGGTTCGACGCCGTCTCGACGGCGATCAGGGCGATGACGAAGGCGGCCTTGCCGGGAGCAAAAGCGCAGCCGGCAAGCGCAATTGCCGCGATCACCGAGCCAAAGGTCATGACCCGGCCGGCGCCGAAGCGGTCAATCCACCTGCCCATCGCGGGTGCTGCCAGTCCGCCGATCAGCAGCGCCGCCGACAGCGCCCCGAAGATCCATTCCGCCGACCAATCGAGCCCGCGCGCCATGTCGGGCGCGAGGATGCTGAAGCTGTAATAGAGGGTGCCGTAGCCGATGACCTGCGTCAGGCCGAGCGCGAGAATGGCTGCAATGGGCGGCCGTTCGGAAGCGGCGGGCGTCATATGGATTTGAGACCCACGCGCCGTTCAAGCTTGTCGGCTTCTTCTTGGCGCTCGCTGTAGCGGTCGGTGAGATAGGCAGAGGCGTCGCGCGTCAGCCATGTGAATTTCACCAGTTCCTCGCAGACGTCCACGACGCGGTCGTAAAAGGATGAGGGCTTCATGCGCCCATCGCTGTCGAACTCCTGGAAAGCCTTTGCCACTGACGACTGGTTGGGAATGGTGATCATCCGCATCCACCGGCCGAGGATGCGCATCTGGTTCACGGCATTGAACGACTGCGATCCGCCGGATACCTGCATGACGGCGAGCGTCTTGCCCTGCGTCGGCCGGACCGAACCCACCGACAGCGGTATCCAGTCGATCTGCGCCTTCATGATCCCGCTCATTGCGCCGTGTCGCTCGGGGCTGACCCAGACCTGGCCTTCCGACCAGGCCGACAGTTCGCGCAATTCCTGCACTTTGGGATGGGCGACCGGCGCTCCGTCGGGAAGGGGTAGGCCCTCGGGGTCGAAGATCCGCACTTCGCAGCCGAAGTGATCGAGCAGCCGCGATGCCTCATGCGCGAGGAGACGGCTGTAGGATACGGCCCTCAGCGAGCCGTAGAGGATGAGGATGCGCGGTTTATGCGTCGAGAAGGGCGGCCGCAAGGCCGCCGGATCCGGCTGACGAAGATGGGCCGGCGAAGTTGCCGGCAGGTCAGACAATGCGCTTGCCTTCGGCATCGAGCACCTTCTCGCCATCCTCCTTGGCGAAGGCGCCCTTATGCGTCTCCGGCAGGATTTCCAGAACCACCTCGGAAGGCCGCGACAGCCGTGTGCCGAGCGGGGTGATGACGAAGGGCCGGTTGATCAGGATCGGCTGGGCGAGCATGGCGTCGAGCAACTGGTCGTCGCTCAGATCGGGATTGCTGAGGCCGAGTTCGGCGTAGGGCGTATCCTTCTCGCGCAGGGCCTGGCGCACGGTCAGGCCGGCATCGGCGATCATCTTGACCAGCTCCGCGCGTGACGGCGGCGTGTTGACGTATTCGATGATGTCGGGCTCGATACCGGCATTGCGGATCATCGCCAGCGTGTTGCGCGACGTGCCGCAGGCGGGATTGTGGTAGATGGTGACGTTCATAGCTTCGCCTCGGAGGATAGGGTTGACGATGTCTCGGCTGGCTGCAACAGCCAGGTGAACAGGAGGAGGGCTGCGACCGCACCAACGATTTCGGTAAGCCAGAACCCCGGAAGGTCGATCGGCCGGATCCCGGAGAAAGTGTCAGTCAGGGAGCGGGCGAAGGCCACCGCCGGATTGGCAAACGAGGTCGAGGCGGTGAACCAGTAGGCGGCGGTGATGTAGAGCCCGACCAGCCATGGCACGGCCTTCTGCTCGAAGCGGATGCCGGCGAGAATGACTGCGACGAGGCCGAAGGTCGCAATCCCCTCGGAAAACCATTGCGCGCCGCCGGTGCGGACCTTGCTCGACAATTCCAGAAGCGGCAGGTTGAACATCAGATGGGCGCAGATCGTGCCGGCTACGCCGCCGGCAAACTGCGCCAGCACGTAGCCGCCAAGGTCGCGTTTCGGCAGCGAGCCCGACATGGCGAAGATCAACGAGACGGCCGGGTTGAAATGGGCGCCGGAAATCGGCCCCAGCACGGTGATCAGCACGACCAGGATCGCGCCGGTCGCCAGCGTATTGCCGAGCAGGGCGAGCCCGACATCCGCCGTCAGCGATGTCGCCATGATGCCCGAGCCGACCACGGTTGCGACCAGCATGGCGGTGCCGAGCGCCTCCGAGACCAGTCGGCGCGATAGATCGTAAGAAGCCATCAGCCGGCCCCTGCCGGTTTTGCGGTCGTGCCTTCCATCGCGCCGATCTGACGCAGATGCGATTCCAGCGCCAGCTTGTCGATCGAGGCCAAAGGCAGGCTGAGGAAGGCAATGATCCTGTTTTTCAGGAAACGGGCGGCCTGTGCGAAGGCACGGCCCTTCTCGACCTCGCTGCCCTCGACGGTGGCCGGATCCTCGACGCCCCAGTGAGCGGTCATCGGATGGCCGATCCAGACAGGGCAGGCTTCGCCGTGGGCGGTGTCACAGACGGTGAAGATGAAATCCATCTCCGGTGCGTCGGGCTTGGCGAACTCATCCCAGCTCTTCGAGCGGAAGCCGGTTGCGGGATAACCCAGCGCCTGCAGTTCCTTCAGCGCCAATGGATTGACTTCGCCCCTCGGCTGGCTGCCGGCGGAATAGGCCTTGAACCGGCCCTTGCCCTCGGTCTCCAGGATCGACTCCGCCAGGATCGAGCGCGAAGAATTGGCAGTGCAGAGAAAGAGCACATTGTAAACGCGGTCTGTGGTCATTGCAGTTCCTCCTTGGTTGTAGGTGCACAGCATGCGGCGACGGCGGCGGCGGGCGCGCAGATTTCGGCGTTCCCTCCGCAGCAATCCTCCATCAGAAAACGGATCAGGCCGCCAAGCGCCTCGTAATTGGCGGTGTAGATGATCGAGCGCGATTCACGCTGCTGGGTGATTAGCCCGGATCGTTCCAGCTCCTTCAGGTGGAAGGAGACGTTGGACGGCGAAACCTCGGCCTTTTCGGCGATAGAGCCCGCCGCCATTCCGTCAGGACCCGAGACGACAAGCATGCGAATGATCTGGAGGCGCGTTTCCTGCGAAAGCGCGCCGAACGCGGCGAGGGCTTGACGTTGATCCATATTTCAATAATCCTTGAATCGTTGAAACGAGGATTAGCGCAGATGAATGCCATCGACAACAATAAAATTCAGGCGGAGGAGATAAACCTCGGCCTGCTGCTTGATGCGCTCTCCGGCAACAAGGACGCGCCGCTGGTTTTTTACTACGACGGCCGGCCGGTGAAGCCGGGCTATCATATCACCGAGGTCAAGGCAGGCCAATTCTCAGCGCTTGATTGCGGCGCCAATCCGGAAGCATGGACGGAGATATTCATCCAGCTCTGGGACATCGACGAGGGTGAGCGCACGCATATGCCGGCCGGCAAATTCCATGCGATCATCCTAAAGGTGGCGGAGCATGTGCAGCTCGACGGTACCGCCAAGCTCACGTTCGAAGTCAGCGACGGCGTGCGGCCGATGCAGCTTTATTGCGCGGCAATACCGATCTTGCGCGGCGGGGCCGTGCATGTCGACCTTTCGCCGCGGCCGGCAAGCTGCAAGCCGCGCGACCGCTGGCTCGCCGCGGAGATCAGAAAGGCTGCGGCCTGCTGCGGTCCGTCGGCGACGGGGAGCGGCTGCTGTGCGTAGAGACCTGCGGGGATCGGGCAACAGCCGAGCGGTCCGCGTGTCCTGCGCTCGCTTGCCATCAGGCATTGACTGAGGCGTGGGCATCCCACCATCTGAGCACCCGCATCGCCCGGAGCGTGATCCAGCGCGAGGGCTGACCCTCTCCCTCGTCGATCTCGAACCAGACACGCCCCGGCAGGGTCCAGTCGAGCGGCCATCTGCCGTTCTGAAGGCGGCGGCAGCGAAGATGGTCGATCGCCTCGCCGAGGCGCGGATCGGGGGCGGAGCCGGTGAGGAGGGCGCTTGACCTGAGATAGTCGAGGGCGCGAGGGATGTCGTAGCGCCAGCGGTTCGGATGCAGGAAGTGCAGGAAGCGTTCGTCGGCCGGCTCGCCGGTGCCGAGACGGCGGAAGAGGTTGCGCTTCAGCAGGAATTCCTCGCCCGTTCTGCGTGCCTCCCGGGATTGCGGCGTACCGCCGGTCGCTCGCTCGAACTCCAGCAGGCCCTCCAGCACGTTGATGGTGCTGGCAAAGGACGATCGAATGGAGCCGTTGCACCGTTCGCAATTCCAGCCGCCATCCTCGAGGCGCTGGCCGGTCAGCCTCTCGACAATGGAGGAGACGTCGACACCGAAATAGGCGCCGTCGGCGACGGTGCGGCCATTGATGCACTCCTCGACTTCGCCCTTCCAATAGGACTGGCCGCCCTCTTCCCAATGGGCATTGGCGCCGATCAATTCGACGGTGCGCCTCACCCGCTCACAGGCGGGATCGAGACCGAATTCCCGCAATTGCGAAAGGGAAAAGGTCGTGGCCGTCCAAGGCTGGCCGCAGTCGCGCCACTCACAAGGGTCGAAACCGGCGGGCAGGAAGGCGCCGCCTGCCCATTGCCCGTCCTCGTCCTGGCAGGCAAGCAGCCTTGCGCCCCAACCTTCGGTCTCCACTTTCGCCCGCTCGGCCATCCATTCCCGCTGCGGGGCGTCAAGCAGGTCACGCATGACCTGCCATCGGATCGACGGGTCGGAGTCGAGAAGCCATTCGATCACCGGGTCGGATTGGGTCATGGGAAACCTCTCGGCGCGGCGTTTCGCGCCTGATTTCTTAATCATATCTGCAAGAAAATCGGCAGCGGCGCCATCGGGTCGTCTCTTCGTTTTCGTATCCACAGTGCTGATTAATAATTAGTCAAATCAATTGATGTATCCGTTGGAATTGGGGACGGATTTTACATTAAAGGTTTACGATGGCGTTTTTAGGTATTTCGGGGATGCAATATTCCGGAGAGATGTTTGCCGGCGCGCGAATTATTGTCGCCGAAGATTCAAACGTGTTCACTTCGATGATCAGCAAACGCCTCAAGGAGTTGTTCGACATTGACGTCGAGATCTGCCGCAACTTCGAGGATCTGCAATATTCCTACGACAAATCTTCCGATCCGATCACGCTGGCGATCTCGAACATCAATCTGCCCGGCGCCGAAAACGGCGAAGCGCTCGAATATCTGGTCGATCTTTCCATTCCCACCATCGTCTTCACCGGCACCTTCCACGACGGCATGCGCGACAAGCTGATGGCCAAGGACATCGTCGATTATATCCTCAAGGACAATATCTTCGCGGTCGATCTGCTGGCGGAATCGATCTGCCGGTTCCTGACCAATCATCGCCACCATGTGCTGATCGTCGACGACAGCGCGACGGCGCGCGCGTTGTTGTCGAGCCGGCTGAAACGCTATAATTTCCGCGTCAGCGTTGCCGAGAGCGGCGGCAAGGCATTGGAGATCCTGAAGGCCAATCGCGATATCGGCCTGATGATCACCGACTACAACATGCCCGATATTGACGGCTTCGAACTGACGCGGCGCATCCGCGCCAATATCGGCTCGCACGAGCTGCGCATCATCGGCGTTTCCTCCTCATCGAACCGGCTGCTTTCGGCGCGGTTCCTGAAAGCCGGCGGCAATGATTTCATGCTGCGCCCCTTCATCGACGAGGAGTTCTACTGCCGCGTCAACCAGAATCTCGATACGCTCCTGCAAATTCAATCGATGCGCAAGGAGCGGGCGGTTGCCTGACGGCCCTTCCAGCATCGGCGCCGCGACGGCGCGGGAGATGACGGCGGGCAACCGTCAACGAATTTCTGCAATTACAAGTAACACTCACATTTGTCCCCTTCACGCGCATAGGCCTCTCGGTTATCGTCCGCCCCGCCGGGGAGGGGGCCGAGTCGAGCCCGTCGGGCGCAGGGGGGAATAGCGGCTGTGGCTTTTCAAGCGGATTTTCAGCGGGATGGAATCGGGCTGCGCTCCGGCGGCCTCAAAATACTTCTGGTTGAAGATTCCCGGATGTTTTCCGCCGTGCTCTGCCACCGATTCCAGACGGAACTTGGGCTTGCCGTCAAATCCTGCTCGTCGCTGAAAGCGCTTCGCCGGGAGCTTGCCGACGACGGTCACGGCTACACCATGGCCGTCGTCGACCTCAACCTGCCGGATTCGCCCTATGGCGAGGCGCTCGACTGCACCATCGAGCACGATATCCCGGCGATCGTCTTTACCGCCACGTTCGATCTCAACACGCGCAACAGGATCATGGAGCGCAATGTCATCGATTACGTGTTGAAGGACAATGAGTTCGCGCTCGACAATCTGGTCGCTACCGTCCGCCGGGCGATCTCCAACCGCAAGACGCGGGTGCTCGTCGTCGACGATGTCGTCTCGGCACGCCAGGTGCTCGTCGACCTCTTGAAGGCGCAGCAATATCTCGTCGTCGAGGCAAGCTCGGGACTCGAGGCGCTGGCCGCTCTCGAAGCCTACAGCGACATCGAACTCGTCGTCACCGATCACCATATGCCCGATATGAGCGGTTACGAGCTGACGCGGCGCATCCGCCATCGCTTCGGTTCGGACCGGCTGCGTGTCATCGGCGTGTCTTCGTCCAACGACCGCATGCTGTCAGCCAGTTTCCTGAAGGCTGGCGCCAGCGACTTCCTCTACCGGCCCTTCGTCGCCGAGGAGCTGCAATGCCGCATTGCCAACAATGCCGAGACGCTGGCACAGATGCGGCAGCTGAGGGCGGCGGCGGCATGCGACTACCTGACCGGCCTCTACAATCGCCGTTATTTCTATGACAACGGCCCGAAGCTGGTGAACGAATGCCTGCGGCTGAAAGTGCCGAGTTCAGTCGCCATCCTCGATATCGACCATTTCAAGCGTCTGAACGATACCTACGGTCACGAGATCGGCGACAAGGTGCTGAAGGCGGTCGCGAACCGGCTGTTTACGATCTTTGATGGCAGCGACAATCTTCTCTCGCGGCTTGGCGGCGAAGAATTCGCCATCCTCTTCCCGCAGATGGATTCAGCTGCTGCGACCAAGCTTTGCGATGAGATCCGCTCGGATATATCGCGGTTGAAGGTCACCGCCGACGACGAGGACCTCGGCGTCACGATCTCGATCGGCATTGCCGAGATCGGCGGCTACGAGACCTTCGAGAATTATTTGAACGCCGCCGACCAGTTCCTCTACATGGCCAAACACCGGGGCCGCAACCAGGTCTATTCCGACGCCAAGATGACGGAGGAGGCGGCGCAGTAGGCTGGGCTGTCGCCACTGGTCATTATCCTCGGCCTTGTGCTGAGGATCTGCCGCCCTATCAACCCATGGTGAGATGCTCGGCACAAGGCCGAGCATGGCGAAGGAATGGTCAGCTTCTTGTGTTGCTGCCACCTCAGGCGGCGACCGCCTGCCTTGCCGTCGCCATGGTCATCTTGCGCTCGGCGCGCTCCTGCTGCGGCGAGCGATGGTAGAGTTCGCGATAACACTTGGAGAAATGCGAGGCCGAGACGAAGCCGCAGGCGACGGCGACTTCGACGACGGGCATCGAGGATTGCACCAGCAGGTGGCGGGCGCGGTCGAGGCGGATTTCCAGATAGTAGCGGGCCGGCGAGCGGCCCATCTCCTGGCGGAACAGCCGTTCGATCTGGCGCCGCGAGAGGCCGGCGCCGTCGGCGATCTCGATCAGCGACAGCGGCTCGGCCAGATTGCCTTCCATCAGCTCGATGATCGACAGCACCTTGGCATTCTGCACGCCGAGGCGGGCGCGCAGCGGCAGGCGCTGACGGTCGTGCGGATTGCGCACGCGGTCGGTCAGGTGCTGTTCGCAGATGCGGTTGACGAGGCTTTCGCCGAAATCCTCGCCGACGAGGTTCAGCATCATGTCGAGCGAGGCGGTGCCGCCGGCGCAGGTATAGAGATTGCCGTCAATCTCGTAGAGATCGGCATAGACCTCCGCCTGCGGGAAGGCTTCGGAGAAGCCCGGCAGGTTTTCCCAGTGGATGGCGCAGCGCTTGCCGTTCAAGAGCCCGGCCTGGGCCAGCACATGTGCGCCCGTACAGAGGCTGCCGACGGCAACGCCGCGATTGTAACATTCGCGCAGCCAGGCATTGACCGATTTGTTGTTGAACTGCTCGACATCGATGCCGGAACAGACGAGCACCATGCCCGGCCGGTTTTCGCCGCCGAGATGGCGGCGCTCCTCGGCGAGCGAGGAATTCGCCTCGACGCCGATGCCGCAGGAGGAATAGACTTTTTCCCCGTCGAGGGAGGCGAGCCGCCAGGTATAGGCCTGATAGCCGAGCATGCGATTGGCGATGCGCAAGGTGTCCACGGCCGCCGAGAAGGGCAGCATGGTGAATTGCGGTACCATAAAGAAGACCAGTGAACGCTTCTTGATCTGCATCCTGTTCATAGCGAAATCCATGCTCGAGGGACGATGACATATTCGTTGCGCGGAATGCGTCGCGCCGATGTCCTGAAAGCGACACTGGCATGGAAAAATGCGGCCGGGAAGAGCAAATATGCGACATTGACCGCGATTTGACCGGTCAAGTCCCGGGCGAGGGCGCCGGCGGGGTGGAAGAGAGCGCACAGCCAACCGAAAGTCAGGGGCTGAAGTGCAATGGGAAACGAGATGGCGGACACGAAAAAGGCGGCGTTGCAAGACGCAGACGCCGCCCTCATCTCAGGAGGAATGTCGCATTCATTACATGGTCCGGTGTTTGCTGTCGTCGGTGCTCGGCCAGCCGATATCCTTGCGGACGTCGAACGGCATGGCTTCGATTTCGCGGGCAGTCTGCCAGCGGGTCCAGGCAAGCACGAGCTTGTGGGCATAATGGCCCAGATCGAAGCGGCCTTCGCTGGAGGTGAGGGTCTTGCCACCACCCCGATAGGTGAGCGTGGTCATTTTTCGGTTCCTTTCTTGAGCCGGGACATGGTCGCGATGGGAGGTTCGTCCTTGTCCATGCAGCTAATATGGGCCTCGCGAACCCATCATTCAAACGAATAGAGTTTATGGATAACATCAATGATTTTGAATGATCCGCGCGCTCCCGGGGGTAGCGTTGAGATCGGTCGGAGCGGCGAATGGCATGCCGAACCGCACTCAACATCGAGCGCTTGGCCTTCTTGCGACAAGTGATACAGTTGAATTTCGGTCGTTCACCTGGACAATACGAAAAGGGAATTATTCCATGGCAGACCAGAAGCGCCCGCTGCAGCCTGGAGATTCCGCGCCCGCGTTCACGCTGGCCACGGCCAACTTCGACGGAACGGTCTCGCTCGCCGACTTGAGCGGTCGCCCGTTCTTGATCGGCTTCTTTCGCGGGCTGCACTGCCCGTTCTGCCGGCGTCAGGTAGAACAGCTCGCCAGCGTGCAGCCGTCCCTGCGCGCCGCCGGGTTGGAGACGGTGGCCGTTATCAACACGCCGGTGGAGCGCGCCCGTCTGTATTTCCGCCACCGGCCGACGCCGGTAACGCTTCTGTGCGACCCCGACTGCCGCACCCATCGCGCCTACGGCGTGCCGCATGCAGAGTTCTTGCCCGAGGGGAGCAGTGAACAGCTCGAATGGCCATATGGCGCAACGATGGCGCAATTCCAAGCGGCACGCATCAACCCGACCGGCGAGCTGCCAGAACCGGTACAGCCGATGGAAGCCAACACGATCCTCAATGCCAAGGACCGCTTCGAGCTTGATGAAGCCGATAACGCAATATTCGAGAAGCACGCTACTCAGCTTGTCGGGCACTTCCTGGTCGATGCGAACGGCACCATCGGCTGGGCACAAATCGAAGCGCTCGACGGACCGAACAGCCTCTGCATCTTCCCGACCGCGGCGGAGATCATCACTGCCGCCGGCAGCCTTGGACGCTGACCTGCAGCGAACCGTCCGCCAGCTGCTGCACGATGTCGAATGAGGGCGATAACCCATATGGGCCGCCTGCATATTGCTGTCCGTCCAAAAGACAACAGCTTCGGCGCGCGGGGGTGCACCTGCTTAGCCTGCATATCCTTGATGCCAACTCTCGAACTCATAGACAGTTCGAACCCCATGATCCATAACGGCTTCATACACGAGTGCGCTCGAAATCTTATCCTTCGTCTGGGGACGCTCAGCCAGGGCTTTTTTGATCCGCAGGATCGTTTCGCGATCCTGATCGTTCATGCGCGGCATCAGCGTCTTCAGGTGCGTGAGATCGGGTTGCCTGTCCGGCTGGTCTACCAGCCAGATATCGATGGTCCACATCGACTGGTTCTGCGCGCGAACCGATAGCCAGAGATAAAGCCCATCGGGATATTTGTCCGGCTCGGTGTTCCATGCGCCAGTGTCATTTCGAAAACGAACCGCGACGACGCTGTCGGTCATCTGCATAAGACGAGCGCCGATACCCGCGAATGCTTCGAGAGCGCCAGCATCCAGCCTGGGACAAGACACCGTTATGTCGACGTCTCGTCGAACCATAAGCCCCATGGCCGAACTGCCCACACGGATAGGGTTCCCGATAGCCTCGAGGAGTTCGTCAAGGTGTAGCTGCCGGACGATTTCGTCGGCTTCGGCTTGCAGCTGTCGTTGGGCTTCCAACAGGTCCGACATGCCCTTTTCTCCACTCGCTTTACCGCTCGGCCGCAGCCTTTCGGGTGCTGGCGAGAAAATACCCCGATCGGCAAGCGACGCTCAATGTGGTCGTGCGAACCGTTCAATCGCCGCTGCCAGGTCGTCGTAGTTTTCGACAATAATATCCGCGCCGGATCGCAACAGGCTTTCACCATGATCTGCCGAGCAATGGTTGCCAGCGGTAAAGCCGATGACACGCATGCCAGCCGCTTTGCCTGCAATGACGCCGTTGACGCTGTCTTCGACAACGACGCACTCGTGCGGGAGCGCGTTCATCGCCGTGGCTGCATGGAGAAAGAGGTCCGGGGCAGGCTTTCCATTTGCGACCAGATCAGCTGAGAAAATATGCGGATCGAACAGATCGATCAATCCAACATGCTGCAATTTCCAACGCAGCCTTGTGGAAGGGGTGCTGGAGGCTACGCACCGCAGGGTGGCGATTTTGTTTATCCCTTGCCGCGCGAACGGTATTTCCGCCAAATCGGCTTCCAATCTCACTGTCGATATGCGGTCGATTTGAGCATAAAAATCGCGTGGAAGAGGAGCTCCGGTTTTCGCCTCCACGCAAGTCTGAAGCTTCGCTTCCCACATACCGGGAGAGAGCCCCATGAATGACTGCATGTAGGCTTTCCGTTCAAAACCAGCGCCGATGGATTCCAGAAATTCGAGTTCGGCAGCGAGATAAATCTCCTCGCTATTCACAAGGACGCCATCGCAGTCGAAAATAGTCAGTTTCATCAGGCGCACCTTGGCAGTCTATCAAAGCGGGTATCCAGCTTGGCATCTCGATAGCGCGATGGAAAGCCCTGCTTCCGGCCTTGATCGCAAACTGTTGGTCGGTCTTGTTGATCGGAGTTTGTCAGAGACGGAAGCTCCTCCGCCTACAGGTTCGCAATCCGCAGATAACCATCTCAGGCAGATCGCGGAAACCCGTGAGGGCCGTCCTCGGCTCGTCAGATATCTGCCGACCTCTCAATGCGCGGCGGCCGGCGTGATGATGCCAAGACCGCCAAGCCCTGTGACCATCAGCTGGACCGCGACCGCGGTCAGCAGAATACCGAAGACGACCTCCGAGACGATCATGCTGGCTGGCTTCATGCGCTTGGCGAGCTTGTCGATATTGGTGAACACCAGATAGTCGAATGCGCCGATCAGCAAGATCAGACCGGTGACGAGTATCGCACTGGCGATCGAGACGACTTCGCCGGAGGCGATGATGATGACTGTGATGCCGACAGGATTGAGCAGGTAAGGGACGGCAAGCGGAAACACGGCCAGTTTCTCCGGGTCGACCGGAGTCGCAAGCTCGTCGTGCGGCTTTTCGGTTGGTCCCGATGCCATCTTGATTGCGATGAGCGCGAGGATGATGCCGCCGGCGACGGCGACGGCGCCGCCCGTGATGTGGAGAAGCCGCATCAGCAGAGCGCCGGTGGCGAAAAGGATCAGCGCCGTGACGACGGCGATCAAAACCATCTGGCGGCCGATGCGCAGCTTGGTTTCGGTATCGAAGGCATGTGTCTTTTCCAGAAACGGCACCAGGGCGATCTTCGGCCCCATGCCGATCAGAAGCAGCAAAAGAAGTTTTCCGACGAGTGCGGCATCGATGACTGTGAAATCCATGGAACCTACCCTCTATAATTTACGACACGAAAATCGGCGCCCTCTCCAGTCTGGCGGGACGAAAAGAAACAGACGCACTCGCCGGTCATTCCGCGAACCGCTCAGCGCGGGCACACGTCCCAGAAGCCCGTCGTCTTGGCGGGCGAGGTGTAGTACCAGCACTGGCCGGGTTGAGGCGGCGTACCTGCCAACGAGACGGCCGCAGCGCCGGCGACGAAACCGATGGCGGCGCCTGCGGCGATGGCGGTACCCGGGCGCCAATAACGGCGAGGGGTGACGACGACGACGCCGCGCCGGACGGGCGGTCGAACAACAGGACGGGTGCGTCCGACCGCTGCGCAGCCGCGTGGCCCACAGGCCGCTGCGCCGCAGCCTCTCGGGCCGCACGCCGCCACGCCGCGACGGGCGGCTTCGGCCGTCGCGGGAACGAGGACGGGCGCACAAACCGTCATGAGGATGGCAAGTGTCGCAAGCAGGTGCGACAGGATGGCCAGGATCTTCATGTCATTTCCTCCCATTGCTCTCATGTTTCGTTTCCTCAAAACTATCCCTCAGGCCGGACCTGCTGCGATCGCCGCGTTATGCGCCGCGATCGTCTGCTGGGCGGCGGCGGCGACGGCGTCGTCGTTTCCGCCCGCGACCTGAACGGTCGGCACGGCGATCTTGATGCCGTTTTCGTTGAACGCCTCATGGATCATCCGCAGGGCTCGCCGTTTAAGCGTGAACTGCTGGCCCGGAAGCGTCATGACTTTCAGCCGCAGGAGCAGGCCTGAATCGCCCATGCTTTCAATTCCCTGCATCTTCAGCGGCTCGATCGTCGTGGACTTGAACTCCGGATCCTCGAACAGTTCCAGGCCGATTTTCTTGATGATCTTGCGAGCCTTCTCGATATCGGAATCGTAGCTGACGGCGATCGTCATCTTCTCGATCACCCAGTCGCGGCTCATATTCTGTATCGCCCCAAGCTCGCTGAAGGGGACGATGAAGACGGCGCCGCGGTGGTGCCTGAGTTTGACGGAGCGCAGGCTGAACGACTCGACGGTGCCCTTGTAGCTGCCGCTCTGGATATATTCCCCCACGCGGAAGGCGTCGTCGAGCAGGTAGAACATGCCGCTGATGACGTCCTTGACCACCGTCTGCGCCCCGAAGCCGATTGCGACGCCGACCACTCCTGCGCCTGCGATCAGCGGGCCGATTTCAACGCCGAGCGACGACAGGGCCATCATGATGGCGACGGCCGAAAAAAGGATCATGACGAAGTTGCGCAGGATCGGCAGCAGGGTTCTGAGACGCAGGCGCCGCCGCTCCCGTTCGCTGCCCATTTCATGGGTCGCCTCGGTGTCGCCGAGCTTGCGATCGATCAGCACTTTCACGATGTTCCAGGCAAGATCGACGATCATGAGAATGATCCCGGCACTGAGAAGGCCGCGCACCAGGCGCAGAAGCGGGGAATCCTGCGTCGTCATCTCAGTGAGCCGCACATCCAGCGCACCAGCGAGCAGAATGATGGCTCCAACGATCAGTGTCGCCCGGATGCCGCGCTCCACGATCACCGAGGCGACCGTTCCTGTCTTGTGGCCGCCCTCTTCGGCTGAGGAAGGGCGAAGGATATTGTTGACCGACGCGTTGGTCAGGGCGATGGCGCAGGGCAGCGCCGCGCAGGCCAGCGCAATCCAGAACAGCCGCATGGCGCCGACCACCCACAGCAGCCAAAGGGTGACGAAATAGACTGTCCACAGCCAGTTCCGCACCCGCAGACTGATCCGCCTCGGCGGGCCGGCTGATAGTTGCGATGGCCGCCTCCAGACGGCTTCGACACCGATGACAAGGAGCACGAGGCCGAGGGAATAGGCGGCCAGCTGCCGGACCGGGAGGGAAAAGCCGAGCGTGCCCAACAGGCGGATGGTCACCCAGCCAAAGGCAAACCAACCGACGAGATAGCTCAGGCGCTTTGCCCAATGGCGGGCCGCCTCGTTTCCAACCGGGACGACACGAAAGCCGTTTTCTGCCTCGGCCCGGGGTGCCAGAAACACATCGAAAAGCGCGCTCGCCAGACGGAAGACGACGATCGCCAACAGGTATCCGACGACGATTTCTCTGATGATCGGCGGCCATTGGAAGAGCAGGAAGAAGCCGATGCTGCCAAGGCCGAACGAAAGAACATAGCATGCCGCCCACAGAAGCCTCGCAGCCAGCGCGGTCATTCTTTCGAGAACCGTTCGATAGGGCGCGCGGGCCATCCATGACCGCCAGCCCGCGCTGATCGACCGGAACAGCCACTGCGCTGCCAATCCGGCGGCGATAAAGGCGATGATCAAGACGATCGGCCGCGTTCCGCCATTTGCCTGAATGTCGCCTTCGAGTGCACTCCTGCCCCGGGTCGCTTCCGAGGGAAAGGAATTGACGGCTCCGAGAAGGCCTGCGGCGTGCGCGCGGAAGCGTGTTGCGAATTCGGAAAATGAAGGGTCGCGGTTCGGCGTTTCCGGCGGCGGCGGCTCTGTCGCATCCTTGGCGGCTTGCGACTGCTGCTGGAGGAAGCGCTGGACGTCGGGATCCGCGAGCATGCCGATAAAGCGATGAACGCTTTCAGGCTGCGGGCTCACAGGTGTCGTACCCTGGGCCACGGCGATCGAAGCCCAAAGGAGAGCGGAAGCCAGGGCAGCCGCCATGGGAAGCGGCACAACCATGCGGATCCTGGAGAATAAAGTCATTTTCCACCCTGATCTATGAACCGGTCCCCGAACCGCAGCGGAAAGGATCAGGCCCGCAGCGTTAACCGCCGCGGCGCTCAACGCGGCACCGAGGTCAGACTATGCGAAGATGAGACGGCTTACCCGTATGATCGGGTATGTTACGGTCGGGGAGACGGCATCAGCGGGGTTGCGGGTCCGAGGTGCCCGTGGCAGTCGACGCCATTTTTTCCGGATCGGGCACTGCCAGCCCCGCCTTCCGAAGCCCTTCAATCAGCCGATCGCGATCGCCAGGCTGCATGTTACGCATCGCCAGTTCGGCGAGAATGTTCGGCAGGAAGTCAGGCCGCATGCTGACGAAAACCTCTCCCTCCCGGCGGGCCTCGTCCGTCATGCCGGCCTCGGCATAGATGATGGCGGCGACAGCATGGAACAGAGGGAACTTCTGCATATTGGCCTGTCGTATCTCCAGCACCGCGGTCTGGTTGTCGTGAAGCATGTATGCGGCCAGAGCCCGTGTTCCATGATAGAAGCCGCCACCACCCGGATTGAGGGCGATGGCTTGGTCGAGGAGGGCTGCGCCGCGCTGCCACTGGCCACCGATCGCGAGCCGCGTTCCGAACTCACCCATCAGTTCGGTGTCGTGGGGATTCGTGGCGAGCGCCAGTTCTCCGACGCGAAGCGATTCAGAAAGCTGTCTGTCGAAGAACAGCACCGTCATCAGTGCTTGAAGTCCACGGGTATTGCTCGGATCGATTTGCGTTGCGCGTCTGGCGGCATCGAGTGCGCGGTGTATGGCTGCGTTCTGGTTTGCTGTTGGATTGAACTTGTAGCGATCTTCATCGAGGTAGACCATCGACAGCATCGCCCAGGCGGTGGCGTAGTTCGGAAACCGGGCAAGCGCCGTCTCAAGGCAGTTGCGGACTTGCGCATGCGCCTCGACGCTCAGTTCCGAACGATACGCATAAAAGCGCAAGGTGCACTCATAGGCGCCGAGATCGTCCGGCGGAGGACTTGCGGCGTCGACCTGCGCCATGACCCCGTATGGCTGAGCGATCGCGGTCGCCACCTTTCTGGCGACGTCGGTCTGGATCGCAAACAGGTCTCCCGATGCAAGATCCTTGTCATAATCCTGCGACCAAAGAATCTCGCCGTCTGACGTATCGAGCAATCTGGCCGTTACACGAAGACGCTTGCCCGACGTGCGCACCCCGCCGGCAAGGAGATAGCGCGCGCCGAATTCGGCCCGGATTGCCGATGCGCCGATATCGGCGGGAAGGGACTTGGAGGTCTCGCGCCCGAAGACCTTGATTTCCTTGAACCGTGGCAGGATGGTCATCAATTCCTCGGTCAGGCCGGCAGCATAGAGCTGCGCCTCCGGGCCTTCTCCGAGATTGGCAAAGGGAGCCACCACGAGGGCCGGACGATCGGGCGACAGACTTGCAAGCCGTTCGAGCGGCGGCGCGGGCGACCATGTCCCGATCCAATAGAGCGACATGGCGACTGCGGCGAGGGCGGCAACGCTTGGCAGCAAAAGCCGGCGTGCCTGCCGCCAGCGCCCGGGCGGGGCCGGGGAGGGTATTATTTCGCGAGGTTCTTCGGTGCGCGTGTCGGCCGAGGCCGAGGACGACCAGGTGAAGGTTGGGATATAGCCTCCCTTCGGAATGTCGATCCTGACCGGATCATGCTGCCCAGCGACGAGATAATAACGCTCGAGAGACCGTCGCAGCCGTCCAGCCTCGATCCTGACGACCGGATCGTCCTGGGTGAAGCCGGCATCCCTCCCGAACACTTCGATTGCAATCGAATAGGCTTTTATCCGGTTGCCCCGACCGTTCAGCGTTTCCGAGACGACGTAGCGGAGAAACGCTGCGGCACGACCCACGCCGGGAAATTCAGGGCTGGAGATGACGCGTTCAAGTTGCGCCCGGATCTCGTCGGCCTGAGGCGCAGGTTTTGAGGGAGCCCCCGCAGACCCCTCCGCTGGTATCGACGTCTGCATCTCTGTCCCCAATCCCCCGTTGAGTCACATCAGCCAGACCGTATCTTACAGTAACATACTCCACGAACCGGTCGTCGTCCACGAAGATCGGGATCGACACATCTTGCAGTGGCAGCCTCTCAAATGCGGTCAAGGAGTGAACCATGGACAAAGGGGTGGCCGCAGTCTGTCGGCAGTTTCCAGCCAGGATCAAGACGATCGACGATCTTTCTGCCCGCAGCGAAGACTTCCGGGAAATCTGCAGAGATTTCGCCGACGCCCAATCCGCGCTGAAGAAATGGACCGTCTCAACCGATCCGAAGCGCAATGAGCGCGTTGCCGAGTACCAGGAACTGATCGCAGAACTTTCGAAGGAAATAGAGGGCGCGCTCGACCAGGTTTTGCGGCCACCATCTGTTCGCTGATGCGCGCAACGGGCCGGCGGCAAGCCGTCGGACGGCGTATGTTACGGTTATCTACTTGCGTTTCATCTTGCCGGTCATGACCATTGTGACAAACGTCCGGCGCTGAAACTCTCCGCGCTTTACGCAACGCTTCGGAAGGATATTGTCGTGGTCTCCGAGAACTTGGACGAGCCTGCCATTTCGTCGACGCCGCGCAATCCGCTGCGCAGGATCGCCCTGATCGTCGTCCTGCTGGCGCTCGCCCTGTTCGTGCTCTCCATCTTCATGGAGCGGCGGACGCCATCGACCTCGCAGGCTCAGGTTCAGGCCTATATTGTCGGCATCGCGCCCGAAGTCACCGGCCGGGTCGTGGAAGTCGGGGTTGCCGACAACTCCCGTGTCGAGGCCGATCAGGTTCTCTTTCGTATCGATCCCGAGCGCTATGAACTGGCCGTCAGCGAGGCCGAAGCAGCGCTTGCGAGCGTGGGCCAATCGATCGGGGCATCGACTGCATCAGTCGATGCGGCGCAGGCCAAGCTTGTCCAGATGCAGGCCGACAGAGACAATTTGCGCGATCAATATGCCCGGGCGACCGAACTGGTGAAACGCGGCGTTTTCTCGAAGGCTCGGTTCGATGCAGCCAAATCCGCTTATGATCAGGCGGAGGCTTCCGTTTCGGGGGCGCAGGCCGACCTTGCCAAAGCGAAAGAGCAGCTCGGCCCGTCCGGCAACGACAATCCGCAACTGCGTGCCGCGCTTGCCGGACTGGAGAAGGCGCAGCTCGATCTTGTGCGGACGACCGTCCACGCGCCGTCAGCCGGTGTCGTCACCAACCTTCAGCTCACCATCGGCAAGGTGGTCTCGGCCGGCCAGCCGGCCATGACCTTCATCGACGCCGGCACCATCTGGATCAATGCGGCCTTCAAGGAGAACAGTCTGGAGAAGGTCGCCGTCGGCAATAAGGCGGACATCCTCTTCGACGCGCTTCCCGGTCGGCTGTTTCCGGCGACCGTCGAGAGCGTGGGGTTTGGCGTGTCGCAAGGCAACACGGACCCGAACACCGGATTGCCGACGATCCGGAACGACAGCGGCTGGGTCCAGGAGGCACAGCGGTTTCCTGTCCGGCTCGTCATCGAGGAGACGCAGCTGCCCAAGGGCGGCATACGCTACGGTTCGCAAGCGACGGTCGTCATCTATACGGGCGACAACCCGGTGACCAATGCGTGGGGATTGCTCTGGATCCGCATCAAATCGGTGCTGACCTATGTCAACTGAGAGCAGTTCTGCGGTCGCGGCGCAGAAACGCAAGGGGTTGCGGGTTGCCTTCGCGGTCTCCATCGGCTTCACCGTCGCAGTCTATGCCGGGGCTATCGTGCCTTTCCTCGCTCCGCTCTTTGCCGCCCAGTTTCTGCTCGGCAGTTCACGCCCCATGCCGCTTGGCAAGACCATCGGCGCGGTGATGGTCATTCTGATCGCCGGGATGGCGATGATGGTTCTGACAAATGTGCTCGGCGACCGTCCGGCGCCCTTTCTTCTGATCCTGGGGCTGACCTATTTTGTTTGCTTCGCCGCGCAGTCGACAGGAAAGGGAGGGCCGGCGATCTTTCTCGTGCTCGTCGTTTCGATCATCGTGCCGTTGCTCGGCATCCTGAACGAGGAACTCGCCAATTCGATCCTGTCCCTCCTGGTCGCCGGCGTGTTGTCGGGTGCAGTTCTGATGTGGCTTGCCCATGCGGTCTTTCCCGAACCGTTTTCCGAAGAGATCAAAGCGGCGGCGATCGACGAGCGACCGCCGGCCTTGCCCAGGGCGCTGGCAAACACACTTATCCTTCTGGGCTCCGTGGTGATCTGCCTGACGAGCGACAACCTGACCGCCGCGGTGGTCATTCCCATAACCGTGGCCTCGCTGCTTGGGCAGCTTGACGTCGCCGCAAGCGCGCGGGCGGCGATCGGGCTGGTGCTCGTCAATTTCCTCGGCGGCGTGCTCGCCTCCATTGCTTATGCCGCGCTATCGCTGCGCCCCAATCTCCTGTCGATCTTCCTCATCGTTCTCGTCGTCGTCCTCCTCATCGGTGGGCGTGCGGCCGGCCACTCGAAAGAGGCTCGGATGTTTGCCGGTGCCCTGACGATATTCCTGATCCTGTTTGGTCTCGGCGTGTCGCCGCTGCCGGGCAGCGCGGCGGAATCCTTCGCCAGCCGCATGGTCTATGTCGCCGCCGCCTTGATCTATGCGCTGCTGCTGTCCGCGATTGTGTGGCCGTGGACAGAGCGGAAGAAGGCCGGTGCACCGGCGGCTCTTGAGCCGTGATGCCGAAGGCACGCATGCTGCCGCTGTTTCCGACGCATGGGGAGCTAGAAGCTTTGGAACCAAGTCTGCGCCGCGTCGTTGCCGGTTGGTAACTGATAATGATGCAAAGGAGGAAACAATGATTTCCGCAGATCAGATCCGTGAACATATGGAAGTGCGGGCTGCCGATGGTACCCATGTCGGCACGGTCGATCATCTCGACGGTCCTACGCGCATCAAGTTGACCAAGACCGACTCCGAAGACGGCAAGCATCACCTGATTCCGCTGGATTGGGTCGATCACGTGGATGCCCATGTTCATTTGTCCAAGAACGCCCGGGATGTCCGCAGCCAATGGGCCACGATCAACTGACAGTGGCTGCATATCCCTTCGATCGGAACCGATTGAGGGATAGGTGCAGCAATTCAAAGAGCTCCAGCGTCCTTCGCGCGTCTGAAAAGACGCGCGTCGCTGTGCTCGGCCGTGGCTTGTGAAGGAGCCCGCCCATGCCGAAGCAATTGAACAAGGGCGACGCCGTAAACTGGAATACCAGCCAGGGAAAGACCGAGGGCAAGGTGGTCAAGAAGCAGAGCAGCCCGACGAAGATCAAGGGTCACGAGGTGAAGGCCTCGGCGGCGAAGCCGCAATATATCGTCGAAAGCGATAAATCGGGAAAGCGGGCCGCGCACGGGCCCGCCGAACTCAGCAAGCGTTGAGGGCCTCACCCCAAGCAGAAGGAGGTTTCGATATGCCAGCCAAATCCAAGGCCCAGCAGAAGGCGGCAGGCGCCGCACTCTCGGCCAAGCGCGGCGAGACGCCCAAAAAGGAACTGAAGGGCGCTTCGAAACAGATGGTCGAGTCCATGAGCGAAAAGCAACTGGAGGAATTCGCCTCAACCAAGAGAAAGGGCAAGCCCGAGCACGTCTCCAAATAGGCCGTCCGGGATCTCAGTTCGTCGTCGATTGCATCGAGAAACCTGCGACATCATGGACGGAAAGTGCGTTCAAAATCGCCCGGGATGACGCCTCGCGGTCCTTTGCCATCCATCGGAGCTCGAACGTCACGCCTGTTCGGCCATCGCTCGTCGGCCCGTATGCAACAAAGAGGGCACGGCATCCCAAGGGGTTCAGCACCGCCGACAAGTCGGGTACATCGACTTCGGAGCTGTGGATGACGAGCGTCGCCTTGCGTTCGCAGGTCAGCCAGGCGTCCAGCTGCTTCATCGGCGACAGGACGATGAAGGCGACAGCCGTCGCCACCGTTCCGGTGACAATCTGGCCACCGCCGAAGCAGAGGCCGACCACCGTCATGAACCACAGGGTCGCCGCCGTGGTGACGCCGGTCATCATGTCGCCGCGTCTGAGGATCGCTCCGCCGCCGAGGAAGCCAACGCCTGTCAGGACGCCAAGGGGGAAGCGCAATACGTCCATCTGCGTGAAGTAGCTGAAGGTTTTCCCGTAGGTCGACAGAAGGAGATTGGCCTGGACCATTGCCAGGCAGGCGGCAAGCGCCACCAGGATCGTCGTCCTGAAGCCGGCCGCATGGCCGCCGCGCTCGCGATCGAGGCCGATAAGGCCGCCGGCGATCACCGTCAGTGCGATCCGTGCGGCGATATCCCACCAGCTCGGTGTCAGCGGCATGCTATCCGTCAGGAACGAAGGCATGTTTCGCTCCAGTCCTTGTCGAAGACATATCGCCGTTCGCCGGGCATTCGATCCTCCTGTGCGTTATGCGGCGATAAACGCTATGGGCGGCAGGACGTTCCCGATGTCGTGGCGGGGAAAGCGGCTGCCGATGGGCAAGATTGGCGGTTCGTCCGCAGTCGGTGTATGTATAGTCTCAACGAATAGGGGGCGCAGGCGCCCTGTTAGTGATCGGCGCGCTGCGCCTGACATGGAGTTCTTGATTGGCCGTCGCCTTTACCAAAGAAGAGAGTTTCGAAACCGCGTCGGAAACCCTGTTGCCCGACCGTCCGGTTTCGCCGCATCCGAATCTCGTTACGGAAGCGGGGCTGAAGGCTCTCGAACTGCAGTTCCAGCAGGCGCGTGAGGCCTATGATGCGGCGAGCATCATTGAAGATGTGAATGAAAGGCGACGGCAGACTGCCAATCCTTTGCGTGATCTTCGCTACTTAGCGGCAAGACTTCGCACCGCCCAGTTGATGCCTGCCCCCACGTCAGCCGACGTGGTTGCGTTCGGCAGCACGGTGACCTTCCGCCGTGACGATGGGCGCGTGCAGACTTATCGGATCGTCGGAGAGGACGAGGCCGAGCCCAAGGCCGGATCGATTTCCTACGTCTCGCCGGTGGCGCGGCTTTTGATGGGCAAGGCTGCCGGCGATGCCGTGGAGGCAGGTGGCCAGGAGCTGGAGATCATCGCCATCGCATAGAGACGATGCAGAAGGCGGTCACCGGGGAAGCGGAGCCAATCGTCGGCATAATTAGTACTGTCAGGTACTTTATTTATGGTGCCTTTACCACCCGCGGCTTAGAAGGTGATATTCCATCATCGAAAGTCATGTTCATGGTCAGCGCAATTTCCAGTTCAGCATCCACCATTTTGAGTTCAGCCGCTTCAACCTCGTCTTCCAGTTCGTCGGATGACCTTGCCTCTCTCGAAGCGCAGCTTGCCGAAAAGCAAGCGGCTCTGTCGCAGACGCAGGACGAGCAAGAGAAGGCGACAATCGAGAAATCGATCGAGACGCTGGAAGCGAAGATCGCCAAGATCGAAGCGACCGAGAGCGGCAAGGGCCAGGCATCGGCCTCGTCAAAGCCCGCTGCCGCAGCTCCTGGAGAATTCTCCGGCGAGAGTGAGCGCATCGGCACGAAGAATTTCGATGAAACCAGCGAATTCGGCAGCCGTACGGCTTACGTCTGATCGCTCCAGATATTTCTCAGGCGCGATCAAAGGCCCGGGGGATCGGTTTTCGATCTGTCTTTTCCGAGATTGCGCCCTGCCACGCTGATGACTTCGCGCGTCAGCTCCGCCAGTCGATCGGCGGCAAAGCGGTTTATCTGCCAGAACAGGGGAACATCGAGGGGGGTGTCGGCAACCAGTTCGACCAATCGTCCCGACGCGAGATGCTCGCGGGTCAGTTGAGTCGGGTTCATTCCCCATCCCATGCCTGACAGGGTTGCCTCGACAAAGCTTTGCGGCGAGGGGAGCCAATGAGTGGGATAGTCGAGATCGCGTCCGAAGGTCTGGCGGACCCAGGTGCTCTGCAGCCTGTCCTTCTGGCTGAAGGTCAGAGCCGGGGCGTTGCGGATCGCCTCGGCGGTCACACCCTGCGGAAAGTTGCGGGCGACGAAGTCGGGCGTTGCCGTCGCATGATAGCGCAGAACGCCAAGCGCGAAACGCCGGCAGCCCCTTATCGGCTTTTCCAGGCTGGTGACGGCCGCGATCACACGGCCGCGCTGCAGCCATTCGGCGGTGTGATCCTGATCGTCGACGGCGATATTCAACAGATAGGAGGAGTTTCTGGCGAAGGCCGACATCGCTTCCACGAACCAGGTGCCGAGACTGTCGGCATTGGTTGCGATCTGAAGCGTCACCCTCTGGCGCGGTTCATCAGGATCAACGAGCGCGGGCAGATGGCCGAAGAGCTCGGCTTCGAGTATGCCGACATTCTCCATATGGCGGCACAACCATTCTCCCTTTTCGGTTGCCGTGCACGGCGTGCCTCTAACGACGAGCACAACGCCGAGACGCTCCTCGAGCTGCTTGACGCGCTGCGAAACGGCCGAGGGGGTGACGTTCAGCACGGTCGCGGCGCGTTCGAAGCTCCCCGTCTGGACAACGGTCGCGACGGCACGGAGGGCGGGGTAGTCAAGCATGGATTAGCGCCGCTTAATTGAGGTTAGGTAGATTAAGTAGCCTAATTCTCTTCGCCGCGATAGCGAAGTCTGGTCGAAGCGAAAGGGCGATTGCAGAAGCGATGAATTTTTCAATCTATTTTACCGGCCTGATGGTGGGCCTCAGCCTGATTGTCGCGATCGGCGCTCAGAATGCCTTCATTCTCCGCCAGGGCCTGCGCAACGAGCATGTCTTTGCCGTCTGCCTCGCATGCGCGCTGTCCGACGCCGTGCTGATCGTGCTCGGCGTCACCAGCCTGCAGCAGATCGCCAGGCTCATGCCCTGGCTCGACCCGGTCATGCGTTACGGAGGAGCCGCGTTTCTCGCCTGGTATGGCGCAAAAAGCCTCTATTCCGCCTTGCGGTCGAACGCCGCTCTCGCGGCCGCCGGGGCCAAAACGGCAAGCTTCAGGCAGACGCTCGCAACCTGCCTTGCGCTTACCTGGCTCAATCCGCACGTCTATCTCGACACGGTCGTGCTGCTCGGCACCATATCGACGCGTTATCCGGGGCAGCAGGCTTCCTTTGCCGCAGGCGCCGTGACCGGTTCCTTCCTGTTCTTCTTTTCCCTCGGATATGGCGCGACCTGGCTGCGGCCGATCTTCTCCAAGCCATCGGCCTGGCGGGTGCTGGAAACACTGGTCGCTGCGACCATGTGGATCATCGCCTTCAAGCTCATGGGCGGGATGTGATCGCTGTTTGACGGAACGATCAGCCGGATCGCGACATCTCGGCGGCAGGGTCAGGTTGGATCAATGGGGCGGAAAGCTTTGACGGGCGGATGTTTCCGACAACCGTTGTGACCTTGCGCCAAGATCCGAAAAAACTTCAGCTGCGCACATTATGCGCGCGATTCCACGATCCTCAGGTGGCGATTCGGCCGAGCGGCTACCCTCGGCATAGGCAACTCCTCGCGCTGGCAATCGGCCAGCAGGTGCGATGGGAATCGTTTCAATTCCCGGAGGGCATGTTCGTGGTTTGCATCTCTGCGCCGGCGCGACTTGAATGCGGAAAGGGTCTGTAGGATATTCCAGGTGCTTGCTTGCGTCATGTCGAGCCTCCTTTGCTGTATCGCTTCCGATACACAGACTATGGGGAGCGATTGACATTCAATCAAACCAAATGATATTGGGTTATAAATCAGAAAAATTGAAAGATGCGACGATGAGCCTACCCTTTCGCCGTCCCATTCCTTTGCTTGACAACGATGTGCTGCGCACTTTCGTCGCCATCGCCGAAACGGGCAATTTTTCCACTGCCGCCGAGGCCGTCTTCCGCACGCCGTCGGCCGTCTCCATGCAGATCAAGAAGCTCGAGGAACAGCTCGGCGCGACGCTGTTTTTGCGTGATGCCCGCTCGGTGACGCTGACGCGTCATGGCGAGATGCTGCTTTCTTACGCCCGCAACATCCTGGCGCTGTCGAACGAAGCGGTATCGCGCTTCATCATGCCGGAGCTGACCGGTGTCGTGAGACTGGGCGCTCCCGAGGATATCGGCGAGCGGCTGCTGCCAAGAATTCTGAAGAGCTTTGCCGAAAGCTATCCCGGCATCATGGTCGACGTGACGATCGACATGAGCGTTGGCCTCAAGAAGCGCATGGAGGAGCAG
This sequence comes from Rhizobium sp. M10, assembly GCF_002531955.1. Lineage (NCBI taxonomy): Bacteria > Pseudomonadati > Pseudomonadota > Alphaproteobacteria > Hyphomicrobiales > Rhizobiaceae > Rhizobium > Rhizobium sp. M10. The sequence continues at coordinate 324,360 of NZ_NWTA01000003.1, read as the reverse complement.
CGGCTCGACCTGGCGCTGATCAACTGCGCCACGCGGCCGTTCCCGACCGGCGGCGAGGTGGTGTTCCGCGAGCGGCTGGTCTGGGCCGGCGCCCGTTGCGGTTCGGCCCATCGCCGCGATCCTTTGCCGATCTCGATCTGGGAGGACGGCTGCATCTGGCGCCAGGAGGCGCTCTCCCAGCTCGAACGCAACAAGCGGCCTTATCGCGTCGCCTATCTCAGCGGTCACACGATGGCCCAGCGTGCCGCCGTGCTTTCCGATCTCGCCATCGCGCCGCTGCCGCTTTCCTATGTCAGCGAGGACATGGCGATCCTCGGACTGCAGGAAGGACTGCCGGAGCTCGGCTCCTTCGATATCCGGCTGCTGACCGCCGCCCAGGTGTCAGGCCCGATCGAGACGGTGGCCGACAGCATCCGCGGCGCTTTTGCCGAAAGAGCGAAGGCTGTTGCCGCCTGAGGATGCCTTTCAACCGTTGAACCTTTTGTTCCCTTGTGCGTTATCGGCGCGAACGGCATAAGTGGCGTTCGGGGTTGATTTTAAACAAGGATATTCGAAATGACGACAACGGCCAAAATTGCCGCAGCCTTCATGGTTCTTCTCGCGCTTTCCTCCTGCGGCAACACGATCCGCGGCATTGGAAAAGATACGGCGAACGCCGTCAACGCCACGCAGGATGCCGGCCGCTCGGTCGATCGGGCTGCGAAGAAGTGATCAGTCGGTAGGTTTGCCTGCGTGATAACCCTGAGGCTTAAAAACCGGACCACTCTGGCGAGTGGCCGGGACGGGGCCGGGGTCCGGACCGTCCTAACGGACGGCCGGGTCCGGATCACCTTTCAGGTGACCGGGGGATATGCCTTTTCGAGGCCGCCGGATCGGCTGAGACCGGTTCGGAAGGCTTGGTAGGCGGGATGCTGGCTTGAGCGGGCCGTCTCCATCAGCCGTATCTGCAGCCGATCTGGCGCCTGCGTTCCGAGCCACAATCCAAGATTTTCAAGCTTCAGCGAGTTCAGGAAACGCGATTCCGTGGCAAGGTCGAGATGGCGCCGCAGACCGTCGAGCAGGTTATCGTCCTGCGCGGCGTTTTCCATGAGCAGGGCCAGATAGGATTTATCGGCTTCTGACAGCGCGGCGAGCTTTTCCGCGACGGTATCGCGGTCGGGGAAGGGAATGTTGGCTGTCATTCGAATCGTCCGGTCGTTGGTGCTATCTGCCGTTATAGGCTCGCTTTGACTTTCTCGGCTACATCGACCGGCACCCATTTCATCCACAGGCTCTCGTAATTACGCAGGAAATAGATCGCGGCATCCTCGTTGCTTTCGCGGTTTTCATCCTGCCAGGCGAGCACCTGATTGATCGTCTCATTGTCCCATTTGCGGCTCTTGAGATAGGCGGTGACAGGTCCGGCGCGGCTGGCGAAAGACCTGGTCATCAGCGTGAAGGCGCGCGAGACCGGATAGGAGTTGAGCTGGGGTCTGAGACAGCCGGCAACCGCCGTGCAGCGGTCCCATTCGGTCTTGCTGTGTCCGACGCCGAAGCTCAGCCGCGTCATATCGTATTTGCCGAGGATGGCGGTCGGCGCCCAGTAATAGCCGAGCCAGCCGATCTTGTTGTCGAAAGCTCGGGCGATCGAGGCGTCGAGCCGTTCGGGGCTGCCGGTCTCGACGAGTTCGAAGCCTTTCTTGTCGGCGGCAAGCGCCTTGAAGAGGTTGGTGGTCGATATCTGGCAGCTCCAGTCGGCAGGGCAGTTGTAAACGGCGCCCTTCGATTCATCATCCTCGGCAGGGAAGAGGTCGGGACGTTTCAATGCGTCTTCGACCGAGCGGATATCCGGATTGGCGTCGGCAATGAATTTCGGGATCCACCAACCTTCAACGGCGCCATCGGCAAGGATTTCGGCGCCCTGCACCAGACGGCCGGAGTTGACCGCCTGATCGAGCAAGGCCCTGACGGAGTTGATCCAGTATTCGGAGGCGATGTCGGGCATGCCTTTCTCGTTCATCGAGGCGAAGGTCGGAAGGGTGTCGCCCGCGACGATGGTGACGGAGCAGCCATAGCCTTTTTCCAGAATGATCTTGTCGAAATTGGCCGCAATGCCGGCCGAGGCCCATTTCATCTCGGCAATCGAAACCTTGCCGCATTCGGCGGCCTCGGCAGGCGCAGCAGTGGTAAAAAGAGCCGCGGCAAAGACGGCCGGAACCAAAAGCCTCTTCATCGTCATCCCTAAATTCTTCTTAGGTGGACGCGCTCTCGGATCTAAAATCCGCCGGTAGGTCTTTCCGGCGCCTGAAAGGGAAATGCCTGCCGGGCGATGCCGCAACAGGCTTTCCGGTTCACGGGCGCCGTCGTCCTTGCGGCTCCAACAGCTCGTCGCAGGCCATATTCAACAGTGGCGCATTTTGGTGAAGCCTACGCGTTCGCTCGTAGAAATCAACCGTCTTCTGCTCATGGTTGCGTGTCTAAATCATTGAATTCGAAGAATTTATGTCACAATCCCGAAAATGGCGGCTTTCAGCGAAAATACGCGCTGTCCGCGAGCGCCGGCGGGTCTTCTGCAGAAATCTTGGCGAGAATATCAAAAAAAGTCAAAATTAACATTTGCGTAAGCCTTCAATAACTCTCCGGTAAGAATGTGCCGCTATCAGTTGGGTCGTGGCGGCAACAACCGCTGCTTCTCCGGTTCAGGTAGTGCGTACCGGAGGAAGCGAGCTTCGCCGTGTAGGGGCGAAGACGCCTGAGTTTTCGGCAAACCGCGCAGAGCCAAGGCCATGCGCGGTTTTCGCGTTTTCGCGGGGACATGCCAAGTCTTGATCTCGCTGAAGCCTTGATTGCGGCCAAGCCTTGATCGGGGCCAGTCTTGACCCGGGATCGGCGGCCATTGTAGGCCTCGCCTCAACGAAAGGCGACGGCCATGGCAAGAGCGATCATGCTGCAGGGAACCGGCTCGGATGTCGGCAAGACGGTGCTGGTTGCGGGTCTCTGTCGGCTGGCGGCCAATCGCGGACTGGCAGTCCGGCCGTTCAAGCCTCAGAACATGTCGAACAATGCGGCGGTTGCCGACGACGGCGGCGAGATCGGCCGGGCGCAATGGCTGCAGTCGTTGGCCGCCCGCACGCCGTCCTCGGTGCATATGAATCCGGTGCTGCTCAAGCCGCAATCGGAAAACGGCAGTCAGATCATCGTGCAGGGCAGCGTGTTCGGACAGGCGAAGGGGCGGGATTATCAGCGGCTGAAGCCGCGACTGCTCGGCGCCGTGCTCGAGAGCTTCGAAACAGTGGCTGCCGGCGCCGACCTCGTCGTCGTCGAGGGCGCCGGCTCGCCGGCTGAAATCAATCTCAGAGCCGGCGATATCGCCAATATGGGCTTTGCGACGAAGGCGGGCGTGCCCGTCGTGCTCGTCGGCGATATCGACCGCGGTGGCGTCATCGCCTCGCTGGTCGGCACGCATGCGATTCTCGACGGAGGCGATCGAGCGATGATCGCCGGCTATATCATCAACAAGTTCCGCGGCGATGTTTCGCTGTTTGACGATGGCATCCGCGCCATCCAAGGCTTCACCGGCTGGCCCTGCTTCGGCATCGTGCCGTGGCTGCCGGATGCCGCGCGCCTGCCGGCCGAAGATTCGGTCGTGCTCGAACGGCTGGTGAGGAGCGGGACGGGGGCGCTGAAAATCGCCGTGCCGATGCTGCCGCGCATTGCCAATTTCGACGATCTCGATCCGCTGAGAGCGGAGCCGGATGTCGAACTGGTCTTCGTGCGATCAGGCGAGCGGCTGCCTGTCGATGCGAGCCTGGTCATTCTTCCCGGCTCGAAATCGACGATTTCGGATCTCGCCGATCTCAGGGTTCAAGGCTGGGACCGCGATCTTGCGGCGCATGTCCGGCGCGGTGGCCGGGTGATCGGCATTTGCGGCGGCTACCAGATGCTAGGTCGCACGGTACACGATCCGCTCGGCATAGAAGGCGGGACGATCGAGGCGGCGGGGCTTGCACTGCTCGACGTCGAGACCGAGATGGCGCCTGAGAAGACCGTGCGCAACAGCCAGGCCCGTTCGACCGAATACGACGTATCGCTCGCCGGCTACCAGATCCACCTCGGCGTCACCCGCGGCCCGGATTGCGTCCGACCCTCGGCGATTGTCGACGGCGTGCCCGACGGAGCGCTGTCGGCCGACGGGCGGATCATGGGCACTTATCTGCATGGGCTCTTCGGCAGCGACGCCTACCGCGCTCGGCTGCTTCAGAGCTTTGGCCTATCCGGCGAGCGGCGGAATTACCGTGACAGCGTCGAGCAGGCGCTCGACGAGATCGCCGGGGAATTGGAACGTCACCTCGATCCGCACTGGCTGGCGGGGCTGCTCGGTTAGCCGCAGCGGTGCGGCCGAATTGCGCATCACTTTCACTCGACCGGGAGTAGCATCTCGACAGGAAGCAGGCTAATGAATGGGAAGCGCGCGATATCGCTCTTTCATCGCCTGTCCGGCGATTTAGGCTGCGAGCCTCGACGGTCCGAAAGATTCCTTCAGCTTGTCGCCCTCATTCGGAGATTGAAAAAATTAACGATCATATTCAGTGGCTTATCGAGCAGGGAATCACCTGTGAGCATATTGGCGACCTCGTCGCCGGTCTATGCGACCGGCTGATTGCGGCCGGCATTCCGATCTGGCGTGCGAGCATCAGAATGCCTTCCCTCCATCCCATGTATCGCGGCGTCGCCGCCAATTTCGAGCGGGGCGGTGCAATCGTTCTCGAGAATGCGGAGCATGGCAGCGAGACGGAACGCAGCTTCGAGATGACGCCGATCTTTCACCTTTTGAGCCGCGGCGAAAAAACCGGGCGATGGAACCTGGCGAAAGGCGAGGGGCTCCAGTATGCCGAGCTTCACGAATTCGCGCTTGCCGGCGGCACGGATCACGTCATCAGCATTTTCGAATTCCCGAAGGAGGTCGCGCTACGCGGACTGGGCTTTTCGCTCACCAGCGATGCGCCCGGCGGATTTTCTGACGACCAACTGGCGATCATCCAGGAGCTGCTGCCGGCTCTGGGGTTGGCCGCCTACCGTGTCGCGGTTTCGAAGACCGCGACGGAAATCCTCGCGGTCTATACCGGCGCCAGAACGAGTGCGCGTATCCTGGCAGGCGAAACCCGCAGGGGAATGGGCGGCTCCATCGATGCCGCCATCCTGCTCGCCGACCTGCGCAATTTCACGGCGCTGACCGAAATCTATCAGCCTGCGGAGATCGTCGGGTTTCTCAACGAGCATTTCGAGCTGATCGACCGGCATGTCGAGGAAAATTCCGGCGAGATTCTGAAATTCATGGGTGACAGCGTCCTGGCGATTTTTCCGACGGAGGCCGATGACCCGCAGAAGGCCTGCAAGGCGGCGCTGACTTCGGCCCAAAATCTGCTGAAGGCAAACGAAGAGCTCAATCGCGAGCGCACGCGCAACGGGGGGCCGGATATCGGTATCGATGTCGTCTTGCATCTCGGCGAGGTTTTCTACGGAAATGTCGGCGCTCACGGCAGGCTGGACTTCACGGTGATCGGCAGAGCCGTCAACGAGGCTTCGCGGCTGGAAAAGCTGTGCGGAATGCTTGAGCAGCACCTGCTGCTGTCGGAGAGCTTCGCGGCGACCTGTGCCGTGCCCTGTGACTATCTCGGGTCTTTCGAGCTGCGCGGCGTTTCGAAGAGGGCCGACGTCTTCAGGCTTGCCGGCGCCGCCTCGTAGCGGCTCAGATCTCGCCCGATACCTCGCGGCGGCGGCGATCGAGTTCTTCGCTGTAGCGGCGCAGCGTGTGGCTTTCGCTGAGCTGGCCGACCACCTTGCGCTCGATCAGATTGTTGACGACGGCAAGCGCTTCGCTTTCGCTCTTGTCGAAGATCGCCGCCGCCTGCCTGGCGTTCATCTGCGGCTGCAGGAAATCATTGCGGTAGCGGACGAAATCGGCAAGCGTCTGGCCCTCGTCCTGGACATCGGTCGGGTTGGCGTAGATTTCGGGCACCAGCACGAGCCCGGCATATTTGTCGTTCTCCTCGACGAGAATGACACGCTGGGTCGAGCCGATCGGGAAGGCCGTCTTGAACTCCTCCAAGGAGATGCCCGCCTTTGCGGTCTTGACGTCGGCGCGCATCAGCTTGTTCACCGTCAGGTTGCGGATCCAGCCGACGTCGTGGGCGCTGCGGATGCTTTCGCCGCGCAGATGGAAGCGCCAGGTGGCGAAGGAATAGCCGAAGGTCGAGCGCACGACGAGCGAGGAGGTGATGACGGCGGCAAGCACCAGCGCCGTGATCGGAAAATCGCCGGTGATCTCGAGCGCCAGGAAGGTCATCGTCAGCGGTCCGCCGATGACAGCGACGGCGAGCGAACTCATCCCGACCACGGCATAGATGACCGGCGTCAGCGTGGCATCGGCGAAATAGGGACCGCAATAGGCAAAGAGCTTGCCGAGCAGGGCGCCCATGAACAGCGAGGCGAAAAACAGGCCGCCCCTGAAGCCGGAACCGATCGAAATTGCCGAGGCCAGCGATTTCAGCAGAAAGAGGCTGATCAGGGCCGGGATCGTCACGTCGCGGGAAAGGTTGAGGTGCAGTGCGCCGTGACCGGCCGATAGCACCTGCGGCGAGATCATCGCGAGAAGTCCGACGATGATGCCGCCGAGCGCCGGGCGAAAGGGCGGGGCGATCGAGCTTTTGCGCGCAAGCTCCTCGACGAAGGCCACGCCCTGCATGAGAAGAATGCCAACGCCGGCGCAGAAGACGCCGAGCAGCAGCGCCGGGACATAATCGGCTGGAACGACGGAGCCGAAACTGCCGATATCGATGGTGAAATCGCCTTCGGCAAGCAATCTCGCGATGAGGGTGGAAACGAGGGCGGAGACGACGACCGGGGTCAGCGAGACGATCGTATAGGTGCCGATGATCAGCTCGAAGGCGTAGAACGCGCCGGTCAGCGGCGCGTTGAAGGCGGCGGCGATGGCGCCGGCCGCACCGCAGCCGACGAGAATGCGCAGGTCCGAGCGGCGCAGCTGCAGCTTCAGGCCGAACTTGGAGGCAATGCCGGCGGCAAGCTGGGTATAGCCGGCCTCTAGGCCGACGGAGGCGCCGAAGCCGTTGGAGATCAGGTTCTGGACGGCGACGATGATGCTGTCGGTCAGGGAGAGACGGCCACCATGCAGCGCATTGGCCTCGATCGGATCGACCATCGGCTTCTTGCGCCGTTTGGCGAGCACCAGGAGCAGCATGCCGAGCAGAACGCCGCCGACGACCGGCGCGGTGAGCAGCAGCATCTTGTCCTCGATGACCGACGCGCTCAGCCTTTCGGTGTCGGCGATGCCGAAGACCAACTGGTGCAGCTCATTGGAAACGTAGCTCATGCCGGTGACGGCAAGCCCCGAGGCGATGCCGACGACGGCGCCTGCCAGCGACAGGCCGACTTCGCTGCGGCGGGTCAGCGCGCGCAGCCGTCCCGGGTCGAAGAAAACACGCAGCGCGCGGAAACGGCGCCGATCCAATTTCATAAGCATGGCTAGACAACTAGGCGGGGAGAGGCCCGGTCAAGGGCGGCGGTGCTGTCCGCTTGCGATGCAATTGCGGCGAAAAGCCGGCGCGGGGGACAAATTTTTATGATGTAAGTCTCTGATTAAAGACGATGTTTTCGGTAGAGTAAGTCGTATTGTTGGAAGCTTTCTATCCCCGCCCGTCGCCTCGGGCGTCAACGCCGGTTGACTCTATCCTCTGGCTTGCCTAACCATCCCTCAACGGATGGTCGCCTGACCATCCTGACATAACGGATGGTTCCGGATTGGCAGTTGCCCTTCCGGATGAAAAGGGAATGTGACGGGGCGGACCCAAGCCGGGCGCCTTCATCACAGCCGACCCCGCGACTGTAGAGCGGTCAGGGTCTTCCATCCGGCATCGAGCCCTTCCGGCCGGCGGCCTGCAATCGTGCAGGCAAGCGGGACGGGTGATGTGCCGGAAAAGCCACTGGAAATGCATGGTGATCAACCGGGGTCGGACGCCTCTATTTCTACGAATCGTCCACCTTTTCACCGATGCAGCCGGGAAGGCGAGGCGGATCCGCCGGCACGATCAGGGGCGACCGGTTTCCGGTCCGCCCCGATCGCGGCCGATAACCGCGAGCCAGGAGACCTGCCTTCCGTGCCGGGCGAAAAGCCCACCCTGGGTAAGAGACCCGCTGCCAGCACGGAGGTTGTTTTGGCTGAACGTTTGAATTCGGCGCGGCCTGGTGCGGCAGATGGCGGGCTTTCGGCCTCCTGCGTCGAGTATGTGGCACCCCCCTCTGTCCTGCCGGACATCTCCCCCAGAAGGGGGGAGATCGGATCGGCGCACCGGCTTCCCCAAACGATCGATGTTGGGCGAAGGTCATGCCACTTGCCGATCTCCCCACCTGTGGGGGAGATGTCCGGCAGGACAGAGGGGGGTATTACGTCCTCGTCGGCCAACTATAGTATACGCGGAGCAAATCGAAGCACCGCCCTCCGTAGCGGGAGTGTCGCGGCATGACCGATCTCGTCGCCAATTCCACCCTCGTCCTCGGTGGCGCGCGCTCTGGGAAATCCCGCTTCGCCGAAAACCTCGTCACATCGAGCGGCCTCGGGTGCCATTACGTCGCGACCGGCCGGGCATGGGACGAGGAGATGCAGGCGCGTATCGACCAGCACAGGGCTGATCGCGGCCCGTCCTGGACAACGCATGAGGAGCCGCTCGATCTTGTCGGCAAGCTTGCGGCCATCGACGGCGAGGACCGTGTGGTGCTCATCGACTGCCTGACGCTCTGGGTCACCAACCTGATGATGGAAGAGCGCGACATGGCAGCGGAATTTGCAGGGCTCGTCGATTTCGTGGGGCAAGCAAAGGCGCGGCTGGTCTTCGTCTCCAACGAAGTCGGGCTCGGCATCGTGCCGGAAAATCGCATGGCGCGGGATTTTCGCGATCATGCCGGCCGTCTCCACCAGATGATCGCGGCGAAGGCCGCCGAAGTCTATTTCATCGCGGCAGGCCTGCCGCTGAAAATGAAGGGTTAAAGTTTCATGAACCAGAAGATTCCCGCAACCGTCATCACCGGCTTTCTCGGTGCCGGCAAGACGACGATGATCCGCAACCTGCTGACCAATGCAGGCGGCAAAAAAATCGCGCTCATCATCAACGAGTTCGGCGATCTCGGCGTCGATGGCGACGTGCTGAAGGGCTGCGGTGCCGAAAACTGCAGCGAGGACGACATCATCGAGCTGACCAATGGCTGCATCTGCTGCACCGTTGCCGACGATTTCATTCCGACGATGACAAAGCTGCTCGAGCGCGAACAGCGGCCCGACCATATCGTCATCGAAACCTCGGGCCTCGCCTTGCCGCAGCCGCTGGTCGCCGCCTTCAACTGGCCTGACATCCGCACCCAGGTGACCGTCGACGGCGTCATCACCGTGGTCGACAGCGCGGCTGTCGCTGCCGGCCGCTTTGCCGACGACCACGATGCCGTCGAGGCGGCGCGCAGCGAGGATGAATCGCTCGATCACGAAAGCCCGATCGAGGAGCTGTTCGAGGATCAGCTCACCTGCGCCGATCTGATCGTGCTCAACAAGACCGATCTGATCGATGTGGCCGGTCTCGGCCGCGTGCGCGACGAGGTCGCTTCCCGCACCCAGCGCAAGCCCGTGATGATCGAGGCGAGAAACGGCGAGGTGCCGGCCGGCATCCTGCTCGGCCTCGGTATCGGCACGGAGAATGATCTCGCTAACCGCAAGTCGCACCACGAACTGGAGCATGAGGACGGCACGCCGCACGATCACGACGAGTTCGACAGCTTCGTCGTCGAGCTCGGCCCGATCGTCGATGTTGCCGGCTTCGTCGAGCGGCTGAAGACGATCATCGCTGCCCACGACGTGTTGCGTCTCAAGGGCTTTGTCGACGTTTCCGGGAAGCCGATGCGCCTGCAGCTTCAGGCGGTCGGCAGCCGCATCGATCACTATTTCGATCGTGCCTGGGCAGCCGGTGAAAGGCGCGCCACGCGCCTCGTCGTCATCGGCCTGCATGAGATGGATGAGGACGCCGTGAGAACGGCGATCGAGGCGCTGGCTTAACCGATGCATCTGCTTCTGGCCCAGCAGGGAACGATCAGCGACGGCGAGGAGGCAATCGACCTCGGGCAGACGCCGGGCGATATCCTGTTCCTGTCGGCCGCCGACAGCGAGCTGGCGGCGATCGCGGCCGCCCATCGCGCGCGGGGTGGGGCGCCGTCGCTGAGGCTCGCCAGCCTGATGAGCCTGAAACATCCGATGTCGGTCGATACCTATGTCGAGCGCACGGCACGGCATGCGAAGCTCATCATCGTGCGCGCACTCGGCGGCGCCAGCTATTTCCATTATGCGCTGGAGGCGCTGCATGCCTGTGCGGCCCGCAGCGGCGCGCTGATCGCCGTGCTGCCGGGTGACGCCAGGCCGGATGCGGGGCTGACACCGTTTTCCAACATCGGGCTCGATGATCTCAATGCCCTGTGGGCCTATCTGATCGAGGGCGGCGATGCCAATGCACGCGCCTTTCTCGATTATGCCGGAGCGATGCTTTCGGGAGGAGAGAAGCCGGCACCGGCGGTGCCGCTGATGAAGGCGGGAATCTGGTGGCCGGGGCGGGGGCTGATCGGCGTGGAGGAGTGGTGGCAGGTTGCCGGTTCGCATGTTGCGCCACCTTCGGCCGCCGAGCGTGGGACGGAGAAGGTGGAACTCGAACCCACAACATCCCCCATCGTCGCCATCAGCTTCTACCGCGCCCTCGTCCAAAGCGGCGAAACCCGCCCCATCGAAGCGATAATCGAAGCCTTGCAGGCACTTGGTTTCCGGCCGCTGCCGGTATTTGCCTATAGCCTCAAGGATGCTGTCTCCACAGGCATTCTCGAAAGCGTATTTTCGGCGCTGAAACCCGATGTCGTAATCAACACGACCGGTTTTGCGGTCTCGGCACCCGGCGCCGATCGGCAGCCGACGGTGCTGGAGGCGAACGGCGCGGTGGTGCTGCAGGCGATCCTGTCGGCCTCGTCGCGGGAGGCGTGGGCGGCCTCCTCGCAAGGCCTGTCGGCGCGCGATCTCGGCATGAACGTGGCGCTGCCCGAGGTCGACGGCCGGGTGCTGGCGCGGGCGGTCTCCTTCAAGACGGCGGCGCGTTACGATGCGGCGGTCGAGACGAACATCGTTGCCAGCGAACCGGACGCCGGCCGGGTGCGCTATACGGCGGAACTCGCCGCCAATTGGGCGCGGCTGCGCGCCATGTCGGCGCGTGACCGGCGCATCGCCCTCGTCATGGCGAATTATCCGAATCGCGACGGCCGGCTCGGCAACGGGGTCGGTCTGGATACGCCGGCCGGCAGCATCGAGGTGCTGCGTGCGATGGAAGCAGGGGGGTATCCGGCCGCCGATATTCCGGCCGACGGCGACGCGCTGATCCGGCATCTGATGCACGGGCCGACCAATTCAGGGCATGACGGCCGGGTGATCCGCGAGACGTTATCCTTGAGTCGTTACAACAGTTTCCTGGCGTCTCTTCCCAATCAGATTCAGGATGAGGTGAGGGCCCGCTGGGGCGAACCAGAGAACGATCCGTATTTTCGCGACGGCGCCTTCGCCCTGCCTTTCGCCCGCTTCGGCGGCGTTCTCGTCGGCATTCAGCCGGCGCGCGGCTATAATATCGATCCGAAGGAAAGCTACCATTCGCCGGACCTCGTGCCGCCGCACGGTTATCTTGCCTTCTACGCTTTCCTGCGCCGCGAGTTCGGCGCCGACGCCGTCATCCATATGGGCAAACACGGCAATCTCGAATGGCTGCCGGGCAAGGCGCTGGCGCTGTCGGAGAACTGTTATCCCGAGGCCATCCTCGGACCGCTGCCGCATCTTTATCCCTTTATCGTCAACGATCCGGGCGAGGGCACACAGGCCAAGCGGCGGGCCGCCGCCGTCATCATCGATCATCTGACGCCGCCTTTGACGCGGGCCGAGAGCTATGGACCGCTCAAGGATCTGGAAGCGCTGGTCGACGAATATTACGAGGCCTCAGGTGGCGACCCGCGCCGCATCCGGCTGCTCAGCCGGCAGATTCTCGATCTTGTCACCGATATCGGCCTCGACCGGGATGCCGGCATAATCAGCGGCGAAAGCGAGGGCGAGGCGCTGAAGAAGCTCGACGCCTATCTCTGCGACCTCAAGGAAATGCAGATCCGCGACGGGCTGCATGTCTTCGGGGTGGCGCCGGAAGGGCGGCTGCTGACGGATCTGACCGTGGCGCTGGCACGAGTGCCGCGCGGGCTGGGTGAGGGCGGGGATGCGAGCTTGCAGCGGGCGATTGCGGGGGATGTGTTGGAAAACCCCTCCCCAACCCCTCCCCACAAGGGGGAGGGACTTACCGTTGAGCGTGCGGTTACCTCTGAGATCAAAGTCGATGACGAGACAACGCGCCCAGCAAGCCCCTCCCACCTGTGGGGAGGGGTTGGGGAGGGGTCTTCTTTTGACCCTCTCGACTGCGACATGGCCGCTGCCTGGGCCGGCCCACGTCCACCAATCCTGGCCGACCTCGTGGATGCCCCCTGGCGCACCAATGGTGACACCGTCGAGCGGATCGAGCTGCTGGCGGCCAGGCTGGTCTCCGGGGAGATTGCCTGCCCCGCGGAATGGACGGCGACGCAGGCGGTGCTCTCCGAGATCGAGACCCGTCTTAAACCCTCGATCCTCGCCTGCGGCCCGGCGGAGATATCCGGCCTGCTTGCCGGCCTCGACGGCCGCTTCGTGGCCCCTGGTCCCTCCGGCGCGCCGACGCGTGGGCGGCCTGATGTGCTGCCGACCGGGCGCAATTTTTATTCGGTCGACAGCCGCGCGGTGCCGACGCCGGCGGCTTACGAACTTGGCAGGAAATCGGCAGAACTGCTGGTACGCCGCTATGTGCAGGACCACGGCGAATGGCCTGATACCGTCGGCCTGACGGCCTGGGGGACGTCGAATATGCGCACCGGCGGCGACGATATCGCCCAGGCGCTGGCGCTGATCGGCGTCAAGCCGCTCTGGGATATGAGCTCGCGGCGGGTCACCGGTTATGAGATCATACCGCCGGCGGTGCTTGGGCGGCCTCGCGTTGACGTGACGCTGAGAATTTCCGGCTTCTTTCGCGACGCTTTTCCCGAGCAGATCGCCTTGTTCGACAAGGCGGTTCGCGCCGTCGGCGCGCTCGAAGAGGACGATGCCGACAATCCGGTCGCAGCGCGCATGCGCGGCGAAGCGGCAAGGCTTGCTGCCGCCGGTCTCGACGCCGCCTCGGCGAAACGGCGGGCGGGTTACCGGGTCTTCGGCTCGAAACCCGGCGCTTACGGTGCCGGGTTGCAAGCGCTGATCGACGAAAAGGGCTGGGAGCGGCGCGCCGATCTCGCCGAGGCCTATCTCGTCTGGGGCAGCTATGCCTATGGCGCCGGCGAGGAGGGCAAGGCCGAACGCGGCTTGTTCGAGGAGCGGCTGCGCTCGGTGCAAGCCGTCATTCAGAACCAGGACAACCGCGAGCATGACCTGCTCGACAGCGACGACTATTACCAGTTCGAGGGTGGCATGGCGGCTGCGGCCGAGTCGCTGAGCGGCGCGCGTCCGGCAATCTATCATAATGATCATTCGAGACCCGAGCGGCCGGTGATCCGTTCGCTGGAGGAAGAGATCGGCCGGGTGGTGCGCGGGCGGGTGGTCAATCCGAAATGGATATCCGGCGTCATGCGCCATGGCTACAAGGGAGCGGCCGAAATCGCCGCCACCGTCGATTATCTCTTCGCCTTCGCGGCGACGACGGGGGCGGTCGGCGCGCACCATTTCGAAGCGGTCTATCAGGCTTTCGTCGCCGATCCCGCCGTGCGCGATTTCATGGTCGAGAAGAACCCTGCGGCATTCGACGAGATGAAGGAGCGGCTGCGCGAATCGATCGACCGCGAGCTCTGGACGCCGCGCAGCAATTCGGCCCGGTTTGACCTGGCCGCCACGCAACTGAATGAGGTGCACCGATGAACGACGAAACTCCGGAAAACGAAGCGGCCAAGGATGATGCACGCCACGCCGAGAAGATGGCGAAGAAGAAGGCTGCACGCGACAAGATCATGGCGACAAAGACGGACGGCAAGGGCCTAATCATCGTCCATACCGGCAAGGGCAAGGGTAAGTCGTCGGCCGCCTTCGGCATGATCTTCCGCCATATCGCCCACGGCAAGCCATCGGCCGTTGTCCAGTTCATCAAGGGAGCGATGTGGACCGGCGAACGCGATCTGATCGAGAAGCATTTCTCCGATCTCTGCCAGTTCCACACGATGGGCGAGGGTTTTACCTGGGAAACGCAGGACCGCGCCCGCGATGTTGCAGCCGCCTCGGCCGCCTGGGAAAAGGCCAAGGAGCTGATCCGCGACGAGCGCCATTCCATGGTGTTGCTCGACGAGATCAACATCGCACTGCGCTACGACTATCTCGATATCAGCGAGGTGGTGGCGTTCCTGAAAACCGAGAAGCCCCACATGACGCATGTCGTGCTGACGGGGCGCAACGCCAAGGATGAGCTGATCGAGATTGCCGATCTCGTGACCGAGATGGAGCTGATCAAGCATCCCTTCCGCTCGGGGATCAAGGGCCAGGCAGGCGTCGAGTTCTGAGGCGCTTGGAGGGTTCGGCGGTTAGGCGCCGAGCCAGACGCGCAGCGGGTTCGCGGGATCGGCGAGCAGCTTTACCGCCAAGGCCAGGCAGACGATGACGAGCAGCGGCTTGATCAGCTTGGCGCCGATGCGCATGGCGAGCCGCGAGCCCAGCTGCGCGCCGAGGAACTGGCAGATACCCATCAACAGGCCGATCTTCCACAGGATGGCGCCGAAGCTCGCAAAGACGATGAGCGCGCCGAGGTTGGAGCCGAGATTGAGAAGCTTGGTATGGGCAGTCGCCTTCAGCACGCCGAAGCCGGCCAGCGTGACGAAGGCGAGCATGAAGAAGGAACCGGTGCCGGGGCCGAAGATGCCGTCGTAAAAGCCGATGGCCGGCACCAAGGTCAGGCCGAAGACGAAAGGCGTGATGATCCGGTGTTTGTCGAGATCATTGAGGTTCGGCTTGACGGCGAAGAAGATCGCGATCGCCAGGAGCAGCACCGGCATGATCGCCTGCAGCACCTGTCCTGGCACGATGGTTGCAAGGGCTGCGCCGATCGCCCCGCCCATCACGGCCATCAGCGCCATCGGCAGCTGTTCGTGCAGTTGCACATGGCCCTTGCGGGCATAGGCGAGCGTTGCCGAGGCGGCGCCGAAGATCGACTGCACCTTGTTGGTGCCGAGCGTCTGCAGCGGCGGAATGCCGGCAATCAGCATGGCGGGGACGGTGATGAGGCCGCCGCCGCCGGCGATGGCATCGACGAAACCGGCAAAGAAGGCAGCAGCGCAGAGCAGCAGAAGCAGATGGAGGGCGATGTCAGGCAAGAGGCTATTCCAGAAGGGTTTTCAGCCGGCTTGTTGCATTTCCCCCTCCAAGCTGCAATGGCTGCGAGGACACAGCGCGGGCGCATTCGACGGCTTCCATGAGTGATATTTCTTTCGATAGCGCGAGGCGACATGTGCTCGGGCTCGGCTGCGAGCGCGGGACGCCGTCCGGGGAGGTGCTGGTGCTTGCCGTCGAGGCGTTGAAGGCGGCCGGCATCGGCGGGACGGAGCTTGCTGCCATCGCTTCCATCGACAGCCGCGGGCAAGAACCGGCGATCCTTGCCGTTGCGGCGCATTTTGGCGTGCCTGCCGTTTTCTTCGATGCACTGCGGCTGGAGCAGGAAACGCCGCGGCTCAAAAATCCCTCGGCCATCGTCTTTGCTCGCGTCGGCTGCCATGGCGTGGCGGAATCGGCGGCGCTTGCGGCGATCGGCGCGGATGCCGAACTGATGCTCGGCAAGATCAAATCCGCGCATGCGACAGCGGCGATTGCCCGCATCGGCTTGCAGAAACCCTGACGGTCGTTATGTTGGCGGCAACTCGCGGCGCCAACCGGCAGCTCAGCGATTTATATCTAGAGGACAATCATGCACAAGGTCATTTATGACACTGACCCGGGCGTTGACGACGCCATGGCGCTTCTTTTCCTGCACCGTCATCCCGAGATCGATGTGATCGGCATCACCACCGTTTTCGGCAATGCCTCGGTCGAGACGACGACACGCAATGCGCTTTTCCTCAAGCGTGAATGGGATATTCCGGCACCCGTCGCCAAGGGCGCGAGCGTCACCATCGATGCGGCGCGCGCCGAGCGGGAATGGCCGGCCATGGTGCATGGGGACAACGGCCTCGGCAATATCGAGGTGCCGCACACGATCGACCTGCCGCTCGATCCCCGGCCGGCGCACCGCTTCATCATCGACACGGTACGGGCCAATCCCGGCGAGGTCAGGCTGGTGGCCGTCGGCCGGATGACCAATCTGGCGATGGCGCTGAAGGAAGACCCCGAGATTGCCGGCCTGGTGAAGGACGTTGTCATCATGGGCGGCAATTTCTATGTGCCGGGCAATGTCTCGCCGGTCGCCGAAGCCAATATTCACGGCGATCCCGAGGCGGCAGATATCGTCATGACGGCGCCTTGGAAGGTGGTCGTCATCGGCCTCGACGTCACCTCGATCACCACGATGAGCCGCAGCTATCTCGGCGCAATGGCGGCCAAGGGCGACGGCGCGGTGAAGCTGCTCGACGGGCTGTCGCAGCATTACATCGATTTCTACACCCATGCGGTCGATGACGGCATGATGGTGCATGACAGCTGCGCCGCCGTTTACGTCGTGGCGCCTGAGCTTTTCACCACCATCACCGGCGCGGTGCGCGTCGTCTGCGGCGGCATCGCCGATGGTCAGACGGTGATCAAACCGGACGGCCGCCGCTTCCCGCCGGGCGACTGGGACGGCCTGCCGAGCCAGATCGTCGCTACGGGAATCGAGTCTGAAAAGGTGATCGATCTGATCCGCGATACGTTGCTTCGGGCTTGATACGGTAGAAGGTCGGTTACAGCCTGCTGACAAGGGCCGCCAACGCCTCTTTCGTCATGCTCGGGCCTGTCCGGAGCATCTGCTTCCGGTCGATAGGGCAGCAGATCCTCGGCACAAGGCCGAGGATGACGACGCGCGGGAGGTGAGCGTTATTCATTATAACATTCATAGCCTTGTCCGGATTTCCCGAGAATTCGAATCCGCCTCCTCGCAAAGTGAATCATCGTCAACTCAGCAACTTCAAGTGAGGTGGCGCGGGCGGCGTTGACCTTGATCCTTGGTGGGCCTAGATCAACAAAATGATGAACAGCGCATTCTCACATTTGCCGGCGCTGGAGCCGGGCAGTGTCTGGCTCGTCGGCGCCGGTCCCGGCGATCCCGGGCTGTTGACGCTGCTTGCCGCCAAGGGATTGGCGGAGGCGGATGTGGTCGTGCACGACGCGCTGGTCAACGAGGACTGTCTGAAGCTCGCACGGCCAGGGGCGGAACTGGAATATGCCGGAAAACGCGGCGGCAAGCCGTCTGCCAAGCAGCGGGATATTTCGCTCCGGCTGGTGGAGCTGGCGCGCGCCGGCAAGCGGGTGCTGCGGCTGAAGGGCGGCGATCCCTTCGTCTTCGGGCGGGGCGGGGAAGAGGCGCTGACGCTGGTCGAGCACAACATCCCCTTCCGCATCGTACCGGGCATTACCGCCGGTATCGGCGGGCTTGCCTATGCCGGCATTCCGGTGACGCATCGGGAGATCAATCATGCCGTGACCTTTCTCACCGGCCATGATTCCTCCGGGATCGTGCCCGATGCGATCAATTGGGAAGCGATCGGCAAGGGTTCTCCCGTCATCGTCATGTATATGGCGATGAAGCATATCGCCCAGATCAGCGCCAATCTGATGGCGTCGGGCCGCCCGGCGTCCGAGCCGGTGGCTTTCGTCTGCAACGCGGCGACCGGCGCGCAACAGGTGCTGGAGACGACGCTCGGCGAAGCGACCGATGCAGCTGAAGCCTCCGGGCTCGAGCCACCGGCGATCGTCGTGGTCGGTGAAGTGGTGCGGCTGCGGGCTTCGCTCGACTGGCTCGGCGCCCTTGCAGGCAGGCGGCTGCAGCCTGATCCTTTCGGGCGCTCCGGCAAGGTGACGGCATGAGCGGCCTCCTGATCGCAGCCCCTTCCTCCGGCGCCGGCAAGACGACGGTAACGCTTGGGCTGCTGAGGGCGCTTCGCCGGCGCGGTATCGCGGTCGCGCCGGGAAAGGCCGGGCCCGATTACATCGATCCCGCCTTCCATGCGGCGGCAAACGGCACGCCCTGCCTGAATTTCGACCCCTGGGCGATGCGCCCGGAGCTGATCTCGGCCAATGCCACGCTGCACCGTTCCGGCGACCGCATTCTCGTGATCGAGGCGATGATGGGGCTGTTCGACGGGGCGGCTGACGGGAAGGGGACGGCGGCCGATCTTGCCGCCCAGCTCGGTCTTTCCGTCGTGCTCGTCGTCGATGCCTCGCGCATGTCGCAGTCCGTGGCGCCGCTGGTATCAGGTTTTGCCGGTTTCCGCGCCGATGTCCGCGTTGCCGGCGTCATTCTCAACAAGGTCGGCAGCGAGCGGCACGAGGCGATGCTGCGTCAGGCGCTCGAGGCGATTCGCATGCCTGTTATCGCGGTGATCGGCAGCGACAGGGCGCTGGCCTTGCCGGAACGCCATCTCGGCCTCGTCCAGGCCGGCGAACATGCCACCCTCGAGAATTTCATCGACCATGCGGCGGACGCCGTTTCCGAGGAGTGCAATTTCGAATTTCTGCTGCGCATCGCAAGGCAGGGCCTCAACCGGCCGTCGGCGGCCAATATCGACCGACTGATGCCGATCGGCGCCCGGGTTGCCGTGGCGCGCGATGTCGCCTTCGCCTTTTCCTATGAGCATATGCTGCTTGGCTGGCGGCGGCGCGGGGCGGATATCTCCTTTTTCTCGCCGCTTGCCGACGAGGCGCCGGCCGCTGATGCCGATGCGATCTATCTTCCGGGCGGTTATCCCGAGCTGCATGCCGGGCGGCTTTCCCAAGCGCAAAATTTTCGCGCCGGCATGCTCGATGCGGCGGCGCGCGGCATCCGGATCTACGGTGAGTGCGGCGGCTATATGGTGCTGGGCGATGGGCTGATCGATGCGGAGGGCAGGCGCCACGAAATGCTCGGCCTGCTGCCTGTTGTCACCAGCTATGCCAAGCGCCGGCGCCATCTCGGCTATCGCCGTGTGACCCCGCTTGACGGCGCCTTCTTCGCGCGGACCATGACGGCGCATGAATTCCACTATTCAACAGTCGTCTCCGAGGGGGAGGGAAAGCGGCTGTTTACAGCGCAAGATGCGCTCGGCACTGATCTCGGTGCTGTCGGGCTCCGGCGCGGCCAGGTGGCGGGCTCCTACATGCATCTGATCGACCTTGCGAGAGCGGCCGGGTGAGCGCGCCGATCGCCCATGGCGGCGGCATCACCGCCGCAGCCGCCGCTTTTGGCGGCAGGCCAGAGAACTGGCTCGACCTTTCCACCGGCATCAATCCATGCCCGCTCGCCCTGCCGGAGATCCCGACAAGGGCCTGGCACCGTCTGCCGGACAGCTATCTGGTCGACGAGGCAAGGCGGGCGGCGCGGCATTACTATGGCAGCGGCGAGATACTGCCGCTGCCGGTGCCGGGCACGCAATCGGTGATTCAGCTTCTGCCGCGCCTGCTTCGACGGGGACGCCAGTTCGCTGTGACGGATGATAGGGTCGCCGTGACGGACGACAAAGTCGCCGTGACGGACGATAAAATCGCCGTGACGGACAATAGGATTGCCGTGGTGTCGCCGACTTATGGCGAATATGCGCGCGCCTTCGCCTCGGCCGGTTTTGCCGTCGACGCGGTCGACGATATCGCTGCGATCGGCGGCCAATATCGGCTTGCCGTTGTCGTCAATCCGAACAATCCCGACGGGCGGGTATGGCCGGCCGAAGCGTTGGCAGCTCTGCACGACAGGATGAAATCGGCAAATGGGCTGCTTGTTGTCGACGAGGCTTTCGGGGATGCCGATCCGGCGCTGAGCCTCGCAGCCCGCGCGCAAGACCTTCCCAACCTGATAATCTTCCGTTCGTTCGGCAAGTTCTTCGGGCTTGCCGGCCTGCGGCTCGGTTTTGCAATCGCGCGCGAGGATATTCTCGCGCGGTTCGAGGACTGGCTTGGCCCCTGGGCGGTCTCCGGCCCGGCGCTGTCGCTTGCCGCCTCGCTGCTTGGTTCGGATGTGGCTGCGATCCGCCGCTCTCTCGATGAACGCAGCGGCGCGCTGCAGGCGGCACTAAGCGCTGCCGGGTTGCGGAGCAGGGGGGGAACGGCGTTGTTCACGCTTGTCGCCGATCCCAGGGCGAGCGACATTTACACGCATCTTTGCCGGCATCATATTCTCGTCCGCAAGTTCGATTATGCGCCGGATTGGCTGCGTTTCGGGTTGACGCCCGATGCGGCGGCGGACAGACGGCTTGGCGCAGCCCTTCAAGGATTTGAGCGATGATGATCGACGAAAACCTCCTCGTGCTGCTTCTGGCGCTGCTGCTCGACCGGATCGTCGGCGATCCGCAATGGCTGTGGTCGCGGGTGCCGCATCCCGTCGTCATCTTCGGCGCGGCGATCTCTTACGCCGATCAGCAGCTCAATCCCTCAAGCCTCACGGGCTCTCAGCGCCGGATGAACGGCGTTGCGGCGATCCTGGCGCTGCTTGTGTTGTCGATCGCTGCAGGCTTCGTGTTCGACCGGTTTTTCGCGCTCTTCGGCCTTGCCGGCCTCGTGCTGGAGGCCGGGCTGGTGGCGATCTTCTTGGCGCAAAAGAGCCTGGCCGATCATGTCGCGGCCGTCGCTACGGCCTTGCGCGGCGAGGGGCTTGCCGGCGGCCGGAACGCCGTCTCCCGCATCGTCGGGCGCGATCCGGAGACACTCGACGAGCCGGCCGTCTGCCGCGCGGCGATCGAAAGCCTTGCAGAAAATTTCTCCGACGGCGTCGTGGCGCCGGCCCTTTGGTATGCCGTCCTCGGGTTGCCGGGCCTGCTCGCTTACAAGATGCTGAACACGGCGGATTCGATGATCGGCCACAGGTCGGAAAAATACATCGATTTCGGCTGGGCCGCGGCTCGGCTGGACGATATCGCCAACTGGCCGGCCGCCCGGCTCTCCGTCCTATTGATCGCCGCCGGCGCCTGGATCCGGCGCGGCATGAGCCCCTGCCGCGAGGCGATCCGGGTGGCGATGCGCGACGGTGGCCTGCACCGCTCGCCGAATTCCGGCCGGCCGGAGGCGGCAATGGCCGGTGCTCTCAACGTCCAGCTCGCCGGTCCGCGCATCTATGGCGGTGTCATCGTGACTGAGCCGATGATCAACAACGCCGGCCGGGACGTTGCCACCGCCGGCGATATCGAGGACGGTGTGTCGGTGTTCTATGCCAGCTGCATGGTGCTTACCGGTCTGATCTTCGGATTGTTTTTATGTTTCTTGTAGGATGTGCCGTGAGGCACCGCAGTGGACACTCCCGCCGCAAAGGTTTATGCGAAGCGCCTCCTATCTCCATCAAACCGGAAAAGAGCAATGACAGTCCAGGTTGAATTGCCGTGCCCGAAGTGCAAGAGCACCAAGATGAAATTCGAGCGCCCCGAGATCCGGGAGACCGACATCATCAGCTGCGCGGCGTGCGGCCATAATCTCGGGACGATGGCCTCGATCCGCGAGAAGATGAACAAGGCCTATCAGCAGCTCAAGCGGCCGTCGGCGGCGCGTAAGCTTCAGTGAACAAGCGCCGCCCCCTTGCGGCGTCTCTGTCACGCTTTCGCTCGTTAGAATTGTGATTACCATTCGGGTTAAAGCTATATAATAAGTATCGTCGTAGTCTCTCTGTCGTGAGGGCGCAATCAAACGCGCGGGTGCGAAGAGGGGTTATCATGAAGACGATTTTTGCGGCCGCGGCCGCAAGTTTATTGCTGCAGTTTTCTCCGGTTGTGGCTGAGGCAGCAACGCTGGTTGCCAATATCAGCATCGGCAAGCAGACGATGACCGTCACCGAGAACGGTTTCGTCAAGTATCGCTGGAAGGTTTCGACCGCGCGCAACGGTTATGTCACGCCGACCGGCTCGTGGAGCGCCAAATGGCTGTCACGCGATCACCGCTCCCGCAAATACGACAACGCGCCGATGCCTTACGCCGTATTTTTCAACGGTGGTTACGCCGTTCACGCCACCTTCGATCTGAAGCGTCTCGGCAGGCCGGCCTCGCATGGCTGTGTTCGCCTGCATCCCGACAATGCGGCGGAGTTCTTTTCGCTGGCGCGGCAGGCAGGTCTCGCCAATACCCGGGTGGTCATCACGCGCTGATCTGAACCTGAATTCGGCGTCCGATCTCGTTACGCGCCGATCCCGGATCTGCGCCTGACCTCGAATCGGCGCGCGATCCCGTTACGCGCTGATCCCGGATCAGCGCCTGAACCCGAATTCGGCGTCTGATCGCCTTACGCGCTGATCTTCTCCAGCTCATCCATATCCGGAACGACGATATGTCTGGAGTTCTCGATCAGGATGACACCCCGCTTGCGCAGTCTGGTCATCTGCCGGCTCACGGTTTCGATCGTCAGCCCGAGAAAATCGGCGATTTCGGCGCGCGACAGCGGCAGGTCGAAGGCGGCGCTGATGGCGGTCTGCGGCTCGGCATGGGTGGCGATGAGATGGAGCAGACTTGCGACCTTCTCCTCCGCCGTGCGGCGGCCGAGCGTCAGCATCCATTCGCGCGCCGCATCCAGCTCGTTGAGTGCCTGATCGTGCAGGCTGCGCTGCAGCTCCGGCGTCTCCGCTATCATGCGGTCGAGCAGGTTGCGCGGGAAGACACAGATTTCGGCATCGGTGGCCGCTTCGGCCGACAGCGTGCTTTCACGCACGAAGGGCCTGCCGACGAAATCGGGAGCGAACTGCAGGCCGACAATCTGCTGGCGCCCATCCGGCATCATCTTGCAGAGCTTGACCACGCCGCGCATGATGTTCGAGTAGAATGAGCTCTCCGAGCCTTGGGCAATGATCTCCGACCCGGCTTCGACCTTGCGGCGCAGGGAGTGGCGGTTTAGCTCCTTCAGCTGGGCGTTCGACAAGGCGCCGCAGACGACGCCGTGCCGCGCCTGGCAGGAGCGGCACGCGATGGGCGTGCCGGCCTCGAAAACCTCACTGCGTGCGATGTCCATGTCCTGATCCCTTCGAAAATCCGGCGCATGGCGAGACATGCCCGGACCGCGATCTCCATTTCTTCCAGCGCGGTTTGATGATTATCAAATGACCGGCGTCGCGATTTGATCCAGATCAAACTCAGATCCGGATGTTGGTCGCATCGAGCGCGTCACCTATTTGATTCGGACAGCCTCCCATCTCGCGCCGGGAGGGCCCTGCATCGCCTTTCGGGATTCGCGCAACACGCTGGAGCGTCCGGCACTCCATTGCTGTTTAGGCAACACCCGATTGCCAAATTGCCGCAACGCCCGGACGAAAGCATTGGCTTTTGAAATGGATTTGCCTATGAGGGGGTTTAAATCGTCATTTCATGAGGTACAGCGCGTGACCGCTACATTCGATAAAGTTGCCGACATTATTGCAGAAACCAGCGAGATCGATCGTGCCACGATCACGCCGGAGAGCCATACGATCGACGACCTCGGTATCGACAGCCTCGATTTCCTCGACATCGTCTTTGCGATCGACAAGGAATTCGGCATCAAGATCCCGCTCGAAAAGTGGACGCAGGAAGTCAACGAAGGCAAGGTTTCCACCGAAGAATATTTCGTGCTGAAGAACCTCTGTGCCAAGATTGACGAGCTCAAAGCAGCCAAGGCCTGAGCACATATCAGTCTTTTTTGAACGCCCTGCCGCCCTTGATATGGCGGCCGGGCGGTTTCGTTCCTAAGTAGGCGTCACCGGCGGGCGGATTTTGCCCGTCGGGCCGGAGGATCCGAATGCTGCTGGAATATTTCCAGATGATTGACCGCGTCGAAGCGGTGGACCTGAAGAAGGGCACGCTTGCGGCGCGATCCGTCGTGCCGGCCAAAAGCCCCGTTTTCGAAGGCCATTTTCCCGGCATGCCGCTCGTTCCCGGCGTGCTTTTGATCGAGACCATGGCGCAGGCCTCCGGCATGCTGGTGCTTGCAGCCACCAATTTCGCCGCCATGCCCTTCCTGATGTCGGTTGACGGCGCCAAGATGCGCACCTTCGTCGAGCCGGAAGCCGTGCTCGATATCGAGGCGGTGCTGGAGCACGACGGTTCCGGTTTCGCGGTCACCAAGGCCAAGATCACCAGCGGCGGCAAGAAGGTCTGCGATGCGCAGCTGAAACTGCGCACTATGCCCTTCAGCGAGGTGCCGCTCGGCGATATCGTGAAAAAACGCGCCGGCGAAGTCGGGCTTCTCGAAGCGATCGCAGCGCAGGGAGTGATTGGATGAGCAAGGCTGCAAACGACGTCGTCATTTCGGGCGTCGGCATCGTTACCTGTCAGGGCGTCGGCAAGGAGGCGCATATCGCGCTGCTTTCGGCCGAAGGCGCGCCGAATACGGTGGTCGAGACCGAGAAGTTCAAACCCTATCCGGTGCATCCGCTGCCCGAGATCGACTGGTCGCAGCAGATCGCCAAGCGCGGCGACCAGCGCCAGATGGAAAACTGGCAGCGCATCGGCGTCTTCGCCGCAGGGCTTGCGCTCGACGATGCCGGCTTCAAGGACAATATCGAGGCCTGCGGCACGATGGACATGATCGTGGCGGCCGGCGGCGGCGAGCGCGACATCAATGTCGATACGCTGATCGTCGACGAGGGCCTGAAGCGCAACGACCGCGAGCTGCTGCTCAACGAGAAGCTGACGACGGAGCTCAGGCCGACGCTGTTCCTGGCGCAGCTTTCCAACCTGCTGGCCGGCAACATCTCCATCGTTCACAAGGTGACCGGCTCCTCGCGCACCTTCATGGGCGAGGAAGCTTCAGGCGTTTCCGCCGTCGAGACGGCCTTCTGGCGCATCCGGTCCGGTGAATCCACCCACGCACTCGTCGGCGGCGCCTTTGCTGCCGAACGTCCCGACATGATCCTGCTCACTGAAGCGATCGGCGCGCATACGCGCGACGAATGGGCGCCGCTCTGGTCGCGCTCCGGCCTCGAAGGCGGCGGTATGATCACTGGTTCGGCCGGCGCCTTCCTGGTGCTGGAATCGCGCAAGCATGCGGAAGAGCGCGGCGCGCATATCTATGCGACGATCAGCGCTGTCGAAGGCGACCGCGGCAGCCGTAGCGGCGGCAATTTCGAACTGCGCATGGAGCGGCTGCTGAAGCCTGCCGCCGAGCTGCCGCCAGAGGCGACGGCGATCTTCTCCGGCTCGACCGGCATGCATGAAATCGCCGCCCGCGAAAAGGCGGTGCTGGAACATCAGCTTCCCGGCGCTGCGATCCGCGGTTTCGGCGGCGTTTCCGGTCACACGATCGAGGCGCATTTCCCGCTGGGACTGGCGCTCGCAGCCCTTGCCATCGATACCAAGGCCAAGGTTCCGCCCTTCGACGCTGCTCATGAAGCGCCGATGAAGGCGGGCACGAAAGCCGCCGTCGTAACGACAGTCGGACACCAGCGCGGCGAGGGCGTCGCCGTTCTTTCCGCAGAGGCGTGAGGAGAGAGATATGACAGCTTCCGCTTACAAGGATCATCTCGGCCGGCCGATCGTCGCAGTGACGGGCATGGGCATCATCACGTCGCTGGGCCAGGGCCTGAAGGACAACTGGGCGGCCCTTTCTTCCGGCACCTCGGGTATCCACGCGATCAACCGCTTTCCGACCGAAGGCCTGTCGACACGGATCGCCGGCACGGTCGATTTCATAGAAATTCCGGTGCCGAACGCCGTCGAGCGCTCCTATGCCTTTGCGCGCGAGACGACCATCGAGGCGCTGGCCGATGCCGGTATTTCAGGCGATTTCAACGGCCCGCTGTTTCTTGCCGCGCCGCCGATCGAGCCCGAATGGAGCGCCCGTTTCGAACTTGCCGACCGTTCGCCGGCTGCCGACCATCCCGGTGATGCCTATGAGCGCTTCCTGACGGCGCTGCGCCAGCGGCCCGACCCGGCGTTCCACGAGGCGGCACTCTTCGGCGCGATTTCCGAGCGCCTCGCCGACCGGTTCGGCACGCGCGGCCTGCCGGTGACCTTGTCGACGGCCTGTGCTTCCGGTGTGACCGCGATCCAGCTCGGCATCGAGGCGATCCGCCAGGGCCGGACCGACCGCGCGCTGACCGTCGCGACGGATGGATCGCTCAGCGCCGAAGCGCTGATCCGCTTCTCGCTGCTGTCGGCCCTTTCGACGCAGAACGATCCGCCGACCAAGGCCTCCAAGCCGTTCAGCAAGGATCGCGACGGCTTCGTCATCGCCGAGGGTGCGGCGACGCTGGTGCTGGAATCGCTGGAATCGGCGGTTGCCCGCGGCGCCAAGGTGCTCGGCATCATGAAGGGCGCCGGCGACAAGGCCGACAGCTTTCACCGCACGCGGTCGTCGCCCGACGGCGGCCCGGCGATCGCGACGATCCGCGCGGCCCTTGCCGATGCCGGCATGAGCGAGGCCGATATCGGCTATATCAACGCGCACGGCACATCGACGCCTGAAAACGACAAGATGGAATATGGCTCGATGTCCGCCGTCTTCGGCGAGAAGCTGATCGGCATTCCGGTGTCGTCCAACAAATCGATGATCGGCCATACGCTGACGGCGGCGGGTGCGGTCGAGGCCGTGTTCTCGCTGCAGACGATGCTGACCGGCACGCTGCCGCCGACGATCAACTACAACAATCCGGATCCGTCGATCGTGCTCGATGTCGTGCCGAACAAGAAGCGGGAAGCCCAGGTTTCGGCCGTGCTTTCCAACTCCTTCGGCTTCGGCGGGCAGAATGCCAGCCTTGTCATGGCGCTCGAACCGGCTTAGAGACCCTCCTTGATTTTGGAACGAAGTGGTTTTTGACGTCATCCTCGGGCTTGTCCCGAGGATCTACTTGCGTCACTCAATGACCGTTGGCAGATGCTCGGGACAAGCCCGAGCATGACGACGATCCACGTAGAAGAAAGAACTATATATCATGCGCGCGCTGCAACTGATCGATGACCGCAAGCTTGAGATCACCGACCTGCCGGAACCGGATGCACCGGCAGCCGGCGAAGTGACGCTGCGCGTCAAGGCAGTTGCGCTCAATCACATCGATGTCTGGGGCTGGCGCGGCATGGCATTCGCCAAGCGCAAGATGCCGCTCGTCATCGGCGCAGAAGCCTCCGGCGTCGTCGAAGCCATCGGCCCTGGCGTCGCCAACGTGCTGCCGGGGCAGCTGGTCTCGATCTATGGCGCGCGTACGTGCGGCCTCTGCCGCCCGTGCCGCGAAGGCCACGATAATCTCTGCGAACATGTTTCCGGCGTGCACGGTTTCCATCTCGACGGTTTCGCGCAGGAGAAGGTCAATCTGCCGGCGCGCCTGCTCGTTCCGGCTCCTCCCGGCGTCGACGCCATTGGTGCGGCGCTTGCGCCCGTCACCTTCGGCACGGTCGAGCACATGTTGTTCGACAATGCCAAGCTCGAGCCCGGCGAAACGATCCTCGTCCATGCCGGCGGCTCCGGCATCGGCACGGCGGCGATCCAGCTTGCCAAGAAGATCGGCTGCACCGTCATCACCACCGTCGGCTCCGACGATAAGATCGAGAAGGCCAAGGCACTCGGCGCCGATCACGTCATCAACTACCGCACCGACCGCTTCGAAGGCGTCGTGCGCAAGCTCACCAAGAAGAAGGGCGTCGACGTCGTCTTCGAACATGTGGGCAAGGATACCTGGGCCGGTTCGATGCTCTGCATGAAGCGCGGCGGGCGTCTCGTCACCTGCGGCTCGACCTCCGGCGTTTCCACCGAGATGAACCTGATGATGCTGTTCCAGCAGCAATTGAAGCTGCTCGGCTCCTTCGGCTGCCGCATGGAAAACATGGCGGATGCGATGCAGAAGATGGGCCGCGGGCTCGTCCATCCGGTCATCGACACCGAAGTCGGCTTCATCGATATCGACCGGGCGCTGGAGCGGATGGAATCGCGCCAGATCTTCGGCAAGATCATCCTGAAGATGGATTGAGCGAACGTGAAGCTGATCATCACCCGGATCGTCCTGGCGCTCAGGAATTTCCAGCAATGGCTGGTGGCGCAGGTGATGTTCGGCTTCCTGAATTTCCTGAAGCTGTTCCCTGCCGATGGCGCGATCCGCTTCGCCGACCGGATGATGCGCCGCCTCGGCCGGCGGACCCGCCGCCACAGGCTGATGCTGACCAATCTGCGCAACGCCTTTCCCGAGAAGAGCGAGGCCGAGATCGAGGAGATCGCGCTCGCCAGCTGGGGCAATATGGGAAGGCTTGCGGCCGAATACGTCTTCCTCGATCAGCTGTTCGACTATGATCCCGAAAAGTCGGAGCCGGGCAGGGTGGAGGTGTCGGGCATTCCGATCTTCCTCGACCTGCGCGACAATCCCCGCCCCTTCATCGTGTTCACGGGCCATACCGCCAATTTCGAGCTGCTGCCGGTGGCGGGTGCGGCCTTCGGGCTGACGGTGACCGTGCTTTTCCGGCCGCCGAACAACCCTTACGTCGCCAAGAAGGTGTTCGACTTCCGCAGCGCCCGCATGGGCAAGCTGGTGCCGTCTCATGCCGGTTCCTCCTTCGCGCTCGCGCGCCAGCTGGAGGCGGGCCAGGGTGTGGGCGTGCTCGTCGACCAGAAATTCGGCAAGGGGCTGAAGGGCACGTTCTTCGGCCGCGAGGTGAAGACCAATCCGCTGCTGCCGAAGCTGGTGCGCCAGTTCGATTGCGAGGTCTATCCGGCGCGCTGCATTCGTCTGCCGGGAAACCGCTACCGCCTGGAAATCGAACCGCGACTCGATATGCCGCGCGACGAAAAAGGCAATCTCGACCTGCCGGCGGCGGCCCAGCTGCTCAACGACAAGGTGGAGAGCTGGGTGAGGGAATATCCGGAACAGTGGCTCTGGTATCACGACCGCTGGCAGATCAAGAAGACGCTCGCGTAAGAAGGTCCCACCCCCCATTTATCAGCGGTGAAAAGCGGCAGGTGCTCTCGGATTGAAACCGAGTACACTTCATGTTACCCGTCACCACCAGGGCGCGAGTAAAGTCTACCGTAAGGCGCATTTTCGCAGATGCAGCCATATCGGTTATGGACACGCCGCTTGGGACAATGGGAGTGAGAGGCGTCTTGCTGGAGCTATTTAGAGCCTTTTCCTTGCGTTACGCGCAAATAGAGGAAGCCATACGCCTCGGCGACGATCAGCGCGTCATGTCGCTCGACCGGCATGTCGAGCCGCTGGTCGAGGCGATCCTGGCATGCAAGGCAGCCAATCTGCTGGAAGTGTATATGCAACTGCAGTTCGTCAGCCATCTCATCGCCCGGGATGCCGACGACAGCGCCAGCGTCCGAGAACACGCGACGGTGCTGTCCTACCTGCTTGACCGGTATTTCGGCACTCATGGGCCGGACTGGCGCGTGCCTTCACCGCAGGATGTGCGCATTGAGCCGCCGGCAGCCTATGTGCCCGACACCGACAACGGCCAGTTTCTCAATGCGGCGATCCTCGAAAGCCTGCCGGATCGGGTAGCGGTGCTGACCAGGGATTATCGCTATCTCTATTCCAATGCGGCCAACAGCGCCCATCTTAACAGAAAGCCGATGGACCTTATCGGCCGCCATATTTCCGAATTCATCGGCGAACAACGCTTTGCCGGATGCGCTAAACATAAGCTGGATGCCTGCTTTGCCGGCGAGCAGATCGACTACACTTATGAGCGGGCGACCGGCGACGCATCGCGGCAGGTGCGCTGTCGCATGTCGCCGCTGCGCGATGCAGGCGGCACGGTGATCGGCGCTCTGATCGTGATGGATCAGTAGAGCCTTTCCTGGTTAGATTGAAGCATTTTGCCGGAGGAGGTTTTCGTCAGGGCAGAGGCGATTGGCGAAGGGCATACCTCATGGTACGTCCGAGCCGATCGCCTCTGCCCTGACGGAAAGATGCCCGGCCCACCGGCCGCACCGCTTCGCCATGGCGAAGCGATCAGTGCGTCCGGCGATTTTCAGTCTTGCAGATTTGCCTGGCAAATCTGCGGGAAGGTTGGCTGAAACGGGCCGCCTGATCGACCGGCCGGCTTGGCCGTAGAACTGGGCTACGACGTGCGCCGGCCGGTCGACCATCCGACTCCGTTTGAGCCAACAGAATGCTTCAATCTAACCAGGAAAGGCTCTAATCCGATCAGGCAGTCGCCCAGACGGCGAGCTCATAACCGTCTCGATCAAGGAAATGGAAGCGGCGGCCGCCGGGAAAGTCGGTGATCGGCCGGCAGATCGTGCCGCCGGCCCTTTCCACCGACGTCAACACCTCCTCCAGGTCATTGGCATAGACGACAACAAGCGGGCCGCCCGGGCGCACGGGTCCGAAATCGGTGAAGCCGCCCTTTAGACGGCCGTCGTCGAATTCGCAATAGTTTGGCCCGTAATCGGTGAAACGCCAGCCGAAGGCCGAGCCGTAAAAGGCTTTTGCGGCGGCAATGTCGGCGACGTTGAACTCGACATAATCGATGCGGCGATCGTGGTTTTCTGACTTATCGGCCATCTATCTCTCCATCAGGGCTTTCAGCATGGCGAGGTCCTTCTCGACATGGGCGGCATCGGCGGAAAACTGCGCGTCGGTCATGCCGGGCAGACGCAGCAGCGTAAACATGATCTCGCAACCATCGCCGTTCGGCACGATGCGCAACGCATTATAGACCCTGAGACCGGATTCGATCGTCACCGTATGGTCGATCACGCCGAATTCATTGGCCGGCACGAAGCTCACCTTGATGGCGCCGAGAGGGCCATGGGCGACCCAGTCGGCGCCGTTGGGCTCGAGACCGGTCGCAAGGCCTGAGGCCCAGAGCGGCATATTTTCCGGCTTGCCGGCGAAGTCATAGACGTCGCGCCAGTCACGCTCGATCGATTGGTGGATGATTTTTGCGGGCATAGTCGACATGGCTTGCAGGTCCTTGATAGTGGCCGAGCGAGAGTAACAGCCCGACCCGAGGCGTCTTGAACAAAACGGTCAGCCCGGCAGTTCCCGCGCGTTGAGCTGATCGCAAATGACCGCGGGCGTCAGGCATGAGAGTTCGCCGACCTCGCGCGTCATGTGGGCCTGATCGGCAAAACCCGCTTCGAGCGCAAGATGGGCCAGCGGCATCGCGTGCGATCTGCGGCAGAGATCGAGGAAACGCTGGAACCGGCGGATGCGTTCCAGCGTCTTGGCGCCGTAGCCGAAATGCTGGTGGCAGCGGCGGCGCAGCTGTCTTTCGCTGATGTCGAGCCGGTGGGGCAGGCTGGACGGGGAGCAGCCGCTTTCGGCGGCGGCAAAAATCACCGCGGCGTCGGGGGCGGGCTCCTCCTCTTCGCGCGCGGCTTCTTCGAGCAGTCGGGCGAACAACGCCATCGCGTCCGCAGCGTCGCGACAATCTGCCAGCCGCGCCTCAAACTCGGCCGTGCCCTTCCGGCCGATGTCGCTGAGCCGCACCGAGCAGCCGACCAGCGCCGAGAGCGGCGTCTTCAGCCAGGGTGCGGCGGCGCCGGGTGCAAACCGCGCACCAATGACGGTTGTGCCCGGTCGGATAAGGGGAAAAGCCGCCGTTCTGTCAGGCCCGGCAACGACCAGTCGGCCACCGATCCAGAGCAGATCGCAATAGCCGTCCGGCACGATCGCCACCGTTGCCGGTGGACCGTCGTGAAGCGAATTCGACCAGAGCCGACTGAAATGGCGCCGCAACGGCGGCGGCGGCGCATATTCGCGATAGCGGCCGGCGCGGGCCGCCAGGAGAATTCCACCGTTTCGTTTTTCCGATGCCACGCACTATCTCCCGAAAGACCTATGATAGCATGAGATAGGGCATTGCGGATGCGCTACGGGCGGGTCACGCCACATCGCTGCTTGCCGATCAGATGGCAGGTTGTCGGACAAGCGGGCACGGCGAGCTTCATTTCATTGGCTTTTGCGAACCGATTAGACCCTTGGCAGACTTGCCGTTTGAGCGAGACAGTGCCACAACACCGGTCCAAATGACACATCGGAGGTTTGTCGTGGAAAAGGCAGAAATCGGACTGATCGGCCTTGCGGTCATGGGCTCCAACCTGGCGCTCAACATCGCGGAGAAAGGCAATAAAATTGCGGTGTTCAACCGCACGCCTGAGAAAACCGACGAATTCTACGAAAGCGCCGGCGATCTGAAAAAGCAGATCATTCCCTGCAAGACCATCGAAGAGTTCGTTGACGCGATCCGGCCGCCGCGGCCGATCATCATCATGATCAAGGCAGGGGATGCCGTCGACCAGCAGATGGAGGCGCTGCGCCCGCACCTCTCCAAGGGCGACATCATGATCGATGCCGGCAACGCCAATTTCCGCGACACCGTCGCCCGCTTCGACCGCCTCAAGGATACCGAACTCACCTTCATCGGCATGGGTGTTTCCGGCGGCGAGGAAGGTGCGCGTCATGGTCCGTCGATCATGGTCGGCGGCACCGAGGAATCCTGGAAGCGCGTCGAGAAGGTGCTGACCTCGATTGCCGCCCGCTACAATGACGAGCCCTGCGTCGCCTGGCTCGGCAATGACGGCGCCGGCCATTTCGTCAAAACCATTCATAACGGCATCGAATATGCCGACATGCAGATGATCGCCGAAATCTACGGCATCCTGCGGGACGGCCTCGGCAAGAGTGCCTCCGACATCTCCGGCATCTTCGGGGAATGGAACAAGGGCCGGCTGAACTCCTACCTGATCGAGATTTCCGAGAAGGTGCTTGCGGCGACCGATCCGGTTTCCGGCGGCCCGATGGTCGATATGATCCTCGACAAGGCCGGCCAGAAGGGTACGGGCAAATGGTCGGCGATCGAAGCGCAGAACATGGGCATTCCGGCAACGGCGATCGAAGCCGCTGTAGCCGCCCGCAGCCTCTCCTCGATGAAGTCGCAGCGCGAAGCGGCGGAAAAGATCTTCGGCACGCAGGCCGTTTCTTTCCCGATCGCTTACGGTCCTGAGCTGAACAAGGATCTGGAGCTGGCGCTCTTTGCCGCCAAGATCGGCGCCTATGCCCAGGGCTTCGCGGTGATGGCGGAAGCCTCGCGCGAGTTCAACTGGTCGCTGCCGATGCCGACCATTGCCCGGATCTGGCGCGCCGGCTGCATCATCCGTTCGCAGTTCCTCGACGAGATCACCTCGGCCTTCACCAAGGCGCCGGACGCTGCGAACCTCATCGTCACGCCCGCCTTCTCCGAGATGGTCAAGGAATCGATCCCGGCGCTGCGCCGCGTCGTTGCCGCCGCCATCTCCGCCGGCCTGCCGGTGCCGGCGCTGACCTCGGCACTCACCTATTTCGACGCCTACCGCCAGGGCAGGGGAACAGCGAACCTCATCCAGGCCCAGCGCGATTTCTTCGGCGCCCACGGCTTCGACCGCCTGGACGGCAAGGATTTCCACCACGGCCCCTGGGGCAGCGGTGCGGCGACCTTCTGAGGTTTGCCGAGAAGAGATCGAGGAAGAGCCCGGCCGTTGCGTCGGGCTTTTTCGTGGTTCGCGGGCGTGATACACGGAGATCAAAGTGAGGAGCGTTCGGATAGCCGCCGCGCAGACGCCCGAATTTCGGGAGGATGTCGAGGCCGCTCTCGATCATGCCATCGGGGTTGCGGCGCGTGCTGAGGCCGACGGCGCGGCCTTGCTGCTCTTTCCTGAAGGGTTCTTGCAGGGCTACCTGACCGATGAAGCATCGGCGCGTCGTGTTGCCTTCGACCTTGCGTCCGCTGAATTCGCTGCGGTTCTCGATCGGTTTCCGAAGTCGGGACCTGTGTTGGTCATGGGGCTGATCGAGATCGAGGAGGGGCGACTGTTCAATACAGCGGTCGTAGTCGAGCAGGGCGTTCTCATCGGTCGCTATCGGAAGGCGCACCTGCTGAGCGGTGAACAGGCCTTCGAGGCAGGAAAAGAAAGTCCGCATTTTGCGATCGGCGACCTGCGCTACGGGATAAACATCTGCTACGACACCAACTTTCCAGAAGCGGCGCAAAAGATCGCGGCGCTCGGCGCGTCGTTGATCTTATGCCTGTCCAACAACATGATGCCACGCGAGAAGGCGGATATATTCAAGCGGCTGCATAATGCCGTTCGCGGTGAAAGATGCCGCGAGACAGGCCTGTGGCTGATATCGTCCGACGTAACGGGCGAGCGCGACGGGCGCATCGCATGGGGACCGACGGCCGTGCTGAACCGGCAAGGGCAGGTCGTGGCGCAGCTCCCGCTGGAGGAGCCCGGCTTACTGCTCTTCGACTTTCCCTGCGGTGGACAAGAGGCAGGTGCTCGACCCAAATGACGAACACTGCGGAATTCGGGAATTTGCGAAAGTTGGATGGGGACGGTATCCCCACCCATTTCTCATGGCTGGCTTAGATCGGTTGACCGACGTCGATGCGGTTGCCGTCGGGGTCTTCAAACACAAAGGCCCGCAATCCGTAGTCCTTGTCCTGAAGGCTTTTGATGATCCTCAGCCCATATTGTCGGCAAAGCGCATGCAGGGCGTCGACATCGTCGACCATCAAATGCGCGACATTGAAGTCCGCAGCCTTGTGGTTCGGCTGCAAGGTGAGATGCAGCTCGCCCTGATCGCGCTTCAGGATCATAAAGCCGACAGGATTTCCGTTCTCGAATATTTTCTTGAAGCCGAGGACATTGGCGTAAAAGTCGTAGGCCTTGGTCATGTCCTTGACCGGCAGCATGGCGGCAATTCGTCCGAAACGAACACCGTGATCGGCGATATCATTCATCGCAGAACCTCTGATTGCGAAGACGCACACAGCCTCCGGACGGTGCCGGCGGAGATGTTACGCTCCGATGTTTCGATCAGCAGGACGGTGCCCACGGGCCTCAGTCTATATCCTCGGAAAATCTCCGGCGGAAGAGGGCAACGGATTCCCGCAGGATTCTCTCGGATCTACGACATTTCGTTTCAATGGGATAAGACACTGCTTGCGCGAGACAACACGCCTGGGAATTGACAAAGATGCTCATCCGAATCGAGACGCCTGATGATATCGACGCGATCCATGATCTGACATCGATTGCTTTTGAGCCGATGGCTTACAGCGACGGCACGGAAGCGG
Source organism: Rhizobium sp. M10 (assembly GCF_002531955.1). Taxonomy (NCBI): domain Bacteria; kingdom Pseudomonadati; phylum Pseudomonadota; class Alphaproteobacteria; order Hyphomicrobiales; family Rhizobiaceae; genus Rhizobium; species Rhizobium sp. M10. Next base: position 289,115 of record NZ_NWTA01000003.1, on the reverse strand, counting down.
CGATCATTCGAAGGCTTCGCGCCAGCGGCGATCTGACGGTGTCGCTGGTTGCCGAAGAGGACGGCGAGATTCTCGGGCATGTGGCGTTTTCGCCGGTAACGATCGACGGCGTCCATGCGGGTTGGTTCGGGCTGGGTCCGATATCGGTCAAGCCGGACAGGCAGCGGCAGGGTATCGGCAAGGCGCTGATCGCCAGGGGGCTGGAATTGCTGGAGGAGATGGGCGCGAGCGGATGCGCGCTGATCGGCAATCCCGACGTCTATCGCGGCGTGGGCTTCAGCAGCGACGGGAGACTCAGCTATCACGATCTCGATACGCGGCTCGTCCAGCACATTGTCCTCCACGGGCCGGCGCCGAGCGGTATGCTGCGGTTCGCTCCGGCGTTCGAAAGCTAGATGTTCAGCAGAAAGGCGATGACATGTCCGGAACCGGCGCGATCACTCTCCGAACCGAGCGGCTGATTCTCCGGAAGCCCGAGATCGACGATTTCGAAGCCTATGCGCGGCTGATGGCTTCGCCGCGGTCCGCCGGAATGGGCGGCTCGTTCGATCTCAGGGCCGCCTGGGGGATGTTCTGCCACGACGTGGCGCTCTGGCAGCTTTTCGGGCATGGGGCTTTGATGATCGACCTTGCCGAGGGCGGCGAGTGCGTCGGTCAGGTGGGGATCAATCATGGGCCGCTCTTTCCTGAGAAGGAACTGGGGTGGTTCGTCTATGAGGGCCATGAGGGCAGGGGTTATGCGACCGAGGCGGCCCTGGCTCTCAGGAACTGGGCCTTTTCGACGCTTAAGCTGCCGTCGCTCGTCAGCTATATCGCTCCCGGCAATGCCGCATCCGTTGCCGTTGCCGAACGGCTGGGGGCACGTCTCGACCCCACGGCGCCCCGAACCGATCCTGCCGATCTCGTCTATCGTCACTCGGCTTCGTGAGATCAGTTTCGCAGGCGTAAGACGGTTGACAGACGTCTCAATCCTTACATCTTGATAGGTCAGGATCGGGCTCTGCAAGAGATGGGGTGCCGGATGACAGACGCGAAACGGGAACATTGGGACGAGGTCTATCGCACGAAAGCGGCCGACAGCGTCAGCTGGTATCAGCCGACGCCGGGGCCTTCGTTACATGTGCTCGATGAGCTGCAACTGCCGGCCACAGCTTCGCTGATCGATGTGGGGGGCGGGGCATCGAGCCTTGTCGACCGTCTCGTCGAGCGCGGCTGGTCCGATCTCACCGTGCTCGATATCGCCGCGCCGGCGCTCGACGTCGCCAAGGCGCGGCTCGGCGGCGAAGCCGTTCGAATCACCTGGTTGGTTGCCGACGTCACCGCATGGAAACCTGACCGCGGGTACGATGTATGGCACGACCGGGCCGTTTTTCACTTCTTGACCGAGCCCGGGCAGCGGCTCGCCTATCGCCATGCGCTCGAAGCCGGCACGGCGCCGGGCAGCGTCGTGATCATCGCGACCTTCGCGCCGGACGGGCCGGAACGGTGCAGTGGCCTGCCGGTCCATCGTTACGACGCGGCAGCGCTTGCGACCGAATTTTCCTCCGCCTTCGCGCTCGAACGCGACTGGCGCGAGGCGCACACGACACCCGGCGGCGGCCGGCAGTCCTTTCAGTGGTGCGTCTTTCGCCGACGGTAAGGTTTACCTCGCCGACATCCGCTGTCCGACATTGCCTCAGGCAGCCCGGCCGGCGCGCGCCATGCCATGCTCCACCAGCCGGTCGATGACTTCGGCATAGCTGACGCCGCTTGCCGCCATCGCCTTGGAATACATGCTGATATCGGTGAAGCCGGGGATGGTGTTGAGCTCATTGATGACGAAGCGCATGTCCGAGGTCAGGAAGAAATCGACGCGCGCCATCCCATCGCAGCCGACGGCCCGGAAGGCTTCTGCCGCTGCGTCGCGCATGGCGGCCTCGACCTCGGGCGGCAGCTCGGCCGGCACCTTCAGCGCCGCGCCCGTCTCGTCGATGTATTTCGCGTCGTAACTGTAGAAGCCGTGGCTTTCCGCCGGGACGATTTCGCCGGGGCGTGAAACGAAAAGCTTTCCGGCCGCATCCTCCAGCACGCTGAATTCGATCTCGCGGCCGGCAATGAATTCCTCGGCGAGCAGGGTGCGATCGTGGCGGAAGGCTTCTGCAAGAGCGCCTGCGAATTCCTGGCTGGCATGGACCTTGGCGACGCCGACCGACGATCCCTGGCGCACCGGCTTGATGAACAGCGGCAGGCCGAGTTCGCCCTCGAGCGCTGCGAGCGACGGGGTCGTTCCTTCATGGATCGTTACGGCGCGGGCGACCGGCAGGCCGGCCGCCCTGAGCAGCCGCTTGGCGATCTCTTTATCGAGCGCTGCGGCAGAACCGAGGATGCCGCAGCCTGCAAGCGGCACACGCGCCACCTGCGCCACACCCTGTACCGATCCGTCTTCGCCATGGAGGCCGTGCAGCACGGGAAACAGCATGTCGATCGCCGCCAACTCATGCGGTGCGCCATTGGCGGGGATTGCCATCACCCGGCCGCAGCCGCCCGGCACGAGGCAGATTTCCGTGCCCGATGAAGGTGTCGCCAAGGCGCCGTCCACGAAGCTGCTCGTGAGCCACCGACCCTCGCGGGTGATGAAAATCGGAAAGGCGTCATACTTTTCAGGCTTGAGCGCACCCATGACGTTGGTTGCCGAGAGCACGGACACCTCGTGCTCTGCCGAGCGGCCGCCGAAAAGCACGGCGATGCGCAGCCTGTTGGGGGAAGGGGTCATGCAAGCCTCCGGAAGGATCGGGTTTTGAAGGGTCAGGCGTCGACAGATATGCCGCGGTTGGCGAAGAAGCGGCCGAAGACGGCAAGCGGCAGCGTCACGTCGGCCTGGCTCGCCTCGTCGTGACCGGATGGATTGTGGAAGCGGACCGTTTCCTGCGAGGCTGCCGTCACAAGCACCAGATGGCCGCCCTTCGATGGCGGTTCGCGCTCCGGCCAGCGAATGGCCGAATGCACCGAGGCAATGAAGAACCGGCGCTTCGACAGAAGATCAGGAAAGGCCGAGGTTTCGATGCCGGTTATCGTCTCGGCGTCGAGCCCGAAACGTTCGGTTGCGAAGCGCACAAAGGGCGCGTAGATCAGCCCCTTGATCGAGGCGTCGACCTCGTTGACGACATAACCGCCGTAGGCGGTGCAGGCACGGGCAAGTTCGAGGGTCGGACGGATTTCGCCACGGGCGGCAAGGATCATCTTCAGACAGGCCATGCCGCAGACATTGACGGCCCAGCGCGCATATTCCTCAATGGTGCCGGCTCCCGAATGACGCCAGAGCGGATCGCTGAGCAGGGCTTGCGAGCCCTCGGCAAGTACCGGCAGCGTCATGCCGGGTGTTTCCCATTGGCTGAAATAGGGCACGCCGCTCTGCTGCATTCTGTCGATATCCCCGTGACTCGCTGTGAGATGACGGGCAATCTTGGCTTTTTCGAGCCGATGCCTGCTTGCGAATCCTGGGGGAGGGTTCATTCTCCCGCCTATCGGCCGTTCTCCGGCCAGATCGGCTGGCTGATGCTTTGCAGCAGTTCCGGTTCGACGCCGTCGATGCGAGCAATGACGGCTTTGGCCATTTCGCGGCCGGCTTGGCGCACATCCTCCTGGGCGGTGATGATCTCGGGACGGATCCAGTTCAGGATCGGCACCGACTGCTTGGACACCATGTCGAGATCACGCCCCAGCGCCTTGCCGGCGGCCTCGATGCCGGCATTGACGGCGATCGCCGCGCTGCCGGCCGAACAGACGATGCCGTCAGGGGCGTTCGCCGCGCGCATCATCACCTCGACGACGTCGCGGATATCGGCTAGCGGCGCGTCGGTGTTGACCCGCAGGGGCACTTCCTCGGCGCCGTAATCGTGCAGGCCGGTCTGAAAGCCGATCCTGATATGGGCGTAATAGGTGAGCTTGCTCGGCGGCTGTAGCAGGGCAATGCGCCGGCGACCGCGTTTGACCAGCCGCTCCACCGCCTGATGGGCGAAGGCTTCGTTGTCGAAATCGTGGAAGGGGTGCGTCAGGCCGGCGTCGGTGCGCCCATGCGTGGCGAAGGGCATGCCGCGCTCGGTCAGCAACCGCACGCGCGGATCGTCCGGCTCGATGCGCGAGATGATGACCCCGTCGGCCGAGCCGGTCTCGAGGATATAGCGCACCGGCAGCATCGGGTCCTTGCTGTGGGAGTGCGGCGTGACGACGATATGATAGGGCGTGCCGGACAGGACCTCGGAGATGCCGAAGACCATCTGGCTCGAGAAGCCCATGATCTCCTCGTCGATGCTGAGGACGAGGGCGATGACGTTGGTCTTGCCGGTGCGCAGGCGCACGCCCGCCCTGTTCGGCTGGTAGCCGAGCTGGCGGGCGACCATGCGCACTCGCTCCTTGGTTTCGGCCCCGATGTCAGGCGCGTCTTTCAGCGCACGCGACACCGTTGTCACGCCAAGGCCGGTCATGAAGGCGATCGTTTTCAATGTCGGGCGCTCGCGCGCCGCCGGCACCGATGCTGCTTGCCCGAAATTTCCCTTGTTTTCCATCCCTGTAGGCCTGCCTCGCGCGAATTGGTGTCGCTTATAGAGGCTTTTTCAAGCGCCGTAAGCCCGCCGCCTGCCAAAATCGCGCCTCCCTGAGGAATGCAATCTGTAACGATACAGTAGAAATGTCGAGGGCTTTTTCTTGTGTGCATTGCGGCAATATCCCCGCAGGTTGAATCCGTCATCTGTGCCCCGTTTTTCCGCAGTAGCGAAAAAAGTAAAGCGAGCCGTAGACCGGTTTTCCTTAAATCATCCTGTTATTTCAATTTGATACATTGATTGTGCATATGCGATATCGCTTAATAAAATGGCGATATGAGGAGGGTAGTGATGTAGCCGAGAACAGCTAGAAATAGCAATTCCGGCCTTCATCGAAAAATTTGGAGGCGGGCAGTTGCGTGCTGAAATCGATTGATCTAAGTTTTTCCGGCAACGTTTCAGTGAGGGAGGAGAACTCATGAAAATCCGTATGATGGCGGCCGTGCTTGCCGCCTCAGTCGCGCTTCCGCTCGGCGCCGCCAGTGCCACCGATCTCGAAGTCACGCATTGGTGGACCTCAGGCGGCGAATCCGCCGCCGTCGCCGAGCTGGCGAAGGCTTTCGACGCCACCGGCAACCACTGGGTCGACGGCGCGATCGCCGGTTCCGGCGGCACCGCCCGTCCGATCATGATCAGCCGCATTACCGGCGGCGACCCGATGGGCGCCACCCAGTTCAATCACGGCCGTCAGGCTGAGGAGCTCGTCCAGGCCGGCCTGATGCGCGACCTGACCGATGTCGCCACCGCCGAGAAGTGGAAGGACATCATTCGTCCGTCGAGCCTGCTCGATTCCTGCACCATCGACGGCAAAATCTATTGCGCTCCCGTCAACATCCACTCCTGGCAGTGGCTGTGGCTTTCGAACGCCGCCTTCAAGAAGGCCGGCGTCGAGGTTCCGAAGAACTGGGACGAATTCGTTGCCGCCGCTCCGGCTCTGGAAAAGGCCGGTATCCTTCCGCTCGCCGTCGGCGGTCAGCCGTGGCAGGCTGCAGGCGCCTTCGACGTGCTGATGGTGGCGATTGCCGGCAAGGACACCTTCAACAAGGTCTTCAAGGACAAGGATGCGGAAGCTGCCGCCGGCCCTGAAATCGCTAAGGTCTTCAAGGCCGCCGACGATGCGCGCCGTATGTCCAAGGGCACCAATGTCCAGGATTGGAACCAGGCCACCAACCTCGTCATCACGGGCAAGGCCGGCGGCCAGATCATGGGTGACTGGGCGCAAGGCGAATTCGCGCTCGCTGGTCAGAAGGCCGGTACCGACTATACCTGCCTGCCGGGCCTCGGCGTCAACGAGATCATCTCGACCGGCGGCGATGCCTTTTACTTCCCGCTGCTGAAGGATGAGGAAAAATCCAAGGCGCAGGCCGTGCTCGCCAAGACCTTGCTCGATCCGAAGACTCAGGTTGCCTTCAACCTGAAGAAGGGCTCTCTGCCGGTTCGCGGCGACGTCGATCTCGCTGCTGCCAACGACTGCATGAAGAAAGGTCTCGATATCCTTTCGAAGGGCAACGTGATCCAGGGGACCGACCAGCTGCTTTCGGCCGACAGCCAGAAGCAGAAGGAAGACCTGTTCTCCGAATTCTTCGCCAATCCGTCGATGACACCGGAAGACGCCCAGAAGCGTTTCGCCGATATCATCGCTTCGGCCGACTGATCCTCGGTTCTCAAGCTCATCGGATCCGGTCCTGCTCTTGGCAGGGCCGGATTGCGCCGCCGGATCTCTGATCCCGGCGAGAGCTTCCGCAGCCGGCCGCAAGCGCGCTTATGCGTGGAGTGCGTGACGGCTTCGGATAGGGACGGGAAGGGCAGCCGTTCAGACGGCGTCCCGATCACCGAAGCGAGCGCGCTTCAGGAGGAAACCAATGACAGGTCAAGCGAAAGCCGGCCGGCCGTTTAAATTGCTGCGCAATCTGAATTCGAAGATTGCCTCCATTCCCATGATCCTCACCGCCATGGTCATCTTCGTCGGCGGCACGATCTGGACCGTGTTCTATTCCTTCACCAATTCCAAGCTTCTGCCGCGACTAACCTTCGCAGGCATCGAGCAATATGAGCGTCTCTGGGCCGCACCGCGCTGGGTGGTGTCCATCCAAAACCTGGCGATCTACGGCATCCTGTCGCTGATCTTCAGCCTGGTCATCGGGTTCCTGCTGGCGGCTCTCATGGATCAGAAGATCCGTTTCGAGAACACCTTCCGCACGATCTTCCTCTATCCTTTCGCGCTGTCCTTCATCGTCACCGGTCTCGTCTGGCAGTGGATTCTCAATCCTGACTTCGGCGTGCAATCCGTGGTGCGATCGCTCGGCTGGACGAGCTTCACCTTCAACCCGCTCTATACGCCCGAAATCGTCATCTACGGCATTCTGATCGCGGCTCTCTGGCAGGGCACCGGTCTCGTCATGTGCCTGATGCTTGCCGGCCTGCGCGGCATCGACGAGGACATCTGGAAGGCTGCGCGCGTCGACGGCATTCCGATGTGGAAGACCTATCTGCTGGTCATCATTCCGATGATGCGGCCGGTCTTCATCACCACGATCGTCATCATCGCCTCCGGCATCGTGAAGGTCTACGACCTCGTCGTGGCGCAGACTTCGGGCGGTCCGGGCATCTCGTCGGAAGTGCCGGCGAAATATGTCTACGACTACATGTTCCAGGCGCAGAATCTCGGCCAGGGCTTTGCCGCCTCGACCATGATGCTCGTCACGGTCGCCATCATCATCATTCCCTGGGCGTATCTGGAATTTAGCGGAGGGCGCAAGCGTGTCTGACAATATCGCTCTCAAATCGGTCGATGGCGGCGGCGTCCCCTTCGAAGGCAAGGTGGTTTCCGGTCCGGCCGGACCGAAGCCGCGGCCGGTGATTTCGCCGCGCAACATCATCATCTACGGCACGCTTTTCGTGGCCGCCGTCTATTACCTGATCCCGCTTTACGTGATGGTCGTCACCTCGCTCAAGGGAATGCCGGAAATCCGGCTCGGCAACATCTTCTCGCCGCCGATGGAAATCACCTTCGAACCCTGGGTGAAGGCCTGGGCGACGGCCTGCACCGGTCTGAACTGCGACGGTCTTTCGCGCGGTTTCTGGAACTCGGTGCGCATTACGGTGCCGTCGGTCATCGTTTCGATCGCAATTGCCTCGGTCAACGGCTATGCGCTGGCGAACTGGCGCTTCAAGGGATCGGAATTCTTCTTCTCGGTCCTCATCATCGGCGCCTTCATTCCCTATCAGGTGATGATCTATCCGATCGTCATCATCCTGCGCGAAATCGGCATCTACGGCACGCTGACCGGCCTCATCATCGTGCATTCGATCTTCGGCATGCCGATCCTGACGCTGCTCTTCCGCAACTACTTCGTGTCGCTGCCGGAAGAGCTGTTCAAGGCGGCGCGTGTCGACGGGGCGGGCTTCTGGCAGATTTTCCTGCAGATCATGCTGCCCATGTCGCTGCCGATCTTCGTCGTGGCGATGATCCTGCAGGTGACCGGTATCTGGAACGACTTCCTGTTCGGCGTGGTCTTCACCCGGCCGGATACCTATCCGATGACCGTGCAGCTCAACAACATCGTCAATTCAGTCCAGGGCGTGAAGGAATACAACGTCAACATGGCGGCAACGATCCTGACGGGTCTCGTGCCGCTGATCGTCTATTTCGTGTCGGGACGGCTTTTCGTCCGCGGCATCGCCGCCGGCGCAGTGAAGGGTTGATCTCATGAACATGAATTCGAGTGTCTCCAATTCAAGTGTTTCCATCAAGGATCTGTCGCTGAACTTCGGCGCGGTCAGTGTGCTGAAGGATCTGAACCTCGACATCAATGACGGGGAGTTCCTGGTGCTGCTCGGTTCGTCCGGCTGCGGCAAGTCGACCTTGCTGAACTGCATTGCCGGCCTGCTCGACGCTTCGGAAGGACAGATCTTCATCAAGGGCAAGAACGTCACCTGGGAGGAGCCGAAGGATCGCGGCATCGGCATGGTGTTCCAGTCCTATGCGCTCTATCCCCAGATGACGGTGGAGAAGAACCTCTCCTTCGGCCTGCGCGTCGCCAAGGTGCCGCAGGCCGAGATCGACAAGCGCGTGGCGCGCGCCGCCGAGATCCTGCAGATCCAGCCGCTCTTGAAGCGCAAGCCGGCCGAACTTTCCGGCGGCCAGCGCCAGCGCGTCGCCATTGGCCGGGCGCTGGTGCGTGATGTCGACGTGTTCCTGTTCGACGAGCCGCTGTCCAACCTCGACGCCAAACTCCGCTCGGAGCTGCGCGTCGAAATCAAGCGCCTGCACCAGTCGCTGCAGAATACGATGATCTACGTCACCCACGACCAGATCGAGGCGCTGACGCTCGCCGACCGTATCGCCATCATGAAGAGTGGCATCATCCAGCAGCTCGACGATCCGACGACGATCTATAACCGGCCGCGCAACCTCTTCGTCGCCGGCTTCATCGGCTCGCCGTCGATGAATTTTCTGCGTGGCGAGCTGGTCAAGACGGGCGAGGGGATCGCCTTTACCGCCAACGGCGTCAACTTCTCGCTGGCTGCCTATGACGCCAACGAGGCACTGCAGCCCGGCCGCAAGGTGGTGCTCGGCGTTCGCCCCGAACACATCAAGGTCAACGAAAATGCCGGCGGCGAGGAACATGACGCGACCGTCGATATCGAGGAGCCGATGGGCGCGGACAATCTTCTGTGGCTGAAACATGCCGGTCACACGATGTCGGTCCGCGTCAACGGCGCCCGCCGCTTCGATGTCGGCGCCAAGGTGAAGCTCAGCTTCGACATGACGGTCGCCTCGGTGTTCGATGCCGAGAGCGAGTTGCGGCTTTAGAGGGTTCTGCGGTTGGAGGCCACTAGCTGGCGCGAGTTTGACGAAAAGGCCAACCCCGCCCTCCGTCATCCTCGGGCTTGACCCGAGGATCCATGCCCGTTGCGGCAGGTGGATGTGGTGTAGATCCTCGGGTCAAGCCAGAGGATGACGGAGAGCGGAGTGGGCAGATGAGGACAAAAACGACACGTCTCTGACGAACGACTAGGTGAGGGCCACTCCGAACAGTGACATTTGGCCTTCCTTCAAGACCACAATCCTTTTCAAAATCGGACATGAAATCGTGACGCAACTACCGCCCCCCTCCAGCATCGACCTTTCCGGTTCGTGGCAGCTGACTTCCGTCGATGGCGAGATCAAGAGTGTGATCAGGTTGCCGGGCGACGTGCACACCGCGCTCCACCGGGCCGGCCTGATCCCCGATCCCTATTTCGGCCGCAACGAGGAGAAAGTGCAGTGGGTCGCCGAGCGCGGATGGGCGGTCGAGCGCAGCTTCACGCTGCAGGAGGCCGAGGGCGACTGGTATCTCGATATCGACTATCTCGACACGGTCGCCTCCGTTTATGTCAACGGCTTCCTGGCGCTCGAAGCCGACAACAGCTTCCGCCGCTATCGCCCCGACGTGTCGAGCATGCTGAGATCCGGCGACAACGTCATCCGTATCGTGTTTGCCTCCAACCCCGCCGTCGGCGCCGAGCGGCAGAAGCAGCAGCCCTTCTATATTCCTTACAGCACCGGCAATTCGCCGATCCCGGACGGCAACATGCTGCGCAAGCCGCAATGCCATTTCGGCTGGGACTGGAATATCGCCATTGCGCCGCTCGGCCTTTACGGCACGATCGCGCTCAAAAAGCTTGAGAGCGCACGCATCGAACATGTCGTCACCCGCCAGACGCATAATCTCGACGGTTCGGTCGATCTGACGGTCACGGCAACGCTGTATTCCAAGGGGCCAAGTATTGCCCAGGTCTATTTCGATCTCGATGGCGAGCGGGTGCGCCTCGATGTCGGCGTCCATGGCGAGACCCACGTCAACCATCTCTTCCACATCGACAAGCCGCGCCTCTGGTGGCCGTCCGGCAGCGGCGAGCAGGCGCTCTACACGCTTTCCGTCGAGCTGTCCGACGAGGCAGTGACGAGGCAGATCGGCCTTCGCACCATCGAGCTGATCACCACCCCGGATGCATCGGGCGCCCGTTTTGCCTTCAAGGTCAATGGCCGCGAGATCTTCTGCCGCGGCGCCAACTGGATCCCCGCCGATGCGCTCTATTCGCTCTCCTCGCCGGAGAAGACGGAAGACCTGCTGCAATCGGCGAAAGCCGCCAACATGAACATGATCCGGGTCTGGGGGGGCGGTTTCTACGAGCAGGATCATTTCTACGATCTCTGCGACCGGCTGGGCCTGATGGTCTGGCAGGATTTCATGTTCGCCTGCAACCTCTATCCCTCGACCGAAGACTTCCTCGAGAATGTGGCGATCGAGGTGGATTACCAGGTGCGCCGGCTTTCCTCGCATCCCTCGATCGCGCTCTGGTGCGGCGACAACGAACTGGTCGGCGCGCTGACCTGGTTCGAGGAATCGAGGAAGGATCGCGATCGGTATCTCGTCTCCTATGATCGGCTCAACCGGACGATCGAGCAGGCGGTGAAGAAGGCGCTGCCCGGCGCGCTCTGGTGGCCGTCGAGCCCGGCCTCCGGCTATCTCGATTTCGGCGATGCCTGGCATGCCGATGGCTCCGGCGACATGCATTACTGGTCGGTGTGGCACGAGAACAAGTCGTTCGACAATTACCGTTCGGTGCGGCCGCGCTTCTGCTCGGAATTCGGCTTCCAGTCCTACACCTCGCTGCCTGTCATCAGGACCTATGCCGAGGAGAAGGATATGAATATCGCTTCTCCCGTCATGGAACTGCATCAGAAGAATGCCGGCGGCAACGAGCGCATCGCCGGCACGATGTTCCGCTATTTCCGCTTCCCCAAGGATTTCCCAAACTTCGTCTATCTCTCGCAGATTCAGCAGGGCCTGGCGATCAAGACGGCGGTGGAATATTGGCGTTCGCTGAAACCCCATTGCATGGGCACGATCTACTGGCAGCTCAACGATACCTGGCCGGTCGCTTCCTGGTCGAGCCTCGATTACGGCGGGCGCTGGAAGGCGATGCATTATCTCGTCAAGCGCTTCTTCCAGCCGGTGGCGGTCGCCGCCATTCCTTCCGAGGACGGGAAGACGATCCGCTTCTCGCTGGTCAACGACACGCTCGCCGATGTCAGCGTCGATCTTTCGATCTCGTTGCTGACGATGAACGGCGAGCGGAAGCACCTGAAAGACGTGCAGGCGGTCTGCTCGCCGGATGCGGCGGTGACGGCTGCGACCATCGACGTTGCCGAGATCGGCGAGGGAACGCTGCTAGCCTGGCGTTTCACTGTCTCGAACGGCATGGGCGGCGAGGGCCATTTTGTCAACGGCACCTACAAAGCGCTGGAGCTTGAGCCCGCGGGGCTTGTTGTCACGCATGAATATGTCGAGGCCAGCGGCGCGATCGACATCAACGTCACCGCTAAGGGACTTGCGCTCTTCGTGATGATCGAAAGCGCGACGGACGGCAAATATTCCGACAATGCCTTCGATCTTGCGGCCGGCGAAAGCCGCCGCATCACCTTCACCCCGGCAGAGCCGCTCGAGCGCGGCAAGCTGCCGGACTTCCGGTTCTACGACCTGCATTCCTGCCAATCGGCGGATTGATCCTTCCCAAGCGTGGGCACGAGGCCCAAGGAGAACATGATGACGAAACTTAGCTACCAGCTCTACAGCGCGCGCAATTTCCAGCCCTATTCGGCGATTTTCGAGAAGCTCGGCAAGGCGGGCTATGCGGAAGTCGAGGGCTTCGGCGGCATCTATGCCGATCTCGACGATGCCGGCTTGAAGAGCCTTCGCGCCGAGCTCGACAAGAATGGCCTGGTCATGGCGAGCGGCCATTTCAGCCCTGATTTCCTGGAAAAGGAAGTTCAGAAATCGCTCAACATCGCCAAGATTCTCGGCATGGATTCGATCTATGCGCCGCATCTGACGGCCGACCAGCGTCCCTCCGACGCCGCCGGCTGGACGGCCTTCGGCAAGCGCCTGCAGGAGATGAGCAAGCCTTACAAGGACGCCGGCTACGAATTCGGCTGGCACAATCATGATTTCGAGTTCGTCAAGCTCGCCGACGGCTCGCTGCCGATCGAGCGCATCTTCGAAGGCGCGCCTGACATTTCCTGGGAAGCCGATATCGCCTGGGTCATCCGCGGCGACGCCGATCCTTTCGCCTGGATCGAAAAGCTCGGGCCCCGCATCACCGCAGTTCACGTCAAGGATATCGCGCCGGCAGGCGAAGCGAAGGACGAGGACGGCTGGGCCGATGTCGGCCATGGCAGGGTCGAGTGGGCCAAGCTGATTGCGGCGCTTCGCGGCACCAAGGCCAAGCATTTCGTCGTCGAACATGACAATCCTAATGACATCGACCGCAACATCAGCCGCTCGATCGCATCCTTCAAGACTTATTGAGGCACATCATGACCAGGGAACTTGGCGTCGGCATCATCGGATGCGGCAACATCTCCACCACCTATTTCGCGCTCGCACCGCTCTTCAAGGGGCTGAAGGTGCTGGCCTGCGCCGATATCAACGTGCAGGCCGCCGAGGCCCGCGCCAAGGAATATGGCGTGAAGGCACAGACGATCGACGCGCTTCTCGCCAATGACGAGATCGACGTCGTCGTCAACCTGACGATCCCGGATGCGCATTTTCCGGTGTCGAAGGCGATCCTCGAAGCCGGAAAACATGTCTATTCGGAAAAGCCGCTGGTGCTTTCGCTGGAGCAGGGTGAGGAGCTTCGCCGCATCGCCAAGGCGAAGAATCTCTCCGTCAGCTGCGCGCCGGACACCTTCCTCGGCGGCGCGCATCAGCTTGCCCGCAAGTTCATCGACGATGGCGGCATCGGTCGGGTGACCTCGGGGGCCTGCTACGTGATGAGCCCCGGCATGGAGATGTGGCACCCGAACCCGGATTTCTTCTTCCTGCCAGGTGGCGGTCCGATCCTCGATCTCGGCCCCTATTACATCGCCAACCTGATCAACCTGATCGGCCCGGTCAAACGCGTCGGCGCCATGACCTCGATGGCATCGCCGACCCGCACCATCACCAGTGAGCCGCGCAATGGCGAGATCATCCCGGTCAAAACACCGACGACGATCCAGGCTCTGCTTGAATTCGTCAACGGCGCCACGGTGACGCTTTCGGCAAGCTGGGATGTCTGGTCGCATCGCCATGCCAACATGGAGCTCTACGGCACCGACGGTTCGCTCTACGTGCCGGACCCGAACTTCTTCGGCGGCACGGTCGAGGCAAGCGGCCGCGACAAGGACATCAAGCCGCTCGAGGCCTGGGAGCATCCCTTCGGCAAGATCAACCAGGAAAGCCCCAGCGGCTCGCGTGCCAATTACCGCACGGCCGGCCTTGCCGATATGGCGATGGCGTTGATCGAAGGCCGCGACGCACGCTGCTCGCTCGACCGCACGCTGCACGGGGTCGACGTCATGACCTCGATCCTCAAGTCGGGCGAGGAGGGGCGCTTCATCGACCTTAGCACGACCTGCACCCAGCCGGCCGCGCTCGGCATTGAAGAGGCGCAGGCGTTGATGAAGTGATAGAGGACCCGCGCTGGTTCGCTTTGCCCGGCGCGTGTGCTCCCCGCTTCCGTCATCCTCGGGCTTGTCCCGAGGATCTACTGACAGGACGGCAGATCCTCGGGACAAGCCCGAGGATGACGACGTTGGACGGCGGAGGCCTTTTCGCCGAGGAGGCGGGTATGCTTGCCGAGAGCACGGCAGATGCTCGGCACAAGGCCGAGCATGACGGTGGAGATGTTTTTAGCTTTCGGCCGCCGCTCAGGACGGATACGAAAGGGAAGCAATTTAGACAGGTTCAGGAGACCTTCACATGAGCTGGCAGCCGGCCGAAGACCGCTATTCGAAGATGAAGTATAACCGCGTCGGGCGTTCCGGCCTGAAGCTGCCGGCCGTTTCCCTCGGCCTCTGGCACAATTTCGGCGGCGACACGCCGCATGACCGCAAGATCGACATGTGCCTCACGGCCTTCGACCTCGGCATCACCCATTTCGACCTCGCCAACAATTACGGCCCGCCCCCCGGCAGTGCCGAGACCGCTTTCGGCGAGATCCTGCGCACCGAATTTTCCGGGCTTCGCGACGAGCTGATCATCTCCTCGAAGGCCGGCTACGACATGTGGCCGGGACCTTACGGCGAGTGGGGCAGCCGCAAGTACCTGATCGCCTCCTGCGACCAGAGCCTGAAGCGCATGGGCCTCGATTATGTCGACATCTTCTATTCGCATCGTTTCGACCCGGACACGCCGCTGGAAGAGACCTGCGGTGCGCTCGACCATATCGTCCGCTCCGGCCGGGCGCTGTATGTCGGCATCTCCTCCTACAATTCGCAGCGCACACGCGAAGCGGCCGCGATTCTCAAGGATCTCGGCACGCCGTGCCTGATCCACCAGCCGAGCTATTCGATGCTCAACCGCTGGGTCGAGGACGACAGACTGCTCGATACGCTTGACGAGGTCGGCATGGGCTCGATCGTGTTCTCGCCGCTGGCCCAGGGTATGCTGACCACGAAGTATCTCGGCGGCATTCCGGCCGACAGCCGCGCAGCCCAGAACCATTTTCTGAAGCGTGACTTCATCCGGCCCTCGATCATCGACAATATCGGCAAGCTCAACGGGATTGCCGAAAAGCGCGGCCAGACGCTGGCGCAGATGGCGATCGCCTGGGTGCTGCGTGGTGGACGCGTGACCTCGGCGCTGATCGGCGCCAGCCGCTCGTCCCAGATCGTCGATTGCGTCAAGGCGCTGGATAATCTCGAATTTACGGTCGAAGAGCTTGCCGAAATTGACGTCTACGCCCGTGAGGCCGATATCAATTTGTGGGCGAAGTCGGCGGAGCGGGAATAGTATGGGCAGTGGGAGTTTTGTGGCAGCATAGTCGCCCTAGACTCCCTCATTCCTGTGACCTCAGGCTTTGCCCGAGGGATGCCACAGGAATCCAGCTGCCGCGCGTCTGCGCGGCGAGAAGAGTTCTTTCAGCCCAAGGAGTTGGGCTGGCTGGATCTCTGTGACACCCCTCGGGTCAAGCCCGAGGACAGAGATGAGGGAGGAGAGGTTTTCCCGCCTTCGTCTGACGTACGTACCACAACGATAAATCTAGGAGGAGGCCGCCCATGATCCGCAATCCCATCCTGCCCGGGTTCAACCCCGATCCGTCGATCTGCCGCGTCGGCGCGGATTATTATATCGCCACCTCCACCTTCGAATGGTATCCGGGCGTGCAGATCCACCATTCGCGCGATCTGGTAAACTGGACGCTGGTGCGCCGGCCACTGGAGCGCGCCTCGCAACTGGACATGCGGGGGAACCCTGACAGTTGCGGCATCTGGGCGCCATGCCTCTCCTATGCGGACGGGCAATTCTGGCTTGTTTATACCGACGTCAAGCGCTTCGACGGTAGTTTCAAGGATGCACCGAACTATATCGTCACCGCGCCCTCGATCGAGGCGGAATGGTCCGATCCGGTCTATGTCAATTCCTCCGGCTTCGATCCCTCGCTCTTCCATGACGAAGACGGCCGCAAGTGGTTCGTCAACATGCAATGGAACCACCGCACCGAAAGTTATGGCGGCTCGCCGAAATCGCCTGCCTTCGACGGCATCCTGCTGCAGGAATGGGATCCGGTAGCGAAGGCGCTGAAGGGGCCGATCAAGAATATCTTTGCCGGCAGTCCGCTCGGACTCGTCGAAGGCCCGCATCTCTTCAAGAAGAACGGCTGGTATTATCTGACGACCGCCGAGGGCGGTACCGGCTATGACCACGCCGTCACCATGGCGCGCTCGCGCCGCATCGACGGACCTTATGAGATGCACCCGAACATGCATCTCATCACCTCGAAGGATCATCCCGGCGCGGTGCTGCAACGGGCCGGGCACGGCCAATATGTCGAGACGCCGGAGGGCGAGGCCTACCACACCCATCTCTGCGGCCGACCGCTGCCGCCGAAGCGGCGTTGCACGCTGGGGCGGGAGACGAGCCTGCAGAAATGCGTCTGGCGCGACGATGACTGGCTCTATCTCGAAAACGGGACTTGCGTGCCCGATGTCGATGTGCCGGGTCTCTTTGGTGCTGCGCCGGTGGAAAAGCCGATGCGCAGTGAATACAGCTTCGATGGCACGGCATTGCCTGCTGACTTCCAGTGGCTGCGCACGCCCGAGCCGCAGCGTATCTTCAACCTGACGGACCGTCCCGGCCATCTCCGGTTGATCGGGCGCGAAAGCATCGGTTCCTGGTTCGAACAGGCGTTGGTCGCCCGCCGGCAGGAGCATCACAGCTTCCGCGCCGAGACCGTGATCGAGTTCTCGCCCGACACCTACCAGCAGGTTGCCGGACTGACGCATTATTATAACCGCCACAAGTTCCACGCGCTCGCCGTCACGCTGCACGAAACACTCGGCCGCTGCGTCACCATCCTTTCCTGCAATGGCGACTATCCGAACGGACGCCTGAGCTTTCCGGCTGCAAGCGGGGTGGCGATCGCCGCCGAAGGCCGCGTCCAGCTCGCCATGGAAATTCGCGAGAACGACCTGCAGTTCTTCTGGCAGACCGAGGGCAAGGGCGCCTGGCAGCCGATCGGCCCGGTGCTGGACGCCGGGATGATCTCCGACGAGGGTGGACGCGGCGAACACGGCTCCTTCACCGGCGCCTTCACGGGCGTGTTCGCCTTCGATACGTCGGGACGTGGGAAGATCGCCGATTTTGATTGGTTCAATTACGACGAGTTGTGAGGGTAATCTTGCGCAGCGCTTTCGCTCAGCGCATTCGCGGCTTTGCCGCTCACCCCCTCATCTGCCTGCCGGCATCTTCTCCCCGCTGGGGAGAAGCGGAATCGTGGCGACGTCTCGCCCCCCTGAGACATTTGCTCCAGGAATGATGACCCGCGCAGCTTGCTCCCTCTTCGCCCCAGCGGGGAGAAGATGCCCGTTAGGGCAGATGAGGGGGTGAGCGGCAAAGCCGCGAATGCACGGAGCACAAGCGAAGGGCAAAATGAAGGGCGTGTAATACAGGGATAGACTCATATCTCGCGGTGAACGACAACTAAAAAGAAAGCCGGCGCAGAGGCCGGCTGAGACGAACGCGGCTGGACATGGGATACTCGCCGGTTCCAAACACTTCGTGACTGAACAATAACTTTCACTACAAGCCGAGGCAGCGGTAAAGGGCGCAACGAGAACGCCGAAGGACGGCTCCGCAAAGGGATGGGCGGCGGGGCGGATGCCGGTGCTTGCCTCGGCCCTCTTATCGGGCATCAAGATCACCGGATGATGACATTCCAAACCGGCCGTTATCTTTCTTTTCACCGGCTTGATCGTTGCGGTGATAGCCGAAAAGCCGGCATCTTGGTCATGTCGCCAGTGAGTGACTCCGTTGTCGCCAGTAACGGTGTTGGCGCTGCGTGAATGCAGTGTTCACGTTCCCGAAGGATGTCAAACCGTCACAGACGAACTATATAGCGGGCCGAAATACTTCGAGAATCCTCAAGAGTTCCGCATGGCCCCCATTATTTCCGTTCAGAACCTGACCAAGACCTATGCCAATGGGTTCGAGGCCCTGAAGGGCATCAACCTCGACGTGGAGAAGGGCGAGATCCTGGCGCTGCTTGGACCGAACGGCGCCGGCAAGACGACGCTGATCTCGATCATCTGCGGCATTGCCAATCCGAGCGGCGGGCAGGTGCTGGTCGCCGGTCACGACGTCGTCAAGGATTTCCGCGCCACCCGTTCCATGATCGGGCTTGTGCCGCAGGAACTGACGACCGATCAGTTCGAGACAGTGTTCAATACGGTGAGCTTTTCCCGTGGGCTGCATGGCAAGAAGGCCAATCCTGCCCATATCGAGAAGGTGCTGCGGGCGCTCTCGCTCTGGGACAAGAAGGACAACATGCTGCGCCAGCTCTCCGGCGGCATGAAGCGGCGTGTGCTGATTGCCAAGGCGCTCTCCCATGAGCCGGAGATTCTTTTCCTCGACGAGCCGACCGCCGGCGTCGACGTGACGCTGCGCAAGGATATGTGGAATGTCGTCGAGCAGTTGCGGGCTTCCGGTGTCACCATCATCCTGACGACGCATTACATCGAAGAGGCCGAGGAGATCGCCGACCGGGTCGGCGTCATCAATGGCGGGCAATTGCTGCTCGTCGAGGACAAGGCGGCGCTGATGGCCAAGCTTGGCCGCAAGCAGCTCATCCTCGATCTCATCGAACCACTCGAGCGGCTGCCGGACTGTTTTGCCGGCAACGGATTGACGCTGGAAGCCGATGGCTGCCGGCTGACCTATGATTTCGATGCCGATAATGAGCAGGAGAGCATCGCGACCCTGCTCACCCGGCTGGCCGAGAACAATATCCATTTCAAGGATCTCTCGACGCGGCAGAGTTCGCTCGAAGACATCTTCGTGGCCCTGGTGGGAGCGGCAAAATGAACGTCGAAGCAATCAAATCGATCTATTTCTTCGAGATGGCGCGCACGCGCCGCACCCTGCTGCAGAGCGTCATCTCACCGGTGATTTCGACATCGCTCTATTTCATCGTCTTCGGCGCGGCGATCGGCTCGCGCATCCAGGAAGTGGAGGGTGTATCCTACGGCGCCTTCATCACACCCGGCCTGATCATGCTGACGCTGCTCGGCCAGTGTATCAGCAACGGCTCCTTCGGCATCTATTTCCCGAAATTCACCGGCACGATCTACGAGGTGCTGTCGGCGCCGGTGGCGATGACGGAAATCCTGCTCGGTTATGTCGGGGCGGCGGCGACCAAGGGGATGATCATCGGCTTCATTATCCTGCTGACCGCCAATCTCTTTGTCGACGTCAGGATCGAGCATCCCTTCATGATGATCCTGTTCTTCCTGCTGACGGCCGTCACCTTCAGCCTGTTCGGCTTCATGATCGGCATCTGGGCCGGCAATTTCGAGCAGCTGAATCTTATTCCGATGCTAGTGGTGCCGCCCCTAACCTTCCTCGGCGGCAGCTTCTACTCGATCAACATGCTGCCGCCCTTCTGGCAGGCAGTCAGCCACTTCAATCCGGTCCTCTATCTCGTCAGCGGCTTCCGCTGGAGCTTCTACGGGATCGCCGATGTCAATCCGGCGACCAGCCTGGCGATGATCACGGTGTTCCTGGCGATCTGCCTCGGCACGCTCGGCTGGATCTTCAAGACCGGCTATCGGCTGCGCAACTGACCCTGACCGCGCGTCATCGGATACGCCCATGACGCTATCGATCTGGTAGTAAGGCAGCGACCGATAATCGGCGAAGTCCTTGTCTCCTATTGATTGTCTTATCTTGCGCATTTCCCCTCAGGCGCTGCTGACGAGGAGAGCGCCTGAGAGAATGAGGAGGGTGCCGGCGACGAGCCTGACCACATCGAAGTCGGAGGCTTCGCCGAGGAGGAGGGCAGCGATTGCCAGCGTCACCAGCACGTTGCAGCTCCAGATCGGCGCGAGTTTCGAGACGGGAACGCCGTAAGCGAAGAGCGCGAAGCTGATGAGGCCGGTGCCGAAAGCGAAGCAGGCGCCGGCGGTGGCGGCAAAACCAAGACCTGCGGCGGTCCAGGGGGCAGGGCGCCAGATCAGCGCGGCGATCAGGCCGGCGAGAGCACAGGCGGCGCCGAAGGCGATCAGATAGACGGCGGAGCCGGTGGCGGAGGTGGCGCTCTGCTTCTGGAAGATGGCGGTGATGCCCCAGAAAATGGCGGGCAGAATGCCGCCGATGACGATCGGCCAGAGTGAATTCATCGCGAAACTCCTGTCGCACCCATAGGTCAAGCCTTCGCCTCAGGCGAAGGCCGATCGAACATGCGGGTGCCACCAGACTAGGAGTTTCTTTTTGCTCTTTGTGGTCTTGTTGTTTTGCGAGCGAAGGTGACAGATCCGGCCGCTTCCGTAAAGCGCGCATCGCGCCATTGGCCGCACGGGTTAGCCGGCGTGCATTTCCAACGGGCGGTGAAACCTCACGTTGACGAGGTAGAAATATTCGTCTAGCCATAGCGGTCATGAAGATCGCAATGGTTCTTGTCGTGGTGATAAAGCGCATGGGCAGGATGGTGTAACCATCCGGCGATCCGCCCCATGCGCGGTAAATCAAGCTCCTGACGGGGCTTTTTTTGTGCCCTGAATTTGCGCTGCGCCTCGTCAGACTCTCCACAAATCTCGCTGACAAGACGGGCAGGACCATGACACGCGATAATTTCGTTCAGACTTCCGGCAGCCGCCTGACCGAGAAGACGCTCACGACATCGACAGCCGCACCCCGACGCACGACCCTCCTGCTGCTGACGGCGCTTTCGGTATTGCCGGTCAACATATATCTGCCGGCGCTGCCCAACATCGCAGCCACGTTTCAGGCAGATTTCGCCTTCGTCAATCTTTCGATTGCGGGCTATGCCATCATCAACGCCCTGACGGAAATTGTCGCCGGCGCGATGTCGGATCGCTACGGGCGCCGGCCGGTCGCGCTGATCGCCGTTTCGATTTTCATCATTGCTTCGATCGGCTGCGCGCTCGCACCCAATATCGGCGTTTTCCTGTTGTTTCGCGTGATGCAGGCGTCGATCGCCGCCTGTTTCTGCGTCGCTCTTGTCGTCATCAAGGAGACGGCGGGCGAGGGCCAGGCTGCCAACAGGATCGGCTACGCCGCCATGGGTTGGGCAATCGCCCCGATGCTCGGTCCGAGTTTCGGCGGCGTTCTGGACGAGGCGTTTGGATGGCGGGCGATCTTCGTTGCTCTCGCGCTGCTTGGCGCAGCCATCCTTGCCATTTCCATGCGCGAGCTGAAGGAAACCGCCGGACATGCGTCGAGACCGAGAGGCAATTACCTTGCCTCCTATCGGCAACTCCTGGGTTCGCCGCGGTTCTGGGCGTATACGCTGTGCATGGCCTGCTCCACCGGCACTCTTTATATCTTTCTCGGAGGGGCATCTTTGGCCGTCGGTTCACTGCTCGGCGGATCGAGCGCGAAGCTGGGCTTCTTCATGGGGATGGTTCCCGCAGGGTTCATTCTGGGCAGCTATCTCGCTGCCCGATTGGCGGGAAAATCGCTCGGCATCACGCTCGTTATTGCGCGCGTAACGACCTGCATGGGTCTGTTGCTGGGGCTGACCCTGTCGATGTCGGGCGTCACACATATCCTGGCGTTTTTCGGACCCTGCATGTTCATCGGCATCGGCAATGGCTTGACCTTTCCCGCCGCCAATCTGGGGGTGATGTCGGTTCGCGCCAATCTCGCCGGCACCGCTGCCGGCCTTGCCGCTGCCATGTCGATCGCCGGCGGAGCGCTGATCGCTTCGATCGCCGGACTGTTTCTCCGGGAGGCCGGCGCGATTCCGACGTTGTTCGCGATGTTGTTGACATCGGCGTCGCTTGCTTTGTCGGCAGCGCTTTTCGCAGCTTTGGTCGACGTTCCTGATCGAGAGGCCGCAGAACGCGGATCGGGGATAAATTAATCCGCCGGTTCAATCCCGCAGGCGCAATTCGTCGGTCTGCATCTGCATGGAGCCCAGCGTTTCCAGGAAGCTCATGCCGAGCAGGCTCTGGTCGAGTCGGCCGTCCTCGGCGACGCTGGCGGCGACGTTGTTGCGGACGATCGGACCGATCGCCACCTGGTCGAGCGTGATCGGGGCTGCGCGGCTGCGGCCGTTGGCGGTCATGACCGTCATCGAGTAGGTGAGGCCGGTGAGGTCGATGCCGATGCGTTCGGCATCCTCGTGCGAGAGCGCCACCATGCTGGAACCGGTGTCGACAAGCATCTCGACCGTTCGGCCATTGACATTGACGTCGGCTTCAAAATGGCCGTTCAACAGCTTGTGCAGGATGATTTCCTCGCCACCCTCGCTCGTCGTGACGACGACGGCACGGCCGGGAACCAGGCCGGCGAGCAGGCGGTTGCCGACTCCGAGTGCTTCCTGGCGGTAGAGATAGACGGTGATGAGCGCCAGGATGATCACCAGCCAGATCATCATCTGGCGCATGGTTTCACCGACGCTGCGCCGGCTTCCCCAGATGCCGGCCGACAGCATCAGCGCGATCGGCAGCAGGTAAACGAAGCGGCCGAAATCGTCGCTTTGCAGGCCGAGGATGCGGCTGCCGTCATTGTTGAGGATCAGCACGGCAAGGCCGATGCCGATCACGACGAGGAGGACAGTCAAACGGATCATCAGGGCTGCTCCGGCCGCGCGGCGAGGCTTGTTTTCATGCGGCTCCTCGTGGCAGCGGCTGCGAGCCTCGCCGGCAGCAGCGCCATGATCCCGCCGCGCTCGGCATCAGTATAGGTCATCCAGCCACCGATTTCCTCAAGAGTACGGCCGCATCCGGCGCAAAAACCGGTGGCTGAAACCATGGAACAGACGTGAATGCAGGGTGTTTGCATGGAGGATATATCGGAGTTTCAAAGAGCTGTGGCAAGGGCGCAAAAAGTGGCGATTTCGCAAATCTGCTGCGTTGCCCCCAGCGTGTCGCCGGTGTGGCCGGCAAGCCGGCGGCGGATGAAGACGGTGAAAGCAAATCCTGCGGCGCCGGTGGCGAGCAGGCTGGCGACGAGCGGCTGCAGGCCGAATGCCGGCCAGATCAGAAGCGTTGCGAGGAAACCGGCCGAGACGAGTGCAAAATGCATCGCCGCCTCATCCGGCTGACCGTTGGAGGCGGCCACGCCATCGGCCTTTGCCGGCGGCAGCCGCTGCCAATGCCAGACGATCGCGCCGCGGCTCAGCGCCGCGACGGCGGGAATGGCAAAGACTGCTGCGAGCAGCGAGGAATGGCGGACAATGGCGGCAAGCGCTGCTGCGCGGATCGCGAAGGAGAGAATGAGTACGATGGCGCCATAGGTGCCGATCCGGCTGTCCTTCATGATGCTGAGGCTCTGTTCGCGGCTCTTGCCGCCGCCGATGCCGTCGGCGGTATCGGCCAAACCATCTTCGTGCAGCGCGCCGGTGACAAGAGCCTGGACGGCAAGTGCGATCAGTGCGGCCACCAGTGGATCGGCGCGCAGGCCCAGAAGAAGGAGGAGGGCGAGGGCTGGGACAAAGCCGATGAGAAGGCCGGCGAAGGGAAAGGCGCGCACCAGGCGGCCGAGCCTGCCGTCATAGCCGTTGAACAGCGCTGACGGCATGGGAAGGCGGCTGAGGAAGGCGACGGCGCGGGCGGTATCGACCGCATAATCCTTGATCTTCATTCTGTTTCGTTCTGCCGGAGGCCCGGCTTATGGTCGCGGCGGCGCTTTTGGTGTTGTTCGCTTCGTTCGCCGGCTTTAAGAGAGAGCCACCGCAAAGAAGCTGATTTGCGTGGAAAAAACAAGAATAGCCGATTCATAGGAACACCGCACAGATGAGCGTTTCAGGCCTGCCGTTCGACGATTTCCGTACCCTGCTCCGCGACCTGCCGGGGCCGGATGCCCGCGCGCTGGTGGCCGCACGCGAACGCGACGCGCAGCTGACCAAGCCGCCGGGTGCGCTCGGACGGCTCGAAGAAATCGCCTTCTGGCTCGCCGCCTGGACCGGCCGCCCACCCGCCGTCAACCGGCCGCTGGTGGCAATCTTCGCCGGCAATCACGGCGTCACCAGGCACGGCATCACGCCTTTTCCGCCGGCCGTGACGCAGCAGATGGTCGAGAATTTCGCAGCCGGCGGCGCGGCGATCAACCAGATTTGCGTGGCTTATGATCTCGGCCTGAAAGTCTTCGACCTGGCACTCGATTATCCCACAGGCGACATTACGGAGGAGGCGGCGCTTTCCGAGCGTGACTGTGCCGCGACCATGGCTTTCGGCATGGAAGCGATCGCCGGCGGCACCGATCTACTCTGCATCGGCGAGATGGGCATCGGCAATACGACGATCGCGGCTGCGATCAACTATGCCCTCTATGGCGGTTCGGCGCGGGACTGGGTGGGACCCGGTACCGGCTCTGAAGGCGAGATGCTGGAGCGCAAGATTGCGGCGGTCGAAAAGGCAGTGGCGCTGCATAGCGACCATCTCGACGATCCGCTCGAGATCATGCGGCGCCTCGGCGGGCGCGAGATTGCGGCGATGGCCGGCGCCATTCTTGCCGCCCGCGTGGAGCGCATTCCGGTGCTGATCGACGGTTATGTCGCGACTGCCGCGGCGGCGATCCTCAAAGCCGCAAACCCTACCGCGCTCGATCATTGCCTGATCGGCCACGTCTCGGCCGAACCCGGGCATCTGCGCTCGATCGAGATGCTTGGCAAGACGCCGCTTCTGGCGCTCGGCATGCGGCTCGGCGAAGGCACCGGTGCGGCGCTGGCCGCCGGCATCGTCAAGGCCGCCGCCGCCTGTCATTCCGGCATGGCAACCTTTGCCCAGGCCGGCGTGAGCGGCAAGCATTGAGGCCATGGCAGCACCGGTGATGCGGGCTCCGGTTCGCTTGCGCCGCCGAGGTGGATTGGGTATCTGCGTATTCGCCCGCCAAAGGGGAGACGGCAAAGTCCTTCCCCGGTCTGGGGCGCAACAGGAAGAGGAGAGGGCGTCTTGACCAAGCCTGCGGTGACGAAAGAGACCGGGTTTCGGCACTTCATCGCCGCTGCCAGCTATTCCTGGGCGGGCTTTCTGCGTGTGCTGAAAGAGGCAGCCTTCCGCCAGGAACTTGGTTTCTTCGTCGTTTCGATCGCAGCGCTGGCGCTGGTGGGCGCGACGGCCGGCGAGATCGTCGTGGCGGTTCTGCTGTTTCTCGGGCTCTTTTCGATGGAGGCGATGAATACCGCCGTCGAAGAGGTGATCGACCGGATTTCGCCGGAGATATCGATCGTCGGCAAACATGCCAAGGATCTCGGTTCCTTCGCGGTGACCTGTATGATCGCCGCCTGCTGCCTTTATCTCGGCTTCGTTCTCGGCAAACACCTGTTTTTTGGTTGAATCAGGCAAAGCTCTTGCGCTTGCGCGCGACGGCCTGAGCCTCTTCGACAGCCGGCAGGCTCTGGAGCACGCGCTTGGCCGGCAGGATGGCGATGACCTCCGTGCCCTCGCGCAGCTTCGATTTCAGCAGGAACTGTCCGTCATGCTTGGCAAGGATCGCCTGGACGATCGGCAGGCCGAGGCCGGTGCCCTGCTCGGCGCTCTTGATGGCGATCGAGCCCTGGCCGAAGGCCGACAGGACAACGGGAATCTCTTCTTCCGGAATGCCGGGGCCGTTATCCTTGATCGAGATGTACTGGCCGCCGCCGGCCGTCCAGCCGACCTTGACGTGGATTTCGCCGCCCTGCGGCGTGAATTTGACGGCATTGGAGAGAAGATTGAGCACCACCTGGCGCATCGACTTCTCGTCCGCCCAGATGGCCGGCAACTGCCGCTCGAACTGATCCGAAATGGCGATATTCTTGGCGCGGGCGCGCAGCTGCACCATGCCAATGCAATCTTCGGTGATATCGAGCAGCGAGATCGCCTCTTCGCTCAGTTCGTATTTGCCGGCCTCAATGCGCGACAGGTCGAGGATTTCGTTGATGAGATCGAGCAGATGCTGGCCGGAGCGATGAATATCGCCGGCATATTCCTTGTAGGTCGGATTGGCGAGCGGCCCCATGACTTCGGCCGACATCACCTCGGAAAAGCCGAGAATGGCGTTGAGCGGGGTCCTGAGTTCGTGCGACATGGAGGCAAGGAAGCGGGACTTGGCGAGGTTTGCCTCTTCGGCCCGGCGACGGGCCTCGTCAGACATCGATTTCGCCACTTCCAGCTCGGCGATCAGGTCGTCTTTCTCCGACTGATAGGAGAGGATCCTGAGGTTCGATTTGAATAGCCGGTCGCTGATATAGTTGAAGAAGACCAGGGTGGTCGTGAACAGCCCGGTCAGGCTGATTTCGAGGAGGTCGCGCGACAGGCCGCTCTTGGCGCCGAGCGCCAGGACCGCCGGTGCGAAGGCGACCAGCACGGCAGGCGTCAGCATGAAATTCGACATCGCCGTGACGGAGAGCGCAATCAGCAATGTTGCGCCCTTATAGAGAATGAAGCTCGACGGCTCGCAGGTGTCGCAGCTCTGCAGCGCGAAGACGGCCCAGCAGCAGCCGACCAGGAATTGGCCGGAGAGCAGCAGGCGGCGCCATTTGCGGGCGCTCTCGGCGGTAATTTCCTGGCGGCGCGCGCGCCGCGCGAGCAGGATGTTGCCGGTGTGGCAGGTGAGCGTCAGCAGCGCCCAGAAGAGCAATCGGGTATCTTGGGTGAAATAAACGCCGAGACCGGTAATGATGACGACAAAGAGCGGCATGATCGTCGCGCCCTGCAGCATCGACGCGATGTACATCTTGAGTACATCACGGTCGAAGGAGGAATTGGACGCATGGCCGGACTGAAGACGTTCGCGCGTCTGCCGCACGGCCTTGGAAACGGCCTTGTTGCGGTGGCTGCGCGACCTGTCGACGATAATCTTGTCGGTCGATGTGCTTACGCCGGTACTCATGTGCACGTTGAAACTTCATCCCAGGGTGGATAAGAGCTTAACCGGCAATTCTTAAGAAGATGTTTGCCATCTTTGCCAAGGATTTGTTTTTTAAGGAGGCGAAAGCGTGACACGGGGCCTGCGCCTGATTCGCGACGGCGTGACCGCTTTTGCCCTGCTGGCGCTCCTGGCGCTGATCGCCGCCAAGGTCAACGATACTGCAGCCATCAAGCACAAGGGCGCCTTTCATGCTGCCGATGGCGACAGTCTGTCTTTGGGGCGGGAACGCTTCCGCCTCGAAGGCATCGACGCCCCGGAGCTTAATCAGAGCTGCGAGCGGGCGGGAGCGGTCTGGGCTTGCGGGCGCGCCGCGCGCCAGGCGCTGCAGGAGATGGTGCTGGCATCGGGAACGCTTTGCCAGGGCAACCGGCGCGACCGCTACGACAGGCTGCTCGTCGTCTGCCGCAATGGGGCAGGCGGAGACGTCAATGCCGCCATGGTGCGGCGGGGCATGGCCATCTCCTATGGCGGTTACGGCAAGGAGGAGGCCGAAGCGAGGGGTGCGAAGGCGGGGATGTGGGCCGGAAGTTTCGAGCGGCCGCGCGATGTGCGCGACCATGCCCGCCAGAATTCCGGTTTCGACGCGGCGCTGCGCTTCATCGGGCGGATCGTCGGATGGGAGTAAAGCCATGACCGACGAGGCCGAGCTGGAAACTTTGCGGCGTGAAATCGCCGCCTGCCGCATCTGTCGCGACGCGCCGGCAAAGGGCGCCGCGCGCCGGTTGCCGCACGAGCCGCGGCCGGTGGCCGTGATTTCTTCGAACGCCCGCATCCTGATCGCCGGGCAGGCGCCCGGACTTCGTGTGCATGAGAGCGGCCTGCCATTCGACGATGCCTCGGGCGACCGGCTGCGATCGTGGCTCGGCGTTGACAGGGCAACATTCTACGACCGCGACCGGTTCGCCATCGTGCCGATGGGCTTCTGCTTTCCCGGCTACGACGACAAGGGGGCGGATCTGCCGCCGCGGCGCGAATGTGCGCCGTTCTGGCGGCAAAGAGTCATTTCGGCGATGCCGCAGATCGAACTGGTGCTGGTCATCGGCCAATATGCACAGGCCTGGCATATGGCCGGCGGAGGGCGAGGCGGTATGACCGAGACGGTGCGGGGGTGGCGCGACAGTCTCATGTCCGGACGGTCGCCGGCGGTGCTGCCGCTGCCGCATCCGAGCTGGCGCAACAGCGGCTGGCTGAAACGCAATTCCTGGTTCGAGAAAGAACTGCTGCCTGTCTTGCAGGAGCGGACGAAAATGCTGCTTTCCTGAAACAAAATTCTTTTCGTTGGGCGGAATCGAGTTATACAAAGAAAATAATTCGAAAGGACTGACGTGCGCATGGACCGCCTCGACCGAAAAATTCTGCGTCTGCTGCAAGAAGATTCGACGCTTGCCGTTGCCGATCTCGCTAAAAAAGTGGGTCTTTCGACGACGCCCTGCTGGCGGCGTATCCAGAAAATGGAGGAGGACGGCGTCATCAAGCGTCGTGTTGCCATCCTCGATCCCGAGAAAGTCAACACCAAGGTCACCGTTTTCGTGTCGATTCGCACGGCCACCCATTCGATCGAGTGGCTGCGCCGCTTTTCCGAGGTGGTCGCCGAATTCCCCGAAGTGGTCGAATTCTACCGGATGAGCGGTGATGTCGATTATCTCCTGCGAGTCGTCGTGCCCGATATCGCCGCCTACGATGCCTTTTATAAGCGGATGATCGCAAAGATCGAGATTCGCGACGTCTCCTCCGCCTTTGCGATGGAGCAGATCAAGTATTCGACGCAGCTGCCGCTGGACTATATGATTCTCGAGAACGCCAAATCCAACGAGGATTGACGCCGGGTGTGATTTGCGATCGCACCGAATGTGTCTGGCAGGTTGTATCGGGACGATAGGCTGCGGTCGTGTACTGCATGCCTGAGTCGGGCCGGCTCAGGCGATTCGACCGCATGCAGGAATGCGCCGGACGAAATGCGGCTTTCCCGAGAAGGCGGTCGCAATTGCAGAAAAAAGCCAGAAAAGCAGCGAAAAAAGGCTCCGATTTCGCCAAAATCTCATAAAAGTATATAGCCTGGTAACGATTGCACGGCTATGATGTGTGGCATCAGTGAGTGCTTGTGTCATCATTTTGTCTCATTGGTATCGAATTCAGGACACCATGTTCTACACCGCTGCCTTGTATATGTTCATTCGCCGGCGGTAGAGTTTATGCTTCACCAGCATGTCCGATAGGGGATCGGACGGTGGAGAATTTGACAATGGGGCTAGCGTTTGCGGCTTGCGATGGAGATTTCCGTCGCGGGGACGCTTGTCGTGTTTTCTGGCTAAATATCTGAAATTGTTGTATAAAAATCACGCTTTCGAGGAAAGTGCCTCGATCGGACCCCTCCCGTGTATATCGAGAATTGCTTGATAACGCCCGGTATGTGATGACGGTTTGGCGGTTCGATCGATCCGCACGCCGAGATGGCTGTTCAAACTGGGCCGGCTTCAAATCGACTACCCGATTGGAAGCCAGCCCCGATCGACAAAGGAATGGATTGGTAAATGAACATCAGAATGGTTTTGCTCGCATCAGCAGCAGCATTTGCTGCATCGACGCCGGTTCTTGCAGCTGACGCTATCGTTGCTGCCGAGCCGGAACCGGTTGAATATGTTCGCGTCTGCGACGCTTACGGCACCGGCTACTTCTACATCCCCGGCACCGAAACCTGCCTCAAGATCGAGGGTTACATCCGTTTCCAGGTTGACGTTGGTGACCAGCCGCTCAATCTCTCCGAGTCTAACGACTCTGACTGGGATGCTCGTACGCGCGGCCAGGTTCAGTTCACGGCCAAGAGCGACACCGAATATGGTCCGCTGACCGGCGTCATCGTCATGCAGTTCAATGCTGACAATGCCACGGAACAGGATGCCATCCTCGACTCCGCTTACATCGACATCGCGGGCTTCCGCGCTGGTCTCTTCTACAGCTGGTGGGACGACGGCCTCTCCGGCGAAACCGACGACATCGGTTCGATCGTAACCCTGCATAACTCGCTCCGTTATCAGTACGAAAGCGGCACCTTCTACGCCGGCATCAGCGTCGACGAACTGGAAGACGGCTTCTACAAGACGGGCGAAGAGCCGAACAACGTTGGCGTTGCCTTCGGCGTTGGCGGCACCGCTGGTGCGTTCAGCTACCAGATCACCGGCGGCTGGGACTTCGACAACGAAGACGGCGCTGTCCGTGCAATGGGTACGGTTGAAATCGGTCCCGGTACGCTCGGCCTCGCTGCCGTATACTCTTCCGGCCCGAACTCCTACTACTCCGCAGCTGAATGGGCTGTCGCTGCCGAATACGCAATCAAGGCAACCGACAAGCTCAAGATCACTCCTGGCGTCCAGTACTACGGTGACTACTACGTTGCCGGCGACGACTTCAGCGATGGTGACGCCTGGAAGGTTGGTCTGACGGTTGATTACCAGATCGTCGACAACTTCTACGCCAAGGCTTCGGTTCAGTACCTCGATCCGGAAGATGCTGACGACTCGACGGCTGGCTACTTCCGCCTGCAGCGTTCGTTCTAATCGACCTAGTGATGCTCCCGGTCTTCGGACCGGGGGCACGCAATCAGTTTCTGATCCGAGTGACCTCCGATCAGCTACGGGGACGGGTCCGGTCTTCCCTGCCGGACCGTCCTTGCAGCGTTTTTGCTCCCATCTTCATGGCAGTCTTTTTCGATCGCCATCCAGGTAGGCCGACCGGCATGTTGCGTGTCGCACGTCGGCATCCTGCCAGCCTTCATTGAGGCTTCCCATCTCTTCATCACAAGAGAAATCAAATCCACCGACGGGCATCGGTTTGCTTTGCCGCGACGGGTCGCGGAAAGAAAATCCAATGCCGACAATGTGATTACAGCTTTTTGGGAGAGAGGATACAACCCTTGCAGCGAGCAGCATTCATTCCTACTCTCGGATAGCTTGTTCTTATGGAAGATCTCAACGACTACTATTATTTCGCAGCCGTCGTCTCCAGCGGTGGATTTGCGTCGGCCAGTCGCGATCTGAAGATACCGCGTTCGAAACTCAGCAGGCGGGTGAGCCGGCTTGAGGACGGGCTCGGCGCACGGCTGATAGAGCGTTCGACCCGTCACTTTCGGGTGACAGAGATCGGCCAGGCTTTTTACGAAAGATGCCAGACCATTCTGCAGGAGGCCGATCGTGCCAAATCGATCGTCACCGAGGCCCAGTCCGACCCGCAGGGCGTGGTGCGGATGGCCTGCCCGCTCGGTCTTGTCGACATCTCCGTCGGCGGGATCCTGCCTGAATTCCTCGAACGTTACCCAAAGATCAAGCTGCAAATCATCGGTTCCGACCGGCGCGCCGACCTCATCAACGAACGGATCGACCTCGAGGTGAGGGCGACCAACGAGCCGGAGACGCAGACAAGCCTGACGATGCGCAAGCTCGACCGGGCGCGGCGCATCCTCGTCGCCAGTCCGTCGCTCGTGGAGCGCAGCGGTGGTTTGAATTGCGTGGACGAACTCGCCGATCAGCCGACGCTGGCGATGACCTCGTGGGTGACATTCCATACCTGGGAACTCATCGGCCCGAACGATGACAAACGGGTCATCCGGCATCAGCCGCGGCTGACCTGCCGCAGCATGACCGCCATTCTCGATGCAGCCCGGGCCGGGCTCGGCTTCGGACTGCTGCTCGAAAGCGCCTGCGAGGCGGATCTGCAGGCTGGCAGGTTGGTGCGGGTGCTGCCGGAATGGCAGTCGGAAGAAAGCCAGTTTTATATCGTCTTCACGACGGCCAGGGGCATGCCGCCGGCGGTAAGAGTGCTGATCGATTTTCTGGTCGAAAAATCCAGGCATCACTGACGGCCAGGCGAAAGCTTCGGCCCTACCGGGATGTTTTGCCGAAGATCTGGCCG
This sequence comes from Rhizobium sp. M10, assembly GCF_002531955.1. Classification (NCBI taxonomy): domain Bacteria; kingdom Pseudomonadati; phylum Pseudomonadota; class Alphaproteobacteria; order Hyphomicrobiales; family Rhizobiaceae; genus Rhizobium; species Rhizobium sp. M10. The sequence continues at coordinate 257,224 of NZ_NWTA01000003.1, read as the reverse complement.
TCGATTTAATCCTGGGGCTTCAGCCGATGGAGGTAGCGCCCTCAGACGACCAGGCCCTACCTAATATCCCCACAGCATTTGGTGGCAAATGGTCGCTATATTCGACTTGGTTTGCAATTCCGATTTGCAACGGAGTATTCCGCAGGTGTCGTGGAGGTTGCGAGCGCACGGCGGCGGCGCATTGGTACCGCTTTAAACCGCTTGCCGACCAAGCACACACCACATGAAGATCATGGGAGGTGGGAGCGTCGCTCTGGCCGGTTCACAAGACGCCGATGACGGGAATTAGGCACGCCAGTCGGGCGGCAAGTTGGCGTGATCCAGGTGAAGATCGGCTTGTAGTGCGAGGTGTGCAAGCAGCGCATCCAGGACCACGCGTACCCGCTTGCTAAGGAACTGTCGATGTGGGTAGTGCAGCACGATTTCTCGCTCTTCGCTGAAATGCTCTTCGTGCAGTATCAGCTTGAGGTGACCGGATCGCAGCATCGGAGCGACGCGCTGCAGGCCGGCCTGCACAATGCCCGCGTCGGCCAACGCAAGATCAACCATGGCATCGGGGTCGCTGCCCCAGATGCGCGCCGACGGTTCAAACTCCACAAAACCTCGGCCGGTTGGCCGCCGAAAGCGCCAAGTGCCCACGTTACCGGATGGAAAACGCACGCCCAGCAAACTGTGGGCAGCCAGATCTGCCGGCGTCCTGGGGATGCCATGCCTCTGCAGGTAACCGGGCGAGGCGACCAGCACCATTGGCAGCCGGCACACACGCCGTGCAATCAGGCTGGAATCACGGATCACACCGCCCCGCACGCCGATATCAAAGCCTTCGGCTACCAGATCGACCGCTCGATTGTCGAGGCTCACCTCCAATTCCAACCGAGGATGTGCAGCCGCCAATGAGGGGAGCAGCGGCAGCACGTAGCGTCGACCAATCGACGCGCCCACCGAAATGCGCACGCGACCGGCTGCCTCGCCGCCTGCGCGGGAGACATCGCTCACAGCATCGTCGAGCGCACGAAGGACCTCGCTTGCACGCTGCGCGAACTCCCGTCCCTCTGCCGTCAGCACGATCTTGCGCGTCGAGCGGTTGAACAACCGCACGCCCAACTGCTGCTCCAACTGCATAACGTTCTTACTGACAGCCGCGGGCGTGAGATCAAGACGCGCCGCCGCAGCGGTGAAGCTGCCACTCGCAGCCGATTCAACGAATGACACGAGACCATGAATCTGCCGCATGATTTTCAATACTCAGTTGAAAGCTTTTAAAGATTCGATACCTGTACTCCTTTTCGACGTCTGCCTAAAGTGCAGCCAACGAAATTAGTTCTGGAGCTTTCATGAACACCCCGCGCATCCTCGTCACCGGCGGAACCGGCACTGTTGGCCGCGAACTCGTCCAGGCCCTAACCCACTTTAAGCTCGACTTTTCCGTCATGAGCTCGACGGCAGTCCAATCCGCAAATGGCGTCTCCTACGTCCAAGGCGATTTTGCGGACATCGAGTCGCTGAAGCAGGCCTTTCAGGGCTATGATCGATTGTTTCTTTTGCTGCCGGTTGCTCCACAGCAGGAGCTCTTCGCAACCAATGCTATTGAAGCGGCGCGGGCCGCGGGGATAGGGCACATCGTGCGCTCATCTAGCTGGCGTGCTGATCCAAGCAGCGATGTCTCGATGGCTCGTATGCAGGGTCAGACAAACGCGTTGCTGTCCGAAAGCGGCATCACGTGGACGGTGCTCAGGCCAAACATGTTTATGCAGAATTTGGTGAATTTTCATGCTGGCGAGATTCGCGCGGGTGCAGTCCACGCGCCCCACGGCAATGGTGCCATGGGTCTCATTGATGTGCGTGACATTGCGGGGGCCGCTGCCGCCATCCTGGCCGCCCCAGAACCCCATGCAGGCAAGACTTACGATCTGACCGGCCCCGAGGCCCTTACCGATGCCCAGCAGCTTGAGATTGTTTCGCGCGCTCTGGGTCGTGAGGTACGCTATGTGGATATTCCAGAGGCCACCGCCGAAGACGCTATGCGCGGCATGGGCTTGCCTGCGATCGTGATCGACTGGCTGATGGGCCTGAATCGCGCCGCCAAACAAGGTTTCTTCTCCGACGTGACCGGTGACGTCTTGCAGCTTACCGGGCATCCTCCGCGTCACTTTGTTGATTTTGTCAATGACCACATCGCCACGTGGCGTTGAAGTAGAACCGAGTAGCTCGCGTGACGCTCGCTTACTGAGCGTTCGCAACAGGCGGGAAAAAGCTCGAGCGGCGGCCTGTCATCGTTCAAGTCGGACAACTGGCGCTCGGGCCATAACAAACGGAGGCACGTGAAGCGTCCTGATGTGCGCAATTGCAGAACTCTCGCGCCAAAGGCATTGGAGCGAGAGTCGAGAGTTGAATGAGCAGATGACCGCCGGCCCGTGGACAGCTTTTTTGTGGCGCGACGCGGACCGTCAGTGGGCCGTCTGTGAATGTGGACCGCCGCGTTGCGAAATGTCGCTCAGTGCTTTGCCTGTTTCCATGGTCTCGCCCTTCATGGCGAGATCGCCAAGCGAGATGATGCCGACCAGCCGCTTGCTTCGGTTCAGCACCGGCAAGCGCCGCACTTGAAGATCCCCCATGTTGTGAAGGACGTCTTCGATATCTTCGTCATCGAAGCAGTATTTGACATCGGTACTCATTACGTCGCGGACCTTTGCGTCGGGGCCTTTGCCCTCTGCCACGCCACGAATGGCGATGTCGCGATCGGTGATCATGCCGACCAGCCGGTCATTCTCGCCCACTGGCAGAACGCCGGCATCGAGACGTCCCATCATTGAGGCGACATCTCGCAATGTGTGCTCCGGATCGGTGATCTGCACGTCTGTGGTCATGCAATTGCTGACTTTCATGATAACCTCCCTGCTGCTGCCCGCGCCTCTCTCGCACGGGATAAGAAGAATCAACGCGCGCCGTTGGGAAACGTTCCTGCCACGACCCGGTCGTCTGATTGCGTGCCGGAGTGCCGTCGTCGAAATCGACCCGACGCGAACCGTTGAGTTTGAAATCTTTGCAGCCACGTCCGGAACAGACGGCGTCAATGGACATTAACTGCTCAGGCTGATGAGATTCGCCTTCGACCACGACTCTGCTGATGACTCCCACGACAGCGAACCGAGCAGGTGAACCACATGGCCCTGGGCGTTCGTGGATGGAGGAAGTTATGGCCTACAGAGATATCGTTGTCTATTTGGACGTCGGGGAAGATTGCGCAGCGCGTGTGCGCACGGCCATTGACGTCGCTGTCAAGCATCAAGCCAGATTGATCGGAGTCAACGTCAGCACGAAAGAAGCACTGGAGGGGGAGAGCCGCGATCTTGCGCGGGCGATTGAAGCTGAATTCGCCGCCGCAGGTCGGAAAGCTGGCCTCGATTTCCAATATCACGCGGCACGGCCGGAGGCTCATGACGCAGAGCAGCTTTTTTCCCATTGCGCCGATCTTCTGGTAACGACACAGCCACATCCAGACCGCCGCCATCTTTCCAATTCAGCAGTCCCCAAAGAAATTCTGGTGACAGCCGGGGTTCCCATGTTGGTCCTTCCAACGGGCTGGACAGGAGAAGACGCAATCGGCGAGCAGGTAGTCATTGCCTGGAATTTCAGCCGCGAGTCAACGAGGGCCGTTCACGACGCAATGCCGATCCTCAAGGCAGCACGCAAGGTTTTTCTGTTCGTCTTCGCGAGCAACTACAGCGACACAAACGCAGACCTTCAAGAGATAAAGCGTCATCTCGAACAGCACGGAGTTCGGGTCACCCTGGAAGGATGGCGGAACACGGGGGAGACGGATTTCATCAGTGCGTTGTTTGCCGGCCTCGACCGAGAGAGCGCAGATCTGATCGTCTGCGGCGCCTATGGCCACTCGCCGCTTTTCGAAGATATGTTCGGCGGTGCGACGCGTGATCTGCTGAACAACATTTCGATGCCGGTATTAATGTCGCACTAAACGCAGCCTTGCGACCGGCCATCTGCTCGATGAACTCTTTGAGCATGTTCCCGCGCGACGCAGTTTGGTGACACCGATTCCGAACCAAGCAGCGCTTCTGGACTCGGAACCTTCAGTGGGGCAGTCGGTTCTTGTCAGTGAAGCTAGAGGAACTGGCTATGCCTAGAAAAATTGCTGCGCCCGCCAAAAGGATCGACCCTAAAGAGCAGCCTGTCCACCGTTCCGACGACCAGGCGGTCCCCGCGGAGTCTGACGATCGCCAACATCCGCCACGAGATACAAGAGAGGCGCCGGCACCGAACCCAAACGACAAAGGGCTTCCCGAATAGGCCGCCGGAATAAGGCAGAGACTGAAGACTGTCTCAAGGCGCGCGATCGGTAAGAGCGTCGGCTCCCTCCTGCTCGGCGCAATGCGCACAACAATAAATGATGTCGCCCTGCTCGACGCCATGCCCGATGATCCGGACACCGCAATGCGGGCAGGCCGGAGCGAGTTTCTGAATAGCGCACTCGAAGCTATCGAAGGTGTAGGTTTCATTTCCCAGATTTACTTGGAAGGCCTTGTCATAATCGTTGCCGCACTGGTCGCATTTGGCCATAACCGAATCCTCCTGCTTATCAACCTCGCGCGCAGCGACAGGTTCCATTTTAGGCTCCGGCTCAAGCCTGATACCCGACCATGTGGTCGACCGATTGATTGCTGCCAGGCGTGATTTTTGAATCTTGGTTGATTCGTTGCTTTAGCGCCTTGTTTTTGCGCATGTGGTTGCCGCAATACCGCTGCATGCTTTTCCGGGACATGCGTTAGACGCGGAATCGCGCTATTTCAGCCGCTCCATAAGCTTTTCGCCGCTCAGCTCCCTGACCGCATCCCTGCCGATCCAGCGGGCGGTTTTATCCGCACTTTCGGCCAGACGCTTCGCCAGCCGCAGCGCCGGGCCGTGGCAGCCGCGATTGCGTTTGCCGATGCTGCGCAGTGCCCAATTGACAGCCTTGCGAACGAAGTTGCGGGAATCGCCGGAATGCGCCTCGATCAGCGGCAGCCAGGCAAGGATAGTCATATCGCTCTCGTTCTTCCGGTGGACGGCGGCGCCGGCGATCATGGCGAAGGCGGCGCGGCGAACGAACTCGCGCGCGTCGGCGGCGAATTCCGGTATGAGTTCGTCTAGCCGGGCCTCGACGAAGAGATCGGCGGCGCAGTCGACGATCTCCCAGGAATTGAAATCATTGGCCCAGCTTCTGGCTTCTTCCGCGGCCAACCGTTTCGGCTCAGCTGTGCACAGGGCAAGCAGGCGGGCTTCGCGGATATCGCTTTGCCAGAGCTGCATTGCCCTGATGTGATCCCTCTTCGCCAATCTGGCGACCGCCCTGATATCGGGATTGGAAATGCCGAGAGCGCGACCGGTGACGATGCCGAATCGCGCCATCCCGGCGACATTCTCCTCCGAGCGCAGCGTTTCGAGATGCGCGATCAGTTCTGCCGGATCGGAGGAGGGGCCGATCATTTCTCGAGACGGGCGAGCAGCGAGGAGGTGTCCCAGCGATTGCCGCCCATCGCCTGCACGTCGCCGTAGAACTGATCGACAATGGCCGTGACCGGCAATTTGGCGCCGTTGCGGCGAGCTTCGGCGAGCACGATGCTCAGATCCTTGCGCATCCAGTCGACTGCGAAACCGAAATCATATTTGCCGGCGTTCATGGTCTTGTGGCGGTTTTCCATCTGCCAGGAGCCGGCCGCACCCTTGGAGATTACCTCGACGACCTTTTCGATATCGAGGCCGGCGCGTTTGCCGAAATGCAGCCCTTCGGCGAGGCCCTGGACGAGGCCGGCGATGCAGATCTGGTTGACCATCTTGGTCAGCTGTCCGGAGCCTGCCGGCCCCATCAGGCCGACCATCCTGGCATAGGCTTCGATGACGGGCCTGGCGCGCTCATAAACGGCTTCGTCGCCGCCGCACATGACGGTCAGGACACCGTTTTCGGCGCCGGCCTGGCCGCCGGAAACCGGAGCGTCGATAAAGTCGACACCTTTTTGCTTTGCCGCTGCATAAAGTTCGCGAGCGACCTCGGCGCTGGCGGTGGTGTTGTCGATCAGCACCGATCCAGGCTTCATGCCATGCAGAGCGCCGCTCTCGCCTGATGTCACCGATCGGAGATCTTCATCGTTGCCGACACAGACGAAGACAAAATCGGCCCCCTCCGCGGCCGCAGCCGGGGTAGGGGCGGATTTGCCGGAGAATTTCTCAGCCCAGGCGGCGGCTTTCTCGGCGGTGCGATTGTAGACGGTAACATCGTGGCCACCCTTGATCTTCAGGTGGCCGGCCATGGGAAAGCCCATGACGCCGAGACCGATGAACGCGACTTTAGCCATATGTCCTATCCTTTTCCTGAGTGAGAGGCCCCGAGGATTAACCGAAACGGCGGGAGCAGAAAAGCCGTCAGAAGCGACTTCCCGTCGATTGACGTGAGGCTGGCCGTCGTTCGGTCCAGCTCTAGGTTGCAGGAAGGCGCAATACTCCGGGGGACGGTATGAGCGAAATTCCGACGATCAAGCAGCGGCGCAAGGGCCGCAGTGGCATGCAAGCGATGCTCATTCCGTCGCAGCAGATGGTGGCGGAGCAGATCCGATTAGCACCGCAAGGTGTTCACACCGATCTCGGCGCCCTCCGCCGCCGCCTCGCCGCCCAATACGGGGCGGATGCTTGCTGCCCGGTGACGGTGCAGCGGCATTTGCGAGCCATCGCCGAACTGTCCTTCGGCGCGTTGGCGACGGGCGAGCCGGTTTCGACGGTGACGCCCTATTGGCGTCTGGTCGATCCCGCGAGCCTGCTTGCGGCGCGTCTTGCCGGTGGCCCCGCCTTCATTCGGGAGCGGCTGGAGGCCGAGCGTCCGGAGAGTTCGTAAGGCAGGTCATCGGGCTGGCGCGGCGGCACCGAGCAGTCGGCCAAACTAAGAATGGCGGGCGGCGCGCAGGAAAGTCTCGGCATCGGTAGATTTTTATCAGCTTTCTGAAGCATGTTTCAATTTAGATCAACTAAGAGATGCATAAAGAACTCTTGCCTGATATCAACATGCATCCATCGAGTCTGATCCATCCCAATGCCTGCTCCCCGACGACGCAGTCTTACCCGCCATCTCGCCATGGCGCTTCGGCCGGTCCGCGCATGCCGACGGCGGTGAGGCCATAAAGATTTCGCTATCATTTCCATAGAGGTAGCGGCCGCGCCGCATCCGTTTCATTCGCATTCGAGGTTTTTATGGCAATTATCGGTATCGATCTCGGCACGTCCAATTCGCTGGTGGCCGTCTGGTCGGAAGATGGTGCGACGCTCGTCCTCAACGCGCTCGGTGAGACTCTGACGCCATCGGCGGTCAGCATTGCCGACGACGGCGTATTGCTGGTCGGCAGGGCGGCGGCCGATCGGTTGATCACACATCCGCAACGCTCGGTCGCCTCGTTCAAGCGCTGGATGGGAAGCGCCAACACGGTGCAGTTGGCCGGCAAGACCTGGCGCGCCGAGGAATTGTCGGCGTTGGTGCTGAAGTCGCTCAAGAACGATGTCGAGGCGAGGATCGGCGAAGAAATCGTCGAGGCCGTCATTTCGGTTCCGGCCTACTTCAACGATCCGCAACGCAAGGCGACGCTCGACGCGGCGCGGCTGGCCGGCCTGAAGGTTGAGCGGCTGGTCAACGAACCTACTGCCGCGGCGCTGGCGCATGGGCTGGAGGCGGCCGGGGACGGCTGTTTTCTGATTCTTGATCTCGGTGGCGGAACATTCGACGTGTCGCTTCTGCACAAATACGAAAACGTGATGGAAATCAGGGCTTCTGCCGGCGATTCCCTGCTCGGCGGCAACGATTTCCGCGACGTGATCGTTGAACTCCTGATCAAGCGGCATGAGCTGAACGAGGCCAAGCTCGATCCCCGTGACCGGGCGCGGCTGCTGCGTGAGGCGGAAACGCTCAAATCTGCCCTCACCGACAGGGTGGAGGCAGATTATGATTTCACGCTCGGCAAGACGCAATGCGCGGGAGAGCTGAACCGGACCACCTTTGAGGAGGCGGCTGCGACCCTTCTCAGGCGGATGCGCGTCCCGATCGAAAGTGCTGTTCGGGATGCCCGTGTCGACATTGCCAAGATCGACCAGATCGTTCTCGTCGGCGGCGCGACCAGGATGCCGCTCGTGCGCAATCTCGTCACCAGGCTGTTCGGCCGCTTTCCGCTGGTCCACGCGCGGCCCGACCATGCCATTGCGATCGGTGCGGCGGTGCAGGCCGGTCTCAAGCATCGCCGTGGCGCGCTCGACGAAATCATCATGACCGATGTTTGTCCCTTTACCCTGGGAACCTCGGTTCTCGATCCGAGAGCTCCCGACGGTGTTGTCCTTTCGCCGATCATCGAACGCAATGCCGTGGTCCCAATCAGCCGAGAAAACATCTATTGGACCGCATCGAACATGCAGACGCATGTGAGCATCGAGGTGCTGCAAGGCGAGCACATGCGTCCGTCGCAGAATGTGCGGATCGGAACCGTCGAAGTATCGGTCCCACCGGGCCCTGCCGGCAGGGAGTCCGTGGCGGTGCGTTTCACTTACGACATTAACGGCGCGCTGGAGGTCGAGGTAAAGGTCAATTCGACGGGACACGTCGAACGGAAGGTCTTCCGCAACCAGTCGAATCTCAATGACCAGGAGCTCGACAAGAGCTTCGCGGCGCTTGCGTCGATCAAGCTGGCGCCGCGAGATCAGCAGGAAAACCGTTCGCTGATCGCTCGCGCGGAAAGACTCTACGCCGAATCGCTGGGATCGGTCCGAGAGCATATCGCGCAGCTTCTGCTGCAATTTGAGACGGCGCTGAAGGACCAGGCGAACCATGACCTCGACAGCGTGCGCCGCGCATTCGCAGAAACATTGAATCAGTTCGAACGTAGAATTCTTTGATCCTATGACTGAAACTTGCTGGACGCTCCTGCAGATCGCACCGACTGAGGATGAGAACGACATTCGGCGCGCCTATGCCCGGCGGCTGCGCGATTTTCGCCCCGACGAAGATCCGGAGGGATTCCAGCGGTTGGTCGGCGCCAAAGATGCGGCGCTGAACTGGGCGAGCGCGCAGCCTGCCGCGTTGCCGGCTTTGACTGTCGAAGCTCGGGAGGATTCGGAGAGGAATGCCGACCTTGCGCTGCTGACGAGGACTGATGCTGCCGAGGATGAGAAAACGATTCCCGTCGCTAGCGATCAGGTGGATCCGGGGGAGGAGCCCGCAAGATCTGCCGAAATTGCCGTTGGTGATGTCGGCGACAGGCGGAACGTTTCGGTTTTCGAGCGTCTGCGTGCGATCGTGGCGCCGGACAAGGACCGACCCTGGAGCGCTGGCCCGGCAGCCAAGAAGACGCAATCGTGGACCGAACTTTTCGATATGGCCGCGGGACTCAGTCTGCAGCGTCATGACCAGTTGCTGAAGGAAATCGGCCGCAATTTCCCGCCGATCCTTCCTGGTGCCGGCCTTCAGGGACTGGAGACGATCGAAGAATTCACGCGGGGGCATGGTTTTGCCGCCGTCGTTGAAACGATCGAACAGCAGTGCCGGTTTGCCGAGCGACCGGCGTCGCTCGCTCATCTCTGCGGCCAGGATGCCGCAATGGTTTATTTCTCCTGGCTGGCGCATGCTCAATCCGCCCGCGGCATTCTGCAGCGGCGCGAGGCGGGGCGGGCGGCCTATAGCGACGCGCAGACCGGCTTGCCGATCTTTCCGCCGGAGGATCGTATTTTTGCGCTGCAGACAGTCGAACTCGTTAAATTTCATAAGGAAGCTGTCGAATGTCGCCGCTGGCCGTTCCGCTTTGACTGGAAAACCTTGATCGCGCCGACGACGCGATTGGCGGCCGCCGGCCTGACCTGGGAGAGCGCAGTTTTCCTGGCGATGCTCGGCCTGATCGCCGCGGGCGGTTCTTCGACGTCGAACGATATCGCACAGATGATCGCCCTGGTGAGTATTCCGCTTCTGCTGATTGCGCGCATCTTCATGGCGTTTTTCGTCCACCGCCTTGGGATCAGCGCATCACTGCGGCGGGTGATGCGCGCCGACCGTCGCGGACTCTGGTCCAGCACGCCCAGACACGAGGCCTTGCGGAACAAATGGCACGATTATGTGCGGGGCATATTTGTCGTCGAGCTCATCCTTTCCCTGGCGGCGCTCGTTCTGGCGCCGATCGTGATCTCGACTTTCCTGCAGCTGAAGGACGATCTGGACAGGCCGGCCGAGGCCGTCGTTTCGGAGCTCGTCATTTCGGCGCTCGATGCTACCGCAGATGATGACAGGGTGCCTGACAGCGCACTCTTCGACCTGATCGACTTCGTCAATTCGGCGGAACTGCTGAACTTCCACGACCGCGGCAAGAGCACGCCTATCGTGGTGCGCGATCTCGAAAATCGCGAATGGCTGGCCGAGTTGCACCGCCGCGCGGACCGATTGCGAGGAAAGAGCTGGTTCTCGGGCTCCGATCGAGAGCTGGTTGGACCGACTCTTGCGACAGCCGGAGCCGAACGCGAACGCAAGCTGCGCGTCCTTGCCGATGCCTATCGCTTGGCAACGCCGGAGCGGCGCATGGAAATTCAGCGGGCGCTTGCAAGCTGGCAGCCGACGCTCACTGCCGCGAAAGGTCCGGAAGCCATTGCTGCAGTCTGGGCCGCGATTCCGCCGCGCAGCGACGGGCCAAATCTGGATGCCTTCCCGGAGGAAATGCGCAGACTGCTGCTCGACAGATTTCTCGGGGGTGCGATCGGGGTTGCCGACATCGACGACGTCCAGCTCGTCAGCCGACTCCATCACTTGCTGACGGTTCCTGCGGATGCACTTGCCGAGATCGGTCCGATCGGGTCGCCCGATGCAAATTTCCTGATCTCGATAAGCGGAGCTGGGGGCGTCGCCGGTAACGATGCCGAGCTTGGCGCCGCACGGTATCTCAAGGAGCATCCCGATCGCCTGACGGGAGCCGACGCTCGCCTGCCGGGGCTGTCCCGCATCAATTCAAAGACGGCGCGCTCGAGTTTCCTCGATATCGCCCGGATTTGCCTTGCCTCGAGCAGCGATACAGATCGTCTGCGTATGCGCGGGGTGATCGCTCAATCGCTGGAGAATTTCTCTGGTGCCGGCATTTCGACGAGCACGGGTCTCTGGCAGACGTTGGGGCGGCTTACGCTTGCGGAACCGGATTGCTACCGCCAGGCTTTCGCAACCGGGAGGGTGTCCGGCAATGACGTGGGGATGGGCCAATTAGATAGCGGGTTCGATGCGCTCGAAGAGGAAGTGGAGCGGTTCAGCAAGACGCAGGAGGGCATCAGCGATCCGGCTATCCTGGCAGAGGTCGTGCAGTTCATCCCGCGGGATGGCATCTATAGTTTCACCCGTAACAATCTGATCTCGGAGATTCACTTTATTCTCGGCAAGTGGTTTGTCCGTGAGGAGGACTATCACAAGGCAGTTCTGGAATTCGACCGAGCGCTTGAGGCAAGGGAATGCAATGAGTTTTATGTTCATCGAGTGATCGCACTCCGTGCGATGGGAGATGACAGGCGGGCTAAGGCAGATATTCGGCAGGCATTCCAAAAAAACGGATGGTGTATGATTGACGGTGGATATTCCCAGACCGTGCTGTCGGCGCTTCAGGCGCCGGAAAGAAGCGGCCAGTAACCCCGGTTGCGAAACGGTCGGCTTGAAGCGGCTCGATGCCTGTCGCAGCGCTGGCGCGCGACTGATGCGAAATTCTTCTATGTATAGCTGTAGAGCTATGTAAATTCTCCGTTGATCGCTATGCGTCGCGAGCCTCTGGTGCCCTTGAACGCAGCCTTGTCAGAACCTCGCCCCAGCTTGCGGCTTGACTCACGTATGCCTCTCCAGCTATACGTCAATTCATAGCTCTTGAGATATGGATCATCAATGCCAAACGCCCATGACGTGCTTTTCCGGACACTTGCCGATCCGACGCGGCGGGCTCTGTTCGAGCGGCTGTGCCGCGAAGGGGAGAAGACGGTCGGGGCTCTGACGGAGCGGGCCGGCGTGTCGCAGCCGGTTGTTTCGAAACATCTTGGGATCCTGAAGCAGGCCGGATTGGTGCGCGACCGCCACGAAGGACGGCAGACGCATTACAGTGCGCAGCTTGGCGCGCTGGCCCCGCTGGTCGACTGGACGAGCGAGATGGCCGGCTTCTGGCAAAGCCGCTTTAACGCTCTCGAAGATTTGCTGAAAAGGATGGATCAATGACCGACACATCGACAGAAACGCGCTCCGTCGTCATCGAGCGGGAAATGCCCTATCCCTCGGAAAAGATCTGGCGGGCGCTCACCCAGCCGCACCTGCTTCAGGAGTGGCTGATGAAGAGCGACTTCAAGCCCGCCATCGATCATCGTTTCAGTTTCAGCGCGGATTGGGGCTCTGTCGACTGCAAGGTCCTGGAAATCGAGCCGAACAAGACCCTGTCCTATAGCTGGGAAGCCTATGGGCTGGAAAGCGTGGTCACCTGGACACTCACTCCAACCGGCACCGGCACGCATTTGCGGATGGAGCAGTCTGGTTTCCGGCCGGATCAGCGGCAGGCTTACGGGGGCGCCAGGAGCGGGTGGACGCAGTTCCTTGCAAATCTGGAGCAGGTTCTGGCGCGGTCGGAGTGAGATCGTCGAAGGGTGGATCGTCCGTCGCCGAAGCTCATTTTCCCGGGATAGGAGGTCCCTTTGAACTGGAACACCTGCTTTCGGCAAATTCATCGCTCGCTGTCCGTCGCCTTTACGGCGGCTGTCATCGTCAATATCATCGCCGTGCTGCAGGAGAAATCGACCGTCTGGGGTGGCCTCTTGGCGCTGTTGCCGCTCTGCCTGTTGATGCTGACCGGTCTTTATCTGTTCCTGCTGCCCTATGCCGCGAGGTGGCGCGGGAGATGGGAGTGAATGCGATGGCCGAGAAGAAATCCAAGACGGCGGCCAAGGTGACAAGCAAGACGGCCGCCGAACCGGCCGCGACGCCGAAGCTGCTGTCGGGTGGCAACCCGCAGATCGCGAAAGGTCATGGCGACGCGCCCGTGCAAGCCTATATCGCGGCGATGCCGGGCTGGAAAAGCGAGATCGGTCGTCGCCTCGATGGGATCATCACCGCCACGGTGCCTGGGGTATCCAAGGCAGTCAAATGGAACTCTCCCTTCTATGGCATCGAAGGGCAGGGCTGGTTCCTCGGCGTCCATTGCTTCACGAAATACGTCAAGGTGGCCTTCTTCCGCGGCGCCCTGCTTGATCCTCTGCCGCCGGGCGCGTCCAAGCAGAAAGACGTGCGTTACCTCGACATCCGCGAGGATGACGACATCGATGAAGCCCAACTGACCGCCTGGGTGGAGCAGGCCAGCCGATTGCCCGGAGAGCGGATGTGACCGCATCGATGTCATCGACATCTGGACCGATGAAGAGAGACAATCATGAAGAAAGCGACGGCAAGCATGAAGAAGAGCGGTTCCGGGCAGCAGGCCGAAGAAGCCTCGCCCTCCCAAATGATCGATGCGAGGATCGAGGAGCTCAAGGATTGGCGCGGCGAGGCGCTTGCGCGGGTCCGGGCGCTGATCAAGCAGGCAGAGCCTGACGTTGTCGAGGAATGGAAGTGGCGAGGGGTTCCGGTCTGGGAGTGCAGCGGCATCATCTGCACCGGCGAGACCTATAAGAGCGTGGTGAAACTGACCTTTGCCAGGGGTGCCGCGCTGGAGGATCCTTCGGGCCTCTTCAACTCCAGCCTCGAAGGCAACACCCGCCGCGCCATCGATATCCACGAGAGCGACAAGATCGACGAGGAGGCGTTGAAGGCGCTCGTTCGCGCCGCCGCTGCGTTGAACATGTCAGCCAAGGCCTCTCGTTCTAAAAAGTGATGCAATATCTGAAACTTGCTAATGGATCGGGCTTGTCTCGCGCTCGAGAAAGAGTTCGAGATTGTCGAGGCCGATTTCGGTGCCCTGAAGACGGGCGCCGTTGTCGGCATAGCCGTCAAGGAACACCGCTTGTTCGGTAAAGACCATCTTTGTGCCGCCGGGTTCGGCTTCGAAGGCGACGGTGGCGAGTGAGACCGAGATGCGGGCTTCGCCGAGCTTCATCTCATAAGCGTAGATGATCCGCGCATCGGGCACGATGTCGATGTAACGGGCGTCATAGGCGTGCAGGAGCCCGTCGGTATCGGCGACATAATTCCTCTCCAGTCCGCCGGGGCAGAAATCCAGGCCGTATTCCAGCGGCACCCAATCGCCGTGGCAGGCGAACCACTGGCGCTTGGATTCCGGCAGCGACCAGGCGCGGAAGACGCGGGCGACGGGCGCCTTCAGGTGGCGTTCGATGACGAGGGTGGCGTGTTCTGCGGATCGTGTCGTCATTCGGGGAGGGTCTCCGGCTCATCGGCGAGAAATTGGTCCAGCCTGTCGAAGGCGGTGGTCCAGCGGGTCTTTCGCTGTTCCACCCAGCGCTCGACGGTGGCAAACGCATCCTGCTGCAGGCGGTAGGTCCGCACCCTGCCGGATTTTTCGGAGAATACGAGGCCGCTGTCTTCCAACACCTGCAGGTGTTTCATCACCGTCGGCAGGGCGACGGCGAGCGGCGCCGCGAGCTCCGTGACGGAGGCCGGGCCGCGGCCGAGGCGGTCGATCATGCCACGGCGGCTGCGGTCGGAAAGCGCGTGGAACATGCGGTCGAGATCCGCCTGGCCGTCGATCATCCCGCGGCATCCCGGAAGCGGGCGGGCAGCCTCTCTTTATAAGGGTAGAACTTGAAATAGGGCCGGGCTTCTTCCAGCGTTCTTGCAAAGGATGGGCGCGCCAGCAGCCGATCGTAATAGGCGCGAAGGTTGGGCTGCTCCGATGAAAACGGGATCAGCGTCTCGGCGTAGAAGAGGGCCGGGGCCGCGGCGCAATCGGCCATGGTGAAATCGTCGCCGGATATCCATTGCTTGCCGGCCAGCTGTTTTTCGATCATCGCGTAGGCGGTGCCGAGTGTCGCCCGGGAGGCGGCCATCTCGATCTCATCCGCCTCGCCCTCGGGTCGGCGACGATTGCTGACCAGCGACTGCATCGGTGCCTGGACATAGTGGTCGAAGAAGCGGTCCCAGAGGCGGACCTGCAGCGCCCGGTCGATCTCCAGCGGCAGCAGGCGAACGGGGCCGGGATAATATTGCTCGAGATATTCGATGATGATCGAGGTCTCGGGGATAGTGCTGTCGCGGGCCTCGTCACGCAGCAGCGGCATCTTGCCGATCGGCCAGAAGCGGAAGAGATCGGCACGCGAGGTCTCGTCGGATAGATCGACGATCCGGTTCTCGAAGGGCGTGCCGTTTTCGTAAAGCGCAATCAACACTTTGTGGCAGAAGGAGGCGAGCGGATGCCCATAAAGCACAAGCGACATGGGGCGACCTTTCCAATTTGGAAAACTTTACCGATCGACTAAGTAACAGCTTGCCGCACACCGCGCAACAGATACTTCGCCGATCATG
Source organism: Rhizobium sp. M10 (assembly GCF_002531955.1). Classification (NCBI taxonomy): domain Bacteria; kingdom Pseudomonadati; phylum Pseudomonadota; class Alphaproteobacteria; order Hyphomicrobiales; family Rhizobiaceae; genus Rhizobium; species Rhizobium sp. M10. The sequence goes on along the minus strand of NZ_NWTA01000003.1, from coordinate 241,740 downwards.
CAAGTATTCCGTCAGCCGGTATACTTGGCGATCACCAGATGGCCGGGCGTCGGCTGTCCATCTTCCATCCGCACGTTGATATCCGATATCTCGACAAGCTCGAAACCGGTGGCGGTCAGCCGCTCTCTCACATAGGCGTCGGCATGGGCGAAGCGCTGATGCGGGCCGACCATGTAAGCGCGTCCGGCGAGAATTTCTTCGAGCAGGGTTTCGGAGGAGAAGATGAAGAGGCCGCCCGCCGTCAGATTCTCGGCGGCTCCGAAGAACAACGGTTCGAGCGCCCCGAGATAGGGCAGCACATCGGTTGCGGTGATGATGTCGAAGGCTTCCTCGTCATTGTCCTCGAGGAAATCCTCGACTTCGGCGACGAAAAGCGTCTCGTAGAGATCCTTCTCATGAGCGATCTCGACCATCTTTTCCGATATGTCGATGCCGGTCATATCTTCGCAGAGGTCGCGCAGGGCGCCGCCGGTCAGACCCGTGCCGCAGCCGAGGTCGAGCAACCGCTTGAATGGTCCGAGCTTCAGCTGCTGCAGGCGCTGGCGCACCAGCATCGGCACATGATAGCCGAGCTGCTCGACGAGCACGTCCTCGAAGACCTCGGCATGCTGGTCGAACAGGGTCTCGATATAGGCGTCGGGCGCCTTGGCCGGCGTTTCACCGCGGCCCATCGCGGCGATGCGCACGGCGGCTCCGCCGTGGTCGTCCGGATCGATCGTGAGTACTTCCTCATAGGCCGCCACGGCCGCGTCGACATCACCGGCCTTTTCCAGCGCCAGTGCGCGGTTATAGGCCTCGGCAAGGGCTTCTTCGTCGATCTTCTTTGCCATCGCGGTCACCATCCTTTTGTTTCAGGCACGGCTCTAAGGCGGCTTTCGATCTTTTGCAATGGCGTGGCAGCAGGCGCAGAATGGTCGGGCGCCCTGTGAGAGGCAGCCGAAAGGGAGACGAAAGGAGGAATATCATGGAGACCGAGCAGGACAGAATATCATCGATAAGGGAAAGAGAGGATGCGCGGAGGTCGCTGCTGCCCGGTACACCAGGCGAGACCACCAATACGCTCGTCCATTATTACCGTGGCGAGCTCGGACGCATGACGAGCTGGCGCGATCGCATCGACCGGACCTCCAACTGGGCGATCACCGTGGTGGCGGCGCTGCTCTCGGTATCGCTGTCGACTCCGACGTCGCATCACGGCGTGCTGCTGTTCGGGATGATGCTGATCACGTTGCTTCTGATGATCGAGGCGCGGCGCTACCGCTTTTTCGACATTTACCGCGCCCGCATCCGCCAGATCGAGCGCTTCTATTTCGCACAGATTCTGGCGCCCGACCCCAATAGCGGCAGCGATTGGGCCGCGGTGATTGCCGGCAGCCTGCGCCATCCGCGCTTCCTGCTGAGTTATGGCGAGGCGATGCATCGCCGTCTCAAGCGCAATTACGGCTGGATGTACTTCATCCTGCTTCTTGCCTGGTGCCTGAAAATCTCGACGCCGAAACTGCAGACGGAGGGCGCGCCGGCGCTGCAGGCGCATTCATGGGCCTATGTCATCGACAATGCGGTGCTCGGGCCGATGCCCGGCCTTGCGGTCATTGCTACGGTCGTCGCCTTCTATGCCGGCATCGTCTGTTTCGCGCTGCGTCCGGATCGCGACGAGGGCGAGTTCGGCCGTGGCGAGGCGCATGTCTGATCAGTGCAGGATGAACTCACCCTTCAACGCCCGCCACTCGGTTGCCGAGATCAGCTTGCGGTGGACGTAGCGCACCGAATGCAACGGTCCGTCGAGCTTCTCCTGCCAGAATTTCAGGAAGCCGCGCATCTCGGGAAAATCCGGGGCGAGGTCGTAATCCTGCCAGACGTAGGTCTGCAGGATCGTCGGATGGTCCGGCAGGCGATAGAGGATCTGGGCAGTCGTCAGGCCGTAACCTTGCAATTGTCTTTCCATGTCCGTGTGCATTTTATTCCGCTTCTTCTTGTTCCCACTCGCGCGCTTATTAGCGCTACGTGATATGGAAACATGCGAGTGGTTAACGGAAATTTTACAGATACTTCAGGAAAGGACAATTTATTTTTAATATCAATGGCTTGGCAGCACGGCTCCGCGAGTGCTGCCAGTGCGTCAACGCTTGAGGTGGCGGGTCAGCCGACGCTCGATCCACGCCCAGAGATGGCGCAGCGCCTCGACGATGGCGAGATAGAAGATCGCCGCCCAGAGATAGGTCTGGTAGTCGAAGGTGCGGGAGAAGGCGTAGCGGGTTTCGCCCATCAGATCGAGCACGGTGATGATGGCGACGACCGCCGAGCCCTTGATCAGAAGAATGATCTCGTTGCCATAAGGACGCAGCGCGACGATAAAGGCCTGGGGCAGGATGACCTTGCGGAAAGCAATGGCCTTGTGAATGCCGAGTGCGGCGGCCGCCTCGCGCTGGCCGTGCGGCACGCTCTCGATTGCGCCGCGCAGGATTTCCGCCTGATAGGCTGCCGTATTGATGGTCATGGCGAAGAGGCCACAATACCAGGCTTCGCGGAAGAACCACCAGATGCCGATGGCTTCCAGCTGCGGACGAAAAACGCCGAGGCCGTAATAGACCAGGAAGAGCTGGGCAAGCAGCGGCGTGCCGCGGAAAAAATAAATATAGCCATAGGCAAACCAATTCAGCGCCCGGTTCTTCGACAGCCGCGCCATGGCAAGCGGCAGCGACAGGATGGCGCCGCAGACGACGGAGATGGCGACAAGGCTGAGCGTCACCCAGAGACCGTGCAGATAACGCGGCCCGTAGCGGGTGAATTTGTCCGGATCCCAGCCATTGACGACTGTAAAGATCAGCAGCGCTGCGAACAGCGCCCAGAAGGCAACGAGGATATAGCCGCTGAGGCGGGCCACCGTCATCGGCTTTGCCACTTCTCGGGGGGCGGGCTGCGGCGGGATCAAGGCTTCGGCATAGCTCATCGGCGGACCTCGGAACGTTTGGCCCAGCGGTCGATGCGGACGAGCAGGAACGAAGAGAGGATGGCGAGCACCAGATAGAGACAGCAGGCGATGCCGTAGAAGAAGAAGGGTTCCTTGGTCACCCGCACGGCGACGCTCGTCTGGCGCAGGATGTCGGCAAGGCTGATAATCGAGACATAGGACGTGTCCTTCAGCAGCACCATCCAGAGGTTGGTCAGGCCGGGGAGTGCGATTCGCACGAGCTGCGGCAGGATGATGAGCCGCAGCGTGCGGCCGCGATGCAGGCCGAGCGAGTCTCCCGCCTCATACTGGCCCTTGGGTATGGCGCGGAAAGCCGAGAGCAGCACTTCCGAACAGTAGGCGGAGAAGACGACCGACAGCGCGATCACGCCGGCGAAAAAAGCGTTGATCTCGATCGGCGGTCCGACATAGCCGGCAAGCTCCAGGAGGGACTGGATCAGCATCTGCATGCCGTAATAGATGATGAAGAGCGTCAAAAGCTCCGGCAGGCCGCGGAAGATTGTCGTGTAGATGCCGGCAGCCACCCGCAGCGGCTTTTCTTCCGACTGCTGGCCCAGCGCCACGAGGAAACCAATGACGAGGCCGATCGGCAGGGTGACGATCGCCACCGAAACGGTGACCTGCAAGCCGAGGGCGATTTCGTCGCCCCAGCCAGTATCGCCGCAGGCAAGAATCGTCGACTGACCAAACCAGGTGAAGATGCCGACGGGTCCGCACAGCGGATCGAATATGTGCACAAGTGAGCTCCAGACGGAGCCTAGCGCGGAAAACAATCCGCCCATGCCGGAATTCCCCTCACGGCTTTTGCCGTTTTGATCTTGCTACCGTTGTCAAACAAAAATGGCGGAAGAGCAAGCCTTCCGCCATTCGCTTTATCGGCCAGATACCGAATTTCTCAGTCGCCGTAAACGTCGAAGTCGAAGTACTTGTCCTGGATCTTCTTGTATTCGCCGCTGGCGCGAATTGCCGCGATCGCGGTGTTGAGCTTTTCCTTCAGCGGATCGCCCTTGCGGATGGCGATGCCGGCGCCTTCGCCGTTGATTTCCTTGTCGACCGGCAGCGTGGTCAGGATCTTGCAGCAGGCACCTGCGTCGGACTTGACCCATTCGGAGAGCACGACGACGTCGTCGATGACGGCATCGACACGGCCGCTGGAAACGTCGAGCTTGTATTCGTCAGCGGTCGGATAGAGCTTCAGCTCGGTGTCGGCGAGATGCTTCTCGGCGTAGTTGGCGTGCGTCGTCGAGGTCTGCGCGCCGATCACCTTGCCCTTGAGCCCAGCAACGTCGGCGATCTTGGAGTCCTTCGGCACGGCGATGGCCGGCGGGGTGTTGTAGTACTTGTTGGAGAAGTCGACGAGCTTCAGGCGTTCCGGCGTAATCGACATGGAAGAGACGATCATGTCGAATTTCTTGGCGTTGAGCGCCGGAATGATGCCGTCCCAATCGGTGCTGACGAAGCTGCATTCAGCCTTCATCTCGGCACAGAGCGCCTTGGCGATATCGATGTCGAAGCCCTGGATCGTGCCGCTGGCATCGACGAATTCGAAGGGCGGATAGGTCGAATCGGTGCCGATCACGTATTTTTCGCCATCGGCCATGGCCGAGCCGGCAAAGAGCGACATTGCCGCGATCGAGGCTGCCGCGAAGATACGGGTGGAGTTAAACATGAGGATCCTCTCTGTTGGTGGCCGCTGTCTGTTTTTCTCTTGGACTCGCGACCGCAATTCAACGGTGTCGACACCGCCTTGCGGCGATAATCAGACTTTTTTTCATGGAATTGCAACACAAATTCCCGCGCAATTGTGCGGTGCAAATAACAGGCGAGATGAACGAAAGCAGACTGCCACATTCACGGGAGGTTAATCCAGCGCTTCCTAGAACCGGAACAAATCGGCGGCTTGGCGCTTTGCCAATTCGCCGTTTCGCCTCATTGCGAAGCTAGGGGCGAACCAAGGCCTGTCGGCCTTCAGGAAGCTCAAACAGGATCGAGGAAACCCGATGGGCAAGAAATCTAGATTGTTTGCGAGTGCAGCTTTCCCGCTGCTTTCCCTATCGCTGGCTCTCCAGCCCGCCACGACGATGGCTGCCGTCCGCGACGTCACGACGCCAACCGCGACCGTGCAGCAGGCGGAACAGGGCAGTTTCGAAGTGGCGCAGGACGCGCCTTCCGAAGAAGAGCTCTTGAAGAAGAAGCGCAAGCAGAAGGAGGAAGCCCCGGCCGAGCAGGCGCCGGCCGCGGAACAGCCGAAGGAGGCGCCCGCCGAGAAACCGAAGGCCGAGCGCAAGGAAGCGCCGGAACCCAAGGCAGAGCCGGAGCCGCCGAAGGCCGAAGCCGCGCCGAAGGCAGAGCCGGCACCGCAGGCCGAAAGCAAACCCGAGCGCAAAGCCAAGAAGGACACCCAGCCAGGGGCCAAGCCGGAAGCCGAGCCCCAACAGGAGCAGCAGCCGGTAACGCAGGAGAAGCCGAGGAAGCCGAAGAAACAGGCCGAGCCGGAGGTCCAGCCGGAGCCCGAACAGCAGCCGGCCGCCAAGGAAGCCCAGCCGGAGACGGAACAGGCGCAGCCCGAGGCGAAGCCCGAAGGCGGCAAGCGGGAAAAAGGCCGGGATAAGGCTAAGGCGAAGAGCGAAACTGCCGCTCCCGAAGCGGTGACGCCCGCCGAGGAACAGGCCACGCCCGAAGCCAAGCCGGAGGTAAAACCCACGGCCGAAGCGCCTGCCGCGAAGAAGCCGAAGAAGGGCGAGGCTGCCGCACCCGCGGAGAAGGCAACCGAAGACAAGGCGGCAGCCCCGGAAGCTGCGCCCGCCGAAAAGCCCGCCGACGGCACGGCCGCAAAGCCTGCCGCCGAGCAGCCTGCCGCTGAGCAGCCTGCCGGCGAAAAGCCGGCTGCGCCCAGCACCGACACTGCCCAGCCTGCGCCGGATGCCAGCGGCGGTCAGCAGGTCGAGCAGGCGATTCCGGCACCGGAAAAGGTTTCTCCGGAGGAACTGGAGCGCCGCAAGAAGGTTGCCGCGGATCCGGCCAAGAGCAACGAGACCGTCGTGCTGCCGGTCGAGAATGGCGCCGCCGTGCTCGACAGCGACAAGGATGCCGACCGCAGCAAGGGCCGTGAAAGCCGCCGTGATCGCGACAAGCTGCGGGCCGAGAGCCAGGAGGTGAAGGTGCCGACCTCGGATGCCGATGCGCAGGCCGCTGCAGCTGCTGCTGCGCCGGCGATAAAGCTCGAGGCAGTTACCAGCGAGAAGGGCACGAGGCTCGACACGCGGCCGCAATTTGCCCGTCCCGAGGGAGCGCGCATCGACGACCAAACCGACGATAATCGGGTGATTATCCAGTACAATAATCAGATCATCGTGCGCAGCGACGACGACAGACGGTTCCTGCGCGACGGTGAACGACCGATCTATGAAGAGCTCCCGGACAATCGCTATCGCGAGACCATCACGCGCCCGGAAGGCTATCGTATCGTCACCATTCGCAACCGCTACGGCGACATCATCCAGCGGTCGCGCGTCGATGCCCGTGGGCGCGAATACGTGCTCTACTACTCACCTGATCTCTACGAGGATCCTGATCGCGGCTATTTCGACGACCCGGGCGCTGATCTGCCGCCAATGCGGCTGCGTGTCCCGCTCAACGACTATATCATCGACACCAGCAGCGATCCTGACCGGGACTATTACGAATTCCTCAGCGAGCCGCCGGTCGAGCAGGTGGAGCGGGTCTATTCGCTTGACGAGGTGAAGTACTCCGCTCGTATTCGCGACAAGGTGCGCCGCATCGATCTCGATACGATCACCTTCGCGACCGGCAGCGCCGAGATCCCGATGACCCAGGCACGCACGCTGCGCAAGGTCGCCGACGCAATCAACCAGGTGCTCGAAAAGGATCCGAGCGAGACCTTCCTGATTGAAGGCCATACGGATGCGGTCGGCTCCGACCAGAGCAACTTGATCCTTTCCGACCAGCGGGCGGAATCGGTCGCCAACGTGCTCACTGACGTCTACGGCATAGCGCCGGAAAACCTGGCGACGCAGGGCTATGGCGAGCGCTACTTGAAGGTCAATACATCAGACCCGGAACAGGAAAACCGCCGCGTCACCATCCGCCGCGTCACGCCGCTGGTTCGTCCGGTCGCCGCCAAGCAGTAAACGATGTTGCCCCTCTCCATTCATGGAGAGGGGCAACTGGACTGGCTGTCCCACACTCCATGGGGACAAAAGTTGGATAGGGACGGCATGCGGGCTTCGAGCATCTGCCGCCCCCATCCTGCCGGTTCTACTCGCCGGCTTTTCTGGCCGCCCTTTCGATGACGTCGGCAACTTTTTCCGGTTGGGATGCGAAGACGGCGTGGCTGGACTTGATCTCCGTCACTTCGCTGCCGGCGCGTTTGGCCATATCGCGCTCCAGTTCGGGGTTGATGGCACGATCCTCGGTTGCGACGATCGACCAGCTGGGCTTCGTGCGCCATGCCGGCTCTGCGATCTTGGCTGCGAAGGCCTGCTTTGAGGCGAAGACCTGCGACTTTGCCAGGAAATCGGTCTCGGCTTTCGGAAGGTCGGCGGCAAAATCTGCCGCGAAGGCGCCGGGGTCGAGATAGAGATATTTGCCGTCCTTGGTTTCCTTGATGTCCATGCTGCCGGCCGGCTTCGAGCTGGCGAGGCTGAGCAGGCTTTCGCCCTTGTCGGGCTGGAAGGCTGCGACATAGACGAGACCCGCGACATGGGGATCGTTGCCGGCTTCGGTGATCACCATGCCGCCGTAGCTGTGGCCGACGAGCAGCGTCGGTCCTTCCTGAAGGTCGAGAACCCGCTTCGTCGCGGCCACGTCGTCATCGAGCGAGGTGAGGGGCTCCTGGACTATGGTGACGTTGAAGCCGCGCTTTTCGAGGATTTCGGTCGCCTTGCGCCAGCCCGAGCCGTCTGCGAGGGCGCCGTGGACGATCACGATGTTCTTCACCGAGGCAGCCTCGGCAGCAAAAGCGATTCCGGCGGTGGCAAAGGCCAGGGCTGCGATGAAAGTCAGATGCTTGTTCATGGGTTTACTCCTTGTGGTCGATGTTGAAGGCCTTGAAATGGAACGGTGTCGGGTCAGCCGAAGGTGAAGGCGTAGGCCTGGACGCCGGGATCGAGGAAGCGGATCTCGAAGTTGCGGGCATCGACAGTGCCGGATTGCCGCACGAGCTGGTAAAGACGCGTGGCGGTGACCGCGCCGTTGCCGTCGGCATCGATGTCGGAGCCGTGGTCTGCACCCGGAGCCTTGCCGTCGATCTTCACCTGGAAGCGGACCGGTTTAGCGTCATCGCCGGGTCCGAGAACCAGATGCAGGTCACGGGCGCTGAAGCGATAAGTGATGCCGCCGCCTGCCTGATCGAGCGTTGCCTGATCCTTACCAACGGTCCAGGTTCCCGACAGGCCCCAGCCATTGAGGCCCGGCTTGCTGATCGAGTAGTCCTGCGGAGCATCTGCCTGCAGCCCCTCGGGTGAGCTGAAGTTCGTCGCCTGTTCGTAGCCGAGGTATGTCTCGCCGGAGCGGACGTTGCCGAGATCGGGACCGGCTTCCACGCCTTTGGTATCGGGGGCGACCGGCGTGCTGGCGGTCATCTCACTTCCAGCCTCGCGCAGCAGGTCCTGAATGGCCTTCTCGGTGGTGCCGTAATTGCCTTCGCCGAAGTGGTGGTAGCGGATCTGGCCCTTGGCATCGATCAGGTAGGCGGCTGGCCAGTAGCTGTTCTCGAAGGCGCGCCAGATCTTGTAGTCATTGTCGACGGCAACGGGATAGCCGATCTTGAAGTCGCCGATCGCGCTTTTGACGTTGTCGATCTTCTTTTCGAAGGCGAATTCCGGGGCGTGGACGCCGATCACCACGAGACCTTGATCGGCATATTTTTCCGCCCAGGCCTTGGTGTAGGGGATCGTGCGAATGCAGTTGATGCAGGAATAGGTCCAGAAGTCGACGAGGACGACCTTGCCGCGCAGCTCTTCGGTGGTCAGGGGCTTGGAGTTCAGCCATTCGACTGCGCCGTCGAGCGAGGGCGCATAACCCTCGACGGGGAGATCGCTGCGGAAAGGCTTCTTCGCATCGGCCGCGACGATCGTCGCGTCGTTGCTCGCGACCTCGGAGGGTGCAGCGGCGACCTCCTTTGCATGCAGCCGGTCGAGCACGGCCTGTTCCAGAGACGCGGTGCTGGCATAGGAGAGGCGGGACAGCAGGCTGGTGTCGAGGCCGAGGGCGATGATGGCGACATCTGCGAGCACGGCAGCGCCGAGCACCTGGCGAATGCGATCACCGAGACCGAGCGAGCGCTTCATGGCGGCAAAGATCTTTCCGCCGACCGACAAGGCGACGGCAAGGGAGGTCGCCGCGCCGGCTGCATAGGCAGCGAGCAGGAAGCTGGTCTCAAGGTTGGCGCCCTGCAGCGCAGCACCCGTCAGCACGAGACCGAGGATCGGCCCGGCGCAAGGCGCCCAGAGCAGGCCGGTGGCAACGCCGAGAATGAGGGCGCTCCGGACCGTCGGCGCCGTGCGTCCGCTGCCGCTGGCGTTCACGAGGTTATTTCCCAGATCGACGATCGGACGGGCAAGGGTGCTGGCAAAGCGCGGCGAAAGCAGGCTCACGCCGAAGAGGGCGAGCAGAACGATCGCAGCAAGGCGGCCATATTCATTGGCGCGAATGGCCCAGCTGCCACCGACTGCGGCAAGCGTGGCGACGAGCGCGAAAGTGGCGGCCATGCCTGCCAGCATCGGCAGCGTGCTTTTGACGAAGGGCTGGCCGGCGCGGGCGAAAACGAAGGGGAGGATGGGGAGGATGCAGGGGCTGAGAATGGTCAGCACGCCTCCGAGATAGGCAATGATCAGAAGTGTCATCATCGTTTCCTTTGAAACCGATTGATCGGGCTCTGGACGGCGATGGGCCTGAACCAGCAACGGCGCGATGTAGCCGGGCGGAGGTATCTCCGATGTGTCTGGTTTGGCGGGAAAATGTACCGAACTATTGCGCTGGGGCGCGGGTGATACAAAAGAATACAAACTGCCCCTATCCGCAGAGGGGCTGACGCACCCGGCGCTCGGACAAAGGCACACGGCGCAATTGTATCAGAATGTATCTCGGCGGGCCGGGGTTACATTCGCATTCAAAAACCGCGGCTTATGACATACGGGCGATACAAGCCGAACGTCTTCTGAGCACCGTGATCCATTCGACAGGAGAGACCGATGTCAGAGCAAATCAACCATCACCGCCGCCGTTTTTTCGGCATGACAGCCATTGCCCTTGCGGCGGTTGAATTCGGCGTGACCGACGTGGCCGCTGCCCAGACCGCGCCGGCTTCGCCCGCAGCCTTGCCTGATGTGAGGGCTGGAACCCATACGTCCTTCGAAGCGCTGAAGCAGATCAAGACCGACGTGCTCGATATCGGCTATGCCGAAGCCGGGAAGGCGGATGGTCCTGTCGTCCTGCTGCTGCACGGCTGGCCCTATGACATCTATAGTTTCGTCGACGTCGCGCCGCTGCTTGCCTCGGCCGGCTACCGGGTGATCATTCCTTACCTGCGCGGCTACGGCACGACACGTTTCCTCGACGACAAGACCCCGCGCAACGGCCAGCCTTCGGCGCTCGCCGCCGATATGATCGCCCTGCTCGATGCGCTCAAGATCGAGAAGGCGGTGATTGCCGGCTACGACTGGGGTGGGCGGACCGCCAACATCATGGCCGCGCTTTGGCCGGAGCGGTGCAAGGCGATGGTATCGGTCAGCGGCTACCTGATCGGTAGCCAGGCAGCCAACGAGAAGCCGCTTCCGCCGAAAGCCGAACTTGCCTGGTGGTACCAGTTCTATTTCGCCACCGAGCGTGGCCGACTGGGCTATGCCAGCAACACCCATGATTTCGCAAAGCTCATCTGGCAGACGGCCTCGCCGAAGTGGAATTTCGACGATGCGACCTTCGACAGATCCGCTGCAGCCTTCGACAATCCCGACCATGTCGACATCGTCATTCACAATTACCGCTGGCGTCTGGGGCTCATCAAAGGCGAGGCGAAGTACGACGCCTATGAGCAGAAGCTCGCTGCCTTGCCGATGATTTCGGTGCCGACGATCACCATGGAGGGTGACGCGAACGGAGCGCCACATCCCGAGCCCTCCGCCTATGCCGCCAAGTTCTCCGGCAGATACGAGCACCGCACGATCGGCGGCGGCATCGGCCACAACCTGCCGCAGGAAGCGCCACAGGCCTTTGCGCAAGCCGTGATCGACGTCGATCGCTTCTGAAGCACTTCGCGATCTTTCAGATTCGCTTCCCGCGCTTTAGGTCTTTATTTTCTCGCATGTCGTTATCGCAAAACCGCAGCACACTTTTGCTCGACATGCTTTAGAGGCGGCATCAAGCCGCAGAGCCTCGTTGCTCCGACCGGCGGAATATGCGTAGGTCGCGTCTTGCGCTTCGGCATCATGACCGAGGCGCTGGGCGCGGCCACAGCGTTGAGGAATAGGCAAATATGGATCATGTCGATCATATCCTGATCGTCGACGACGATCGTGAAATCCGCGAGCTGGTTTCGGGCTATCTGCAGAAGAATGGCCTCAGGACCAGCGTTGCCGCGGACGGGCGCCAGATGCGCAGTTTTCTGGACGCCAATGCCGTCGACCTGATCGTGCTCGACGTGATGATGCCCGGCGACGACGGTCTGGTGCTGTGCCGCGAACTGCGCGCCGGCCGGCACAAGGCAATCCCGGTCCTGATGCTGACGGCCCGCACCGACGAGATGGACAGGATCCTCGGGCTGGAGATGGGCGCCGACGACTATCTCGCCAAGCCGTTCGCAGCGCGCGAGCTTCTCGCCCGCATCAAGGCGGTGCTGCGGCGCACGCGCATGCTGCCGCCCAACCTGCAGATCAGCGAGGCGGGACAATTGCTGACCTTCGGCGATTGGCGGCTCGACACGGTTGCTCGCCACCTCCTGGACAAGGAAGGGACGGCGATTGCACTGAGCGGCGCCGAATACCGCCTGCTGCGTGTCTTCATCGACCATCCGCAGCGGGTCCTCAATCGCGATCAGCTTCTGAGCCTGACGCAGGGGCGCGACGCCGAGCTCTTCGATCGCTCGATCGATCTATTGGTCAGCCGCCTGCGGCAGCGGCTGGGAGACGATGCGCGCGAACCCACCTACATCAAGACGGTGCGCAGCGAAGGCTATGTCTTCTCGGTTCCGGTCGAAATTTCGGAGCCGCGGCAATGAGGAGTGCGGTCGCCATGCTGCCTGGCCTGATGTGGCCGAGAACGCTGCGATCGAGGATCTTTCTCATCCTGCTGGTCGGCCTGGCCTTCGCCTACGGGCTTTCCTTCAGCGTTCTCTACATGGAGCGCTACATGTCGGCCAAGGCGGTGATGCTCGGCACGCTCGAGAACGACGTTGCAACATCGATTGCCGTTCTCGACCGGCTCCCGGCGGCCGAGCGCGGCGACCTTGTGGACTGGCTGAGCCGCGGCAACTACCGATTCGAACTCGGGCCTGGCTTGGCGGGTGTGCCCGACGCCTCCAGCAAGGGCAGGGAGATCGCTGGAAAGATAGAGGCGGCCGTTGGGCACCGCTTCCCGATCCGTATCGAACGGATACCGGGCGAGGTGAACCGGCTGCAGGCGCATCTGACGCTGAGCGACGGCAGCCCGCTCACCATCGATGTGACGCCGAGGGGCGTCATGCCGATCGCGGAATGGCTGCCGTATGTCTTTGCCGTCCAGATGGCGCTGCTCATCCTGTGTACCTGGTTTGCGGTGCGCCTGGCGATCCGGCCGCTCGGAAGGCTGGCCGCTGCCGCAGATGCGCTCGATCCTGACAAGGACGGTCCCGCTTTGAGCGAGACGGGGCCGAGCGAAGTCGCGCATGCGGCGAGGGCGTTCAATGCTATGCGGGAGAGGATCGCCCATTATCTCGAAGAGCGCGTCCAGATACTCGCGGCGATTTCCCACGACCTGCAAACGCCGATCACCCGCATGCGGCTGCGCGCCGATATGGCGGAGGATTCGCCCGAAAGGGACAAGCTGGTGAATGATCTCGCCGAGATCCAGCGCCTCGTGCAGGACGGCATAGCCTATGCGCGCAGCGCCCATGGCAGCGGGGAGAAGAACGCCCGGATCGATCTCTCCTCGTTCATCGACAGCATAGCTTACGACTATCAGGACACCGGGAAAGCCGTCACGGTCGTCGGGCTGGTTGAGGGCGCCGCCTTCACCAAGCCGCATGCCCTTCGCCGCATCCTGTCGAACTTCATCGACAATGCCCTGAAATTTGCAGGCTCAGCCGAGATCAGCGTCGGGCATGACGCGGAACAGCATGTGGTCATATCGGTCATGGACCGCGGGCCCGGAATAGCGGACGATATGCTGGAAGCAGCCATGCAGCCGTTCTTTCGACTGGAGCAATCCCGCAACCGCGAGACCGGCGGTACGGGCCTTGGCCTTGCGATCGCCCAGCAGCTGACGGCAAAGATCGGTGGTTCGCTGCGGCTATACAATCGCGCCGGTGGCGGGCTTGCGGCGGAAGTCACCCTGCGGTGACCGCAGGTTGCCGGAGGTTTTTTCGGCGGTTTTGTATGCAAGAATGTCCCTGACACCGGATGCTACGTTTTGTGACATTTCGACCGATTTCGGAAACATGCAGGATATATCGGCCGGTCAAAACTCACTTCGTCAACCCGGCCGCAGCAGCGATCTCCTCCTGTTCAGCGGCCAATCTACGGAGTGGTCCCATGACAAATATCGAAAAGGTTCTCTATACCGGCAAGACCCGCACCACCGGCGGGCGCGACGGCGCTTCGCAAAGCGACGACAGCCAGCTCGACATCAAGCTCTCGCCTCCCGGCAGCGCGCGGCCCGGCACCAATCCCGAGCAGCTTTTCGCCGCCGGCTGGTCCGCCTGCTTCATCGGCGCGATGGGCATTGCCGCCGGCAAGCTGAAGTTCAGGCTTCCCGCGGAGACTGCGGTGAATGCCGAAGTCGATCTCGGAACGACGGACGGCGATTATTTTCTGCAGGCCCGTCTCAAGGTCAGCCTGACCGGCATCGAGCCGGATGTCGCCAAGGCGCTTGTCGACGAGGCGCACCGGACCTGCCCGTATTCGAAGGCGACACGCGGAAATATCCATGTCGAGCTGAGCATTGCCTGAAGGCGGCAGCGGAAAGGAAACAGGGCGAGGCCCAGCCGGGCTTCGCCGATGGAGGGTCCAATGAGATTGATGATTATCTGCGTTCTGGCAGCTGCGGTCTTCGCCGCCCCCTGTATCTACGACATCAGCTCGCACGAGCCATCGCCGCTTGCGGGCCTTGTAACGGCGGCTTTCGCGGTTGAGCAACCGCTTTTCTGAATTCAACAGGGAGAATGACAGTGAAACTCTACCAGAACGAAATTTCTTCTGCGACCTCAAGGGTCCGGATCGCGCTGGCGCTCAAGGGGCTGACGGCAGAGGCACTGCCGGTGAGCATTCTCGGAGAAGATGCCGAGAGCCGGCAGGCCGGCTATCGCAACGTCAACCCTCAGGGGCTGGTGCCGGCCTTGCTGACGGATGGCGGCGTGCTCATCACCCAATCGCTGGCGATCGTCGAATATCTCGATGAGGTTCAGCCAGAGCCGCCGCTGCTGCCCGATACGGCTGAAGGCAGGGCGCAGGCCCGTTCGATCGCGCTTGCGATCGCAGCCGAGATCCACGCGCTGCTGCCGCCGCGGATCGGCCTGCATCTGAAGGCTGCCTTTCAAGCCGATGCCGACACCGTTGCCGCCTGGAGCCGTCATTGGGTCGGCGAGGGAATGGCCGCGGTCGAGACGATGATTGCCGGCCGCAGGAATGGCGCTTTCGCCGTCGGAGACAGGCCTGGCATAGCCGACATCTTCCTCTTTCCACAGGCGATCAGCGCCCGACGCATGGGCTTCGACCTTGCCCGGTGGCCTGATATCGCGGAGATCGTCACCAAGCTGGAGACGATACCGGCTTTTCATGAGAATGCGCCGGCGCCGAGAAAATGATCCGATTGATGAAGACGCAGCCAAAAAGGATTTCGTTCTCCACACGACGTCCTCGTCGGCCTGTGCGCCTTGTGCCGAGGATCTGCTGTCCTATCGAGTGGAAGCAGATGCTCGGGACACAGCCCAGGGACAAGCCCGAGCGTGACGGAAGGACTTTGCTTAGCGGTTGACCCTTGCCTGCAGCTGCGGAGAGTAACGGTCGCCATCGATCTTGAAAGACATGATCGCGGTGCGCATCGGTCCGACATGCGGTCTGCCGACCTTTGGCAGCGTCTATGCCTGGGAGTTCGAGCGCGACGGGCACGAGTTGAAGGTTCGCGTCGAGGGGCAGCTGACATTCAACACTCTTCGGCTGAATGCGGCGCTCGCCGGCGCGGGGCTGGCATATCTACCGGAGGATGCCGTGCAGGCGCATCTTGCCGACGGGCGGCTGCTGCGTGTGCTGGAGGATTGGTGTCCGCCGTTTCCCCGCTACCACCTCTATTATCCGAGCCGCCGGCACGCCTCGGCGGCCTTCGCCCTCGTCGTCGATACGCTTCGTTATCGAGGGTAGATCCCGCTCGCTCCGGGCACCCGGACCCGGGACTTACGATCGGGCCTCTTCGAGCCCGACGACGCCGGCGATGAAATCGGCAATGGCGCCTGTGTCGTCCAGATCGAAGACGGGCAGGGACGTATCGGCGACAGCATGATCTGCGGCGATGGCGAAGATATGGGGATCGCTCGGCGCCAGCGGTTGGCGGTTGGCAGCCTCCAGGCGGCGGGCCTCGATTTTCGGGATGGGCTCGCGCTTGTAGCCTTCGATCAGAACGAGATCGCAGGGGGCGAGACGGGCGAGGATTTCCTCGAACTCGGGTTCGGGCGCGCCGCGCAGCTCGTGCATGATGGCGTAGCGGGTGCCTGAGACGATGGTGACCTCGTGGGCGCCGGCCTCGCGGTGGCGGTAGCTGTCGGCGCCGACCTTGTCGATGTCGAAATCATGATGGGCATGCTTGATCGTCGAGATCCTGTAGCCGCGGCGCGTAAACTCCGTCACCAGCCGGACGGCGAGCCCCGTCTTGCCCGAGTTCTTCCAGCCGGCGATGCCGAAGATTTTGGGTGCGGTCATACGCGAAGGGCCTCCAGCCAGCGTTGCGCCTCGACAAGATCGTCCGGCGTATTGATGTTGAAGAAGGGATCGAGCAGGCTGGCGCGGGTCGGATGCAGCGGAAACGCCACTTCCGTAACGTCATGCCGTAACAGGAAGTCGCGCACGCGGCGTTTCTCGTCGGTGGCGATCCAGGCTTCGAGATCGGCGGCAAGCGTCACCGGCCAGAGCCCGAAGACGGGATGGCTGCGGCCTTCGGAAGCAGCGATGGCGATCTGCGACGGGCGTTCGATCGCTGCCGCCAGCCGGGCGACGAGATCGGCCGGGAAGAACGGGCAATCCACCGAGACGGTGACGACATGGGTGATCCCGGGAAGGCCGGCGGCATAGAGCATGGCCGCATGGATGCCGGCCAATGGCCCGGCCTTGCCGGGAAAACGGTCGGGGACGACAGGCACATCTTCCGTGGCGAGATCGGCGTTGACGGCGACGGCGGCGACCTGCTGCGCGAGGCGGCTCAGGACATGGTGCAACAGGCTTTCGGTTCCGAGCATCACGCTCGCCTTGTCGCGGCCCATGCGCTGTGAGCGGCCGCCGGCCAGCACGATGCCTGCTATATCGGATCTGTCGAGCGAGAACTCCGTCATCATCCTGCCTCAAACCGGTGAGCGCGGCGCGGATTCCTGCGCGATCGGCGGCACCCGGCGCTTGGCTTCACGATAGAACGTATAGAGGCCGGAAGCGATGACGATCGCGGCGCCGAGCAGCGTCAGGCTGTCCGGCACTTCGGCAAAGAAGAAAAAGCCGAGCAGCGAGGAAAAGATCAGGCTGGTATAGCGGAACGGCGCGACGAAGGAGATTTCGCCGGTGCGCATGGCGAGAATGACCGACTGGTAGCCGACGAGCACCAGCACCGAGGCGAGCAGCAGATGCCCGAGCGACGTGGCGCTGACCGGCTGCCAGCCGCCGAGCACCGGGATGAGCAAAGCACCGAAGAAGGAGATTGAAATGGCGGTGATGACGGTGATCATCAGCGAGGGAATCTCCGGATCGATCGAGCGGGTGGCGAGATCGCGGCCGGCCGTCGTCAGCACCGCGCCGACGCAGAGCAGGGCGGCGGCGGTAAAACCTTCCGGGCCGGGACGGATAATGATCATCACGCCGACGAGGCCGACGAGGATCGCCGACCAGCGCCGCCAGCCGACCGGCTCGCGGAAGAACAGCGCGGCACCGAAGGTGACCACCAGCGGCAGCGATTGCAGGATCGCCGAGGCGTTGGCGATCGGCATCATGCCGAGCGCGGTGATATAGGTGACGGCGGAAAACATTTCGCAGATGATGCGGAGGATGATGACCGGCTTGAGCACGATGCGCCAGGAGCGCAGGGCGCCCATTTTCCTGGCGATCAGATAGACGAGCAGGCTGGTGAAGAGGCCGCGCAGGAACATGATCTCGCCTGCGTTCATATGGGCGATCACCGATTTGGAGAGAGCATCGCTCGCGGAAAAGCCAGCCATCGCCATGCTCATATAGATGGCGCCCTCAGTATTGCGTGACCGCGACATGAAGAGATTCCCTTTACCTGTGCGCCCCTTCTTAGTCGGGAAGAACCATGAAGGGAATCGGATGAATGTCACACCCGGGATAAATCGATGATGCGGCGCACAATGGTGCTGACGTCGCGGCAAGTGCATGTTTGGAAACCGCGGCAAGTGAACGTTTTACAATGCGAATTCCGATATTTCCAATGCGTCGATGGAAGCTCCCGTCCTGCTCGGCAATTCAGTTGATCGCCGGCCGATAGCATCGATTGCCGGCGGTTTTCGTTTGCCCGCGCGGGAAACGGGTGGCTGCGTCGCCTGATGTTTGAGATTTGGGATGCCTCGACAACTGAGGAGAAACGGACATGACACTTCTGAACGACAAGGTCGCAATCATCACCGGCGCAAGCTCCGGCATCGGCCGCGCGGCGGCGAAACTCTTTGCGCGGGAAGGTGCGAAGCTCGTGGTCACCGGAAGGCGACAGACGGCGCTCGATGCCGTCGTCGGCGAAATCGAGGCGGAGGGTGGGCAGGCAGTCGCGATATCGGGCGACGTCAGGGACGAGGCGCTGCAGGCAAGGCTTGCCGATACGGCAGTCTCGCGCTTCGGCCGGCTCGATATCGGCTTCAACAATGCCGGCATCCTCGGCGAGATGGGGCCGGTCGCCGGGCTGTCGCTGGACGGCTGGCGCGAGACGCTCGAGACCAATCTCATCGCCGCCTTCCTCGGCGCCAAACATCAATCGGCTGCGATGGGACAAGGCGGCGGATCGCTGATCTTCACCTCCACCTTCGTCGGTCACACCGCCGGCATGCCCGGCATGGCCGCCTATGCGGCGAGCAAGGCGGGGCTGATCGGCTTCGTGCAGGTGCTCGCCGCCGAACTCGGGCGGCAGAACATCCGCGCCAACGCCCTGCTTCCCGGCGGCACCGACACGCCTGCCAGCATCACCAATGCGCCGGATGCTACGCCGGAAGTCTTGGCTTTTGTGGAGGGGTTGCATGCGCTGAAGCGCATGGCGCAGCCGGAAGAGATCGCCAATGCGGCGCTCTTCCTTGCGTCTGATCTGTCGAGCTTCGTGACGGGGACGGCGATGCTCGCCGATGGTGGGGTTTCGATCAGCCGGACGTAGGATGGGCGAGGGCAGGATCGGCACCCGATGGCCGCGGACCTGTCCATCCGCCACCGATGACCATGCGCCGCGGGGCTATTTTTGCGACCAGAGACGAATCGTCCTCTAAGCGGCATCGAAAGGCGCGGCCGAGCGTGCAATTCATTTGGCGCCACCAATTCGCGAGAAAGCGGCCAGAACAGTGCGCTCGGACTGCATCAGATACGCCTCAAGTGCCGCTGAGGCTTCGGCCGTCCTCCCTGCCTCAAGCTTTTCAAGGATTGCCGCATTAAGGTCGACGTAAGGAGCGTGCAACAGCTCGGGATCGGAGAGCAGGCCGAAGCTGAGACGCAGCTCTGCGGCGATCTGCGCATAGAAGGTGTTCAGACGGTGACTGTCGGCGAGATCTACGATCGCCGCGTGAAAGACCATGTTCTCACTGCCGACCATACCCCAATCCTTGGCCTCGCGCGCGAGCTTGGCACGCGTGACTGCCGCGCGCATTCGTGCCACCGCCGGATGGTTGGGATACGCCTTGGCGAGCGCCTGGCATTCGATCACACGGCGCACGCGATAGATGTCGATGATCGAGGCCATACTGGGTGTGGCGACAAAAACGCCGCGATTGGGCTCGTGCCGCAAGAGCCCTTCTTTTGTCAGGAGCCGGAATGCCTCACGCAAAGAGTTGCGCGACACATCCAGACCGGCACTTAGCGCTGCCTCGGAAAGGCGCTGGCCCGGCTTCAATTCGCCAGCAATCAGTTTGTCGCGGATTTCCTCCGCCAGGCGCGGCGCAAGCGCCGATGTGATATTTTGTTCGACCATCAAATCCCCTAATACGCAGACACGAATGAAACCTCCGCGCCCTTGCGCACCGGTATAGCGGTTTGCATCTCCGGGAGCCATAAGAGGAGTGGCTTGAGCAGCGGACCGGGGCAACGCCAGACGCCGTACATGGCCCATCGGGCAGACAGAAAATGAAAGGCCCCGCAACCGCTTACTTATCGTTGATGCACGGAAGGAGGCAAGATCCACTTCGGATGTGGCCGGAACTTGCAACAATCAATGACATCTCGCCCAAGTGAGTTTGCTGCGGTCGAATTGGGGTTGTTTGGTAGAACGATACAGCAGAATCGTTGAACAATATTGACAGAATTGTAAAACGTGTCACCGTGATGCCTGTCAACAAACCTAGGCAGCCTGCCGAGATCTCGGCGTCGGTCTGCACATAAGGAGGGGTTCATGGAACAGTCAGCAATTTCGATGACAACCGTTGCGCCGGCGCGGATGTCGGCCAAGTCGCGCCGCGCTGCGCTAATGGCGGCCATCTTCCTGATGGCCACGTCTGCCATCGGTCCGGGCTTCATCACCCAGACGGCGACGTTCACAACAAAACTCGGTGCGGCCTTCGCCTTCGCGATCCTTGCCTCTATCCTGATCGATTTCGTCGTTCAGCTGAACATCTGGCGGATCGTGACGCTGACGAAGATGCGGGCTTCCGATCTCGCCAATGCGGCCCTCCCGGGCTCCGGCTATCTGCTCGCAATTCTCGTCATCGTCGGCGGATTATTCTTCAACATCGGCAACATCGGCGGCACAGGCCTCGGCATCAATGCGATGATCGGCCTTGATCCGAAGCTTGGCGGGGCGATCAGCGCGCTGCTTTCGATCGGCATCTTCCTGTCGAAGCGTGCCGGCATGGCGGTCGATCGCTTCATTGTCCTGGCCGGCATCCTGATGATCGCCTTGACCGTCTATGTTGCATTCGCATCGGCTCCGCCAGTCGGCGACGCGCTGTTCCAGACCTTTCTGCCGTCCACCATCGATTTCGCCACTATCACCACCATCGTCGGCGGCACGGTCGGGGGCTATATCACCTATTCCGGCGCCCACCGACTGCTCGACAAGGGCACGGTCGGCATCGAGAATCTCGGTGCGGTCAACCGTGCAGCACTGACGGGCATCGCTGTCACCGGCCTCATGCGCTACGTGCTTTTCCTGGCCGTCCTCGGCGTGGTTGCGGGCGGAGCCGTCATCGATGTTTCCGGCGCAGGTGCCAATCCGGCTGCCCAGGCTTTCCAGGCCGCCGCTGGCAACATTGGTCTGCGCATCTTCGGCGTCATCCTCTGGGCTGCTGCGATCACCTCGGTCATCGGCGCCGCTTACACCTCGGTCTCGTTCGTCACGATTTTCAAGAGAGACATCACCGAACGGGCGCGCAACATCGCGACTGTCATCTTCATTGCCGTGTCGCTGTTCTTCTACGTGATCATCACCACGCCGCCGGCGCAGATGCTGATCTTCGTCGGGGGGCTGAACGGACTGATTCTGCCGATCGGCCTGTCGATCTTCATCTATGCGGCCTGGGCCCGGTCCGACCTGATGGGAGGCTATCGCTATCCGCGTTGGCTGCTGGTGCTCGGCGTACTGGTCGGCGCACTGACCTGGTACATGGGCTACAAGTCGATCGGCCCGATCTTCGCGCTGCTTGCCGCGTAACGCGGGACGAGGAGGGCGCGGGCGCGCCTTTAAGCCCGGGCCCCGCTCTGACTTTTTGAATTAATCACGCTTTCGGTTCGGGCAGCCCGGCCGACATCGTTCGTGATTCACAGGGGAGATTTGACATGACTGCCATCGATCTGAACAGCGATCTCGGCGAAAGCTACGGCGCCTGGCGCATGGGCGACGACGCGGCTATGCTGGCCATCGTCTCCAGCGCCAATATCGCCTGCGGCTTCCATGCCGGCGATCCGCTCGGCATTCTGAAGACTGTCAAAGCCGCCGCTGAAAGGGGCGTTTCGGTCGGAGCCCATGTTTCCTATCCCGACCGCGTCGGCTTCGGACGGCGCGACATGGGCGTCACCAGCGCGGAACTGACCGCCGACGTCATTTATCAGATAGGCGCGCTGAAAGGCGTCGCCACTGCTGCCGGCGTCGTAGTCGGCTACGTTAAGCCGCACGGCGCGCTATACAACCGCATTGCCCACGACCCAATACAGGGCCAGGCGGTGATCGACGGCATCAAGGCGATCGATCCGGATCTGGTTCTAATGGGCCTGGCCGGAGCACCCATCCTCAAACTCGCGCACAAATCCGGCCTCAAGACCGTGGCCGAGGCCTTCGCCGACCGCGCCTATACGCCCGGCGGGGAACTCGTTTCGCGTCGTGAACCGGGCGCAGTTGTGCACGACACAACCGTGATCGCCCGTCGCATGCTGCAACTTGCTCACGAGGGTACGATCGAAGCGATCGACGGCTCGACCATCAAGGTCGATGCTCAGTCGATCTGCGTCCATGGCGACAGCCCCGGTGCCGTAGCGATCGCCCAGGCGATTCGTCAGGCCTTTGAGACCGACGGGATCACCGTTCGCTCGTTTCTGGCGGCGTGAGCAAATATTTGGAGGAAACCATGATTGCGATTGAGAACCTTGGCCACATCGATGCCGAAGCGGCGCGCCTCGCGCGCCGGCGCTATCGGGCCGGTAGTGCCGAGCCGACGTCGGGTGTGGCGCCGGGATTTACCCAGGCAAACATGCTCGTCCTGCCGCGCGACTGGGCCTTCGATTTCCTGCTCTTTGCGCAGCGCAATCCGAAGGCCTGCCCATTGCTTGACGTTTCCGATCCCGGCTCGCACATGACGCTTCTGGCTCCGGGGGCCGACCTTCGCACGGATCTGCCGCTCTATCGTATCTGGCGCGACGGCAAGCTCGCCGAGGAAATCGCGGACGCGACGAAGGCCTGGGCGGAACGCGCCGACCTCGTCAGCTTCCTCATCGGTTGCAGCTTCACCTTCGAAACGTCGATGGCCGAGGCGGGCATCGAGATCCGGCATATTACCGACAAGTCGAACGTTCCGATGTATCTGACCAACCGCGCCTGCCGCCCGGCAGGCCGGCTGCGCGGCAACCTGGTCGTGTCGATGCGGCCGATCAAGGCGAGCCGCGTTGCCGATGCTGCGACAATCTCCGGCCGGTTCCCGGCGGTGCATGGCGCGCCCATCCATATCGGCGCGCCGGAAGAAATCGGCATCCGAGACCTGTCGAAGCCGGAATTCGGCGATCCGGTGCGTGTCGAGCCGGGTGAAATCCCGGTGTTCTGGGCCTGCGGTGTGACTCCGCAGGCCGCCGTGATGGCATCCGGCGTGCCCTTTGCCATCACCCACGCGCCAGGGCATATGTTCATCACCGACATTCCCGACACCGCCTATCACGCCTGAGGATCCGATGCGCTTCCTGCCCGTCAACCTGACGACCCTTTTGGTCGAACTCGACGATCTCGACCAGACGCTGGCGCTGTTTGCTTCGCTCGAAACCGATCCAGTAGAGGGCATCGAAGACATAGTGCCGGCCGCACGCACGCTGATGATCGGTTTTCGCGCAGAAAGGCTCACCGCGGAACGGCTTGCCGGCGAGATCGCCACCCGCGACCTTTCGGCCCGCATCGCGCCGTCCGACCAGCTCGTCGAAATCCCGGTTCACTATGACGGCGAAGATCTTGCCGATGTGGCGCAACTGACCGGTCTGTCAGTCGAAGAGGTCATCCGTCGTCACACCGAGAGCACCTTCACCGTCGCCTTCTGCGGCTTTGCCCCCGGTTTCGGTTATCTTGTCGGTGGTGATCCCGCGCTGCAGGTGCCGCGGCGCAAAAGCCCGCGGACTCGGATTCCGGCAGGTTCGGTCGCCCTTGCTGGCGCCTTTTCCGGCGTCTATCCGCAGGCAAGTCCCGGCGGCTGGCAGATCATCGGCACGACGCTGGAAAAAATGTGGGACCTGTCGCGCGATCCGCCGGCCTTGTTCCAACCCGGCTACCGCGTGCGCTTCTTCGATCTCGAAAAGCGGGCGGTTGCGATTTCCACTCCGGCGACGAAGGTCGTAGATCCAGGCCCGGCCGAGTTCACCGGAGAGGCTGTGACACTAAAGGTCCTGGCCGCACCCATGCCGGCACTGTTTCAGGACCTCGGCCGCTTCGGCAAGACCGGCCAGGGCGTGTCCTCCTCAGGCGCGCTCGATCGAGGGGCACTCAAGGCTGCCAACCGCGTCGTCGGCAATGCTGCGGGCACCCCGTGCCTCGAAATCATCCTCGGCGGATTTTCTTTCGAGGCGTCGGGCCGGGCGGTGATGGCACTGACCGGCGCGCCCTGTCCGATATCGATCCGCGATGCCTCAGGGCGCACCATTGCCGCCGAAACCTATCAGCCCATCTCGCTGGAGCCCGGCGATGTGGTGACGCTCGGCCATGCGCCGCGCGGCATGCGAAGCTATCTTTCGATCCGCGGCGGTCTCACTGTCGAGCCGGTGCTCGGCAGCGCCTCGACCGATACGCTTGCCTTCATCGGCCCGGACCCGGTCACGGCAGGGACGATCTTGACACTGCAAACGGCGACGCAGTTTCTCGGCAGCGTATCGCTTTCCGAAGCGCCGGCCTTCGCCTTTCCGGCTTCCGGCGAGATCGTGACGCTCGACGTGATCATGGGACCACGCAGCGACTGGTTCACCGAGGCCGGCATCACCAGTTTCTCGGGTCAACTCTGGCAGGTGACCCCACAGTCCAATCGTGTCGGTATCCGTCTTTCCGGCGACATCGCGCTCGAGCGGAAGGACAAGACGGAACTGCCGAGCGAGGGAACCGCGACCGGCGCGATCCAGGTGCCGCATAGCGGCCAGCCGGTGCTTTTCCTTGCGGACCATCCGTTGACCGGCGGTTACCCGGTCATCGGCACGGTCGCCGAATATCATCTCGATCTCGCCGGGCAGATCCCGGTCAATGCCCAGATACGCTTCCGGCCCGTGACGAGGTTTGCCGATGTTCGGCCGCACGTGCGCGACACCAAAGCCCGGCCACCGAGAAATAAGTGAGGAGACATCCATGCAGAAAGTCCTGATCGCCAACCGAGGCGAGATTGCGGTGCGCATCATCCGGGCCTGTCGCGACCACGGCCTGCAATCGGTCGCCGTCTATGCCGATCCGGACATGGATGCGCTCTTCGTCAAGCTGGCGGACGAAGCCTACGGGCTCTCCGGCAGCCGTCCGGCGGAAACTTATCTCGATATCGACAAGCTGATCGACATTGCCAAACGTTCGGGCGCCGACGCCGTTCATCCCGGCTACGGGTTCCTGTCCGAGCGTGCGGAGTTCGCCCGAGCCGTCATCGATGCAGGCCTCACCTGGATCGGACCGGATCCGCATGTCATCGAAGCGCTTGGCGACAAGGTCGAGGCCCGGCGCATTGCGCTGAGTGTCGGGGCGCCCCTCGTCGCTGGCAGTGACGGTCCGGTCGAGACCGCTGCGGAAGTCACCGCCTTTGCTGAGAAACACGGTCTGCCCGTTGCCATCAAGGCGGCGCATGGCGGCGGCGGACGCGGCCTGAAGGTCGCCTGGAAGATGGAGGAGGTGGCGGAACTCTACGAATCCGCCGTGCGTGAGGCCAAGGCCGCCTTCGGCCGCGGCGAGTGTTTCCTCGAACGTTTCCTCGATCGTCCGCGCCACATCGAGGCGCAGGTGCTGGCTGACAAACATGGCAATGTGCTGGTTCTCGGCACCCGTGACTGCTCGCTACAGCGGCGCAACCAGAAGCTCGTCGAGGAGGCGCCGGCACCGTTTGTTTCCGACGCTCAGCGCCAGTCGATCCACGACGCCGCGAAGAAGATCTGTGCGGCGGCCGGCTACTCGGGGGCGGGAACGGTCGAGTTCCTGCTCGGTGTCGACGGTACGATCTCCTTCCTCGAAGTGAACACGCGCCTTCAAGTCGAGCATCCGGTAACCGAAGAGACGACCGGCATAGATCTCGTGATCGAGCAGTTCCGCATCGCCGATGGCCTGCCGCTGCGCGTCACCGAAACGCCTGCCCCGCGTGGCCACTCGATCGAGTTCCGTATCAACGCCGAAGATCCCGGCCGTGGCTTCTTGCCGACACCCGGTGCGATCACGGCTTTCGACGCGCCTTCCGGTCCCGGCATCCGTCTCGACACCGGCGTCGGCGTGGGCTCGACCGTTCCCGGCACCTTCGATTCGCTGATGGCGAAGCTGATCGTCACGGGTAGTACCCGTGAGGAGGCGTTGAGCCGCGCCCGCCGTGCTCTGAAGGAGTTCAGGATCGAGGGCGTCGCAACGGTCCTTCCCTTCCACCGCGCCGCGATCGAGACAGAAGAATTTATCGGCGAGACAGGATTCAAGGTGCACACGCGCTGGATCGAGACCGGCTTCGCCGATCGGCTTTCGGCCGTCGCCCGACCCGAGCCGGTTGCCGATGGCCACCTGATCCGCACCCACGTCGAGATCGATGGCAAGCGACATGAACTCGGCATTCCCGCGGCGCTCCTTGCCGGTCTCGGCGGACTTGCAGGCGCGGGTAGCGGAGGTCCGACAGGGGCAAAGACCGACGACGCAGCGACCATAACCGCACCGATTTCCGGCACGCTGCAGGCGTTCAAGGTCGAAGATGGCGCGGAGGTTGCTGTCGGTGATCTCATCGCCGTCATGGAGGCGATGAAGATGGAAACCCAGGTCACGGCATCGCGGGCAGGCAAGATTCGGATCAAGGCAGAGGTTGGCGGATATCTTCAGGCGGGAGCGGAAATCGCCCGCTTCGAGGAGCCGGTGTCCTCTGCTCCACCTACGACATGATCAACCCGCCGTCGACATTGATCGTCTGGCCGGTGATGTAAGCGGCGTCGTTGCTGGCGAGGAAGGCTACCAGGCCGGCAACGTCCTCGCCGGAGCCGGCGCGCTTCATCGGGATGCCTTCAACCCATTCCTTCATCAGTTCGCCGGGGCCGTAATTGCCGAGCAGCTTGCCCCAGACCTGGTCGTTATAGGCCCACATGTCGGTTTCGATGATGCCGGGGCAGAAGGCGTTGACGGTGATGTTTTCGGTCGCGACTTCCTTGGCGAGGCTCTGGGTGATGCCGACGACGCCCATTTTTGAGGCGGCATAGTGCGGGGTGTAGATGAAGCCGTCGCGGGCCTGGCCGGAGGCGGTGTTGATGATGCGGCCGCCGCGTTTGTGCTTGCGCATGCGCGCTATCGCCTCCTGAGCGCAGAGGAAGACGCCCTTGGTGTTGACGGCCATGACCTTGTCCCACTCGTTTTCGGTCAGGTCCTCGACGCGGGCGATGGTGATGACGCCGGCATTCTGGATCGAGACGTCGACAGAACCGAACTCCTTCTCAGCTGCATCGTAGAGGGCGACGACGCTTGCCTTGTCGGTGACGTCACCGATGAAGGAGATCGCCTTGCCGCCTTCTGCCCGGATGCCCTCGGCGACGCCGTGGACGAGATCCTCATTGGCCGAGACGACGAGATTGGCGCCTTCGCGCGCAAAGCGCCTGGCGATCGCTGCGCCGATGCCGCGGCTGCCTCCGGTGATGACGACAGTCTTTTGCTCGAAGCGTTTCATGGTCTTTCCTTCCGGTATCCGTCGATAAACAGCAAATCTGGGCGCGACCTGCCCTGCGATCATTGTTGAAGCTCAAGCGGCTGCGACAGCGTTCGATCAGCGTGAAGGGCGGGCAGGCGGCGATATCGTGCGCCGTCTTGCCCGTTGGTCCCTTCAGCGCCTCGATCTCAGCCAGGGAGGAAGCGAGACCGGTTCATTTTCAGTTGCCGGCAATGCGCGCTTTCTTATCCATCACCAGCAGCAGAAGCCGCCGTCGACGAGAAGATCGACGCCGGTCACGAAACTTGCCGCATTCGACAGCAGGAAGACCGCCGGCCCTACCATTTCGTCGACCGTTGCCATGCGCTGCATCGGTGTCTGCTCTTCGAAGAGCTTGGTCTGGTGAACCATCTCCGGGCGGGTGTTCATGGGCGTTGCCGTATAGCCGGGGGAGATGGTGTTGACGCGAATGCCGCGGCCGACCCATTCCATCGCCATCGACTTCGACATATGGATGACGCCCGCCTTGGAGGCGTTGTAATGCGCTTGGCTGAGGCCTCTGTTGACGATGACGCCCGACATGGAGGCGATGTTGACGATGGAGCCGCCTCCATTCTTCAGCATGGCGCGGGCCTCGGCCTGGCAGGACAGGAATATGCCTTTCAGGTTGATATCCATCAACGTCTGGTACTGATCCTCTTCCATATCCTCCGCCGGGTTCGCGTTGGCGATGCCTGCAGCGTTGACGGCCAACGTCAAGGCGCCGAGGTCCGCTTCGGTGCGTGCGACTGCCTCTGCGAGGGAAGATTTGCTCGTAACGTCAGCCGCGATCTCGATCGAGCGGCGGCCGGCGGCGCGAATATGCTCAGCCGTCCTGGCCAGTCCGTCGTCGGTTCGACGGTCGAGCAGCGCCACGTCGGCGCCGCATTGCGCAAGGCCGATGGCAATGCGCTGCCCGATGCCGCTCCCGGCACCGGTTACGATGGCAACCCCGCCGCTGAGGTCGAAAAGCTTCGGGGCGTTCAGAGTGATGTCAGACACCGCTCTTCCTTTCTCTGTCTGTTTAGATGGTCGCTAACTCCATGACCGAGACGTCATTTGCCTGGTCACGATCGAGGATGCCTGCCTGCTTGCCCTGGGCAAGCACGAGAATGCGATTGGAAATGCCGAGAACTTCCTCGAGGTCGGAGCTGACGACGATGACCGCCACACCCTGTTTGGCAAGGTCGACGATGATGTCGTAGATGCCCGCGCGGGCGCCGACGTCGATGCCTCGCGTCGGTTCGTCGAGGACCACGACCTTGGGCTCGCGCAAGAGCCACTTCGCGATCACGACCTTCTGCTGGTTGCCGCCGGAAAGATCGGAGGCGAATTGCTCGGCGCGGCCCTTCACGCCGAACTTGGCAACTGCCTTTTCCGCGAAGGAGCGCTTGATGCGCGGCGTAATCCAGCCACCGCCGAGTTTATCGAGATTGGCGTAGATAATGTTCTCGCTGATCCGGTGCCCGACAATCAGACCCTGCGCCTTGCGGTCTTCCGGAACCATCACGATGCCCTTGGCGATCGCGTCGGCCGGGTCGCGCAGCCCGAGCTCCTCGCCTTCGAGCTTGATCGAGCCTGCACTGATTGGATCTGCTCCCGAAATCGCACGCACCAGCTCGGTGCGACCGGCGCCGACCAGTCCGGCGATGCCGAGAATTTCGCCGGCCCGCACCTCGAAGGTCACGTCGCGGAAAGAGTCATCCGGCGAGCTGAGCCCTGATACCTCAAGGACCGGGCGGTCCGTCGGAATGGGCAGGGTAGGGAACAGGCGATCAAGCGGGCGTCCGACCATGCTCTCGACGATCGTTCGCACCGGGGTGGCGCTGTCTGAGAATTCTTGCACCCGCTCCCCGTCGCGAAGAACGACGATCCGGTCGGTGATCTGCTTGATCTCTTCCATGCGGTGGGAAATGTAGACGATGCCGACACCCTCCGAGCGAAGCTTGCGAACCTGTTCGAACAGAGCTTCCGTCTCCGCGCCGCCAAGGGCGGCCGTCGGTTCATCGAGGATCAGCAGCTTGGCGTTGAGAGCCAGCGCCTTGGCGATCTCGATGAGCTGTTGATTTGCCGTGGAAAGACCGGCGACCATTCGTGTTGCCGGTATATGGAGGTTCAAACGCGCGAGCTGGTCCTGGGCCCGGCGAACCATCTGGGCACGATCAACGACGCCGTTCTTCATCGGCCAGCGTCCGATGAAGACGTTTTCCGCAATCGACAGCTGCGGCAGAAGCTGCAGTTCCTGATGGATCAGGACAACGCCCTTGTCGATCGCTTCGCGTGGGGTGGCCGGGGCATAAGGCTGCCCCAGCCATGTCATCGATCCCTCGGAGGGTGTGCGTGAGCCGGCGATGATGCCTGACAGCGTCGACTTGCCCGCTCCGTTTTCACCGAGAAGTGCAACCACTTCACCGGGATAGACGTCCAGGCTGACATTCTTCAGAACCTGGAGCGGACCATACCACTTGGATATGCCCCTCAGGGAAAGAACCGGATCAGTCACGGCACACCTCCTCAAGACCTCAACTTCATCATTAGAGCGCCGTGCGTCCTTTCGGACGTACAAAGGACGCTCTAACACTTTCAATCCTCGCATCGTGCTTTCCGAAAATCGTTCCCGATTTTCGGGTCGATGCGTTAGGGATGGTTGGCGATGAAGCCTGCGACGTTTTCCTTGGTTGTCAGCGTGGCATCCAAGAGCTGTACCGGCGGCACTTTTTCACCGGCGACAAGCTTGGCGGCGTTTTCGACTGCATCGCGGCCCATTTTCTGCGTCTGCTGCGTCGCCGTCACGTTGAAGACGCCCTTGCTGAGGGCTTCGAGAGCCGCGGTGTCTCCATCGAAGCCGCCGACCACGATCTTCTGCGAGGGATTTGCGACCTTGATTGCCTGAGCGGCGCCAAGCGCGAGACCATCGGCCTGTGCGAAGACGATCGAGACATCAGGATTTGCCTGCAGCATATTCTGCATGATCTGGAAGCCTTCGTCCTGGCTCCAGATGTTCGAATATTGCTCGGCGACAACCTTCACATCAGGATAGGCCTTGAGCGACTCACCGCAGCCCTTGGAGCGATCGACTTCCGGCGTCGTGCCCTTCTGGCCGTGGATGATGACCATCTTCCCCTTGCCGCCGGCTTCCTTCAGGATGTAGTCGCACACCGCCTTGGCAGACGCGACGGAATCGGTTGCGAGGAATGTATCGCCCGGCGCGCCGTCGGCGTTGCGGTCGACGTTGACAACAGGGATGCCGGCGTTCTTCGCGAGCTTGACGGGAACGGTCGCCGCTGCCGCACCTGCCGGAATGTAGATCAGCGCGTCGATTTTCTGGGTCAGAAGATCCTGGATCTGATTGACCTGCGTCGGCCCGTCACCCTTTGCGTCGACGGTGATGACCTCGATGCCGCGCTTCTTGGCTTCGGCCTCGACTGATTGCTTGATCTGGTTGAAGAAGTTTGCCTGAAGGTTGGCAACAGCCAGGCCAAGCTTCTTCAGTTCCGCCGCGTGAACGGGACCGAGCGTGAGGCCGAGCAGTGCAGCGGACGCGAGCATGGTGCGCGCAATTTTCATTGTAGTTCCTCCGTTGTTTGATGGACCCTAGGGTATGTCCTCCCCCTTGGGTTATTGATCCGCCCCGAATTTCCGGGACGGAATTCCGTGTCCGCCAACGCGGCGGCCCATGCGCGTCAGGCGCGACGCCGACGAATGGTCTCTGCGCCGACCGCGAGCACGATGACGATCCCGATGATCACCTGCTGAAGGAAGGGCGAGACGTTGAGAAGATTGAGACCGTTGCGAAGCACACCGATGATCAGGACGCCGATCAGCGTTCCCCCGATGCCGCCCGCGCCGCCGGAGAGCGATGTCCCGCCGATGACGACGGCGGCGATGGTGTCCAGTTCATAGCCCAGGCCGCTGGACGGCTGGACGGAATCCAGGCGGGCGGCGAGCACGATGCCTGCAAGCCCCGCAAGGACGGCGCTCACGACATAGACTGATATCGTCACCAGCGGGACGTTGATGCCGGCGAGCCGCGCGACTTCGGGATTACCGCCCACCGCATAGAGCATGCGGCCTTCGGAGCGGAAGTGCAGGAAGAGCCAGGCCGCAAGAACAACCGCGAGCATGAGGAAGACCGTGGCAGTCATGACGCCGAAATGGCGATCGATTGCCAACATCATGAACCAGTCGGGGAAGCCGACGATCTGCTGGCCGTCGGTGATCATGTTGGCAACGCCGCGCGCCGCCGACATCATCGCAAGCGTGGCGATGAAGGCTGGAACCCTGAACTGCGTCACCAGAAGCCCGACGATGAGGCCCGAAATAGCCGAGGCAATCAGGGCAAAGGCGATCCCGACAGGCAGCGGCAGACCGGCGACGTTGGCGGTCCAGCCCATGACCATCATCGCCAGGGCGAGTGCCGAGCCGACGGAGAGATCGATGCCGCCGATCAGGATGACGAAGGTCATTCCAACCGCCATGATGCCGAGGACGGTGATCTGGTCGAGGATATTGAGGCCGTTTCGAACCGAAAGAAACGTGTCTGTGCTGAAGCTCAGAAAGATGCACAGCGCGAGCAATCCCACGAGCGGACCGGTGGCTCCCTTGAGCTTACCGAGCCAAGCGCCGGACGAAAGCCTGTGTTCATTGATATCGAGCGCCACCATTGCTCCTCCCTATGCTTAGGCTTGTATCCGATATTTGCGCAGTCTAGAATAATTATTCACATCTGCTGGAAAATTCATTAACAACTTGCTTTCCGGCTGTCAACAGGATTTGCTCTGGCATAGCCTTGCCGGAGTCTCGTTTAGAGGCTTGACTAATCGGCATGTTGTGCAAAAATATTGATTAGTGAATATTTATGCAAGAGGAACCAATGGACACGACAGAACTTGAGCGCATCGCCCGCGGGATCCGATTGCGCGATCTCCAAGCGGTCTTTGAAGCGGGCGCCGGCCATATTGGCGGGGAAATGTCGGTCATCGACATTTTGACGGCGCTCTATTTTCGTGTGCTGAATGTCTGGCCGGATCAGCCAAAACATCCCGGCCGTGACAGGTTTGTCCTTTCAAAGGGACATACGGCTTGCGCTCTCTATGTGACGCTTGCAAAACGCGGCTTCATCCCGGAGGAGGAGATTTCCACCTTCTTGCAGCCGCATTCGAGGCTGAACGGGCATCCGAACTGCAACAAGGTTCCTGGCGTCGAAACGAATACCGGTCCGCTCGGCCACGGCCTTCCTGTTGCCGTGGGAATGGCGAAAGCCGCCAAGCTCTCGGGCGCTGGATATCACACCTACGTCGTCACCGGCGATGGTGAGATGCAGGAAGGGTCCAACTGGGAAGCGATCATGGCGGCAGCTCAGTTCAAGCTCGATAACTTGACGTTGATCATCGATCACAACAGGTTCCAGCA
Organism: Rhizobium sp. M10; assembly: GCF_002531955.1. Lineage (NCBI taxonomy): Bacteria > Pseudomonadati > Pseudomonadota > Alphaproteobacteria > Hyphomicrobiales > Rhizobiaceae > Rhizobium > Rhizobium sp. M10. Next base: position 209,188 of record NZ_NWTA01000003.1, on the reverse strand, counting down.
GGGTGCTGCGCTTGCCGAAACCAACGATCTCGCTCCACTTCGCCCGAAGCTCGAAGCGTTCGGCTGGGAAGTCACCGAGATCGACGGCAACGATATGCGCGAAATCGTTCCGGCCCTCGAATACCGGGGGTTAAGACCGCACTGCATCGTCGCCCATACCAACAAGGGCCACGGAATCTCGTTCATGCAGGACCGGGTCGAGTGGCACCATAAGGTGCCGAGCAAGGAACAATACGAAATCGCATTGGCAGAATTGTCGGAGGCACTGTAATGAACGCGCCAGTAAACCCACCCAAGCTTCACGATTGCCGCGACGCATTCGCCTCCACGCTCGAGCGGCTGGCAGCCGAAAACGAAACGATCGTTGCCGTCTGCAACGACTCCGTCGGTTCCTCCAAGCTCGGCGGCTTCAAGTCGAGGTTTCCGGAACGCCTCGTCAACGTCGGCATCGCAGAGCAGAACATGGTCGGCGTTGGAGCAGGCCTCGCCAACGGCGGACGTCTTCCGTTCGTGTGCGGCGCTGCTCCGTTTCTCACGGGGCGGTCGCTGGAGCAGATCAAGGCCGACATTTCCTACTCGAACGCCAACGTCAAGCTGGTGGGGATCTCGTCCGGAATGGCATATGGCGAACTCGGTCCGACGCATCACTCGATCGAAGACTTCGCCTGGACGCGGGTTCTGCCCAACCTTCCGGTCATTGCACCTTGTGACCGCATCGAAACCGCTGCTGCCGTTGCGTGGGCAGCGACCTACAACGGCCCCTGTTTCCTGCGTTTGTCACGCGTCGGTGTGCCCGATCTCCTTCCGGAAGGCCACAGGTTCGAACTCGGCAAGGCAAATCTCCTTCGTCAGGGTTCCGACGTCACCCTGATCGCCAACGGCACGTTGACCCATCGCATCGTGAAGGCTGCCGAGATTCTCGCAGAACGCGGCATCGATGCCAGGGTGCTCAACCTCGCAACGGTTCGTCCGATCGACGAGGAGGCCATCATCGCCGCGGCTAGGGAAACCGGGGCGATCGTTACGGCCGAAGAGCATTCGATCTTTGGCGGGCTCGGCTCCGCGGTGGCCGAAGTGGTGGTCGACTATGCCCCAGTCCCGATGAAGCGTCTCGGCGTTCCCGGCGTCTACGCCCCGACCGGTTCGGCAGAGTTTCTGCTCGACGAATACGGAATGGCGCCGTCGGCCATCGCCGACGCTGCACAGGCGCTGATCAAGCGCAAGTAACTGGGGATCGCGTGAAGCGGCCGGGGCGCATTTTGGCGCCGCGGCCGCCGCCTGATCTGTGGAGGATAGAATGCGGGCAATTCTGGCAATCGACCAGGGCACGACCAATTCAAAGGCAGTTCTCGTTTCCGAAAAGGGAGACATCATCGGAAGGGGTTCGGCTCCTGTCGGCATCTCCTATCCGAAGCCGGGCTGGGTCGAGCAAGACCCACGCCGGCTCTACGCCTCGGTCTGCGAAGCGATCGACGCCTGCCTGAAGGCCGGCCCGGCTGTGAGCATCGAGGCGGTCGCCATTTCCAACCAGCGCGAGTCCGTTACCGCCTGGGACGCCGAAACCGGAGAGGCGCTCGGACCGGTGGTCAGCTGGCAGTGCCGTCGAACGGCGCAGGATTGCGAACATCTGATCGCCGAAGGCCGCCTCGACCGTGTGCAGGCGCTGACCGGCCTGCCATTGGATCCGATGTTCCCGGGTTCGAAATTCCGATGGCTGCTCGACCGTATTCCGGCCGGGCGGCCGGTGCGGCTGGGAACGATCGACAGTTGGCTCGTCCACTGCCTGACGGGCGGGCGCCGGCATGTCTGCGACGCTTCGAATGCCGCCAGGAGCCAGCTGTTCGATCTCCGGGAACAGAGATGGAGCGAGGAGCTTGGCGAGATCTTCGGCGTCGATATCGCGCTCCTGCCCGGGGTGCTCGACAGCTCTGCCGATTTCGGCAGAACGCAAGGATTGCCAGGGGTGCCGGATGGCACGCCTATCATGGCCGCGATCGGAGACAGCCACGCAGCCCTGTTCGGCCATGGAGCATTCAAGCCGGGCGACGGCAAGGTGACCTTCGGAACCGGCTCTTCTGTCATGACGACGCTGCCGCAATTCATTGCCCCGCGCAACGGCATCACAACCACCGTTGCATGGCGCATCGGGGGAAAGCCGATTTTCGCTTTCGAAGGCAATATTCTGGTTTGCGCCGCCAGCCTTCCCTGGATGGCGGATATTCTCGGCCTTGAAGATGTGGCGGCCCTTGTCGAACTTGCGGCGAGCGCTGCGCCGGGTGGACCCGGTTTCGTGCCGGCCTTCGTCGGACTGGGGGCGCCTTACTGGAATTCGAACGCCCGTGCTCTGTTCTCTCAGATCAACTTCAATACGACACGGGCGCAGATGGCGCGGTCGGTAACCGATTCCATCGCCTTGCAGGTGCATGACGTGATCGCGGCCATGCGGGCACAGAGCGGCGGCGAACTCGGCGCGCTCTATGTGGATGGGGGGCCGAGCCAGAACCGTTTCCTGATGCAATGCGTCTCGAACCTCATCGACCATCCCGTGATCCAATGCGAAGCCCCCGAGGCATCGGCTCTGGGCGCTGCCTATCTGGCGGGGCTGTCACTCGGCTTGTGGAGCGATCTCCATATTGTCTCGGAGCTGCCGCGGAACACCCAAATCATTGAGCCGCAACCCGTGGATCGAGCGGTTCTTCTCGAGACCTGGAATGATGCGCTTGCCCGCTCGACGTCCCGCGAAACACAGGCTAAAGGTGAATAAAAATTCACTCTGGGATTAGCGATGACTCGCCTCAACGAACTCCGCCTCATTTCAAGAGTCGCCCAGATGTATCATATCGAGGGACGGCGGCAGGCGGAGATCGCACAACACCTTCGCCTGTCGCAGGCGACGGTATCGCGCATGCTCAAGCGTGCCGAAGCTGAAGATATCGTCCGAACGAGCGTGATCCCTCCCGTCGGCACCTACAGCGAGCTCGAGAGCGCGCTTCGCGAAAAATACGATCTGCCGGAGGCGATCGTCGTCGAATGCACGGAAGATCGGGACGGAGCCATCATGGCCCGTATCGGCGAGGCGGCCGCACATCTCCTGGAGGTGACGCTTGCGCCGGGGGAGATTATCGGCGTTTCGAGCTGGAGCCAGACCATCTTCAAGATGGTCGAGAACATTCATCCGCAGAAGAGCGCTCAGGCGAAGTACGTCGTCCAGACCCTGGGAGGCATGGGCGATCCTTCCGTGCAGACGCATGCGACGCAGCTGACCACGCGGCTTGCGCGGCTGACCGGCGCCGAGCCGAAACTGCTGCCCGTGCAGGGTGTTACGACATCCAGAGAGGCAAAACTTCTGATGCAGGCCGACCCGTTCGTCCGCGAGACGATGGACCTGTTCGGCAGCATAACGCTGGCGATCGTCGGCATCGGGGCCGTCGAACCCTCCGAACTTCTCGCTCGATCCGGGAATATCTTCTCGTCGCGCGAACTCTCTGATCTCGCAGAAGCGGGCGCCGTCGGCGATATCTCGCTTCGCTTCTTCGATAAAAACGGCAAGCCGGTCAAAACACCCCTGGACGATCGGGTCATAGGGCTTCCACTCGAGGACCTCGAACGGGTGGACCGGGTCATCGCCCTTGCCGGCGGAGCGAAGAAGACCGACGCTATTTCGGGCGCGCTCCGGGTGGGGGTCATCGACATGCTGGTTACGGACAAGTTTACGGCGCAGCGATTGATCGACTGAAGAGGGCAGGTGGAGCGCCCGCCTCGTCCTTCGAGGCTTCGCCTATGGGCTACGCGCCTCAGGATGAGGCTCTCTTGGGTATTGGCGCCTCAGGATAGGCTCCCTCGCGTCAATGCGCGGTCCCATCCACGATGACATGATCGTGGTCCATCGAGCACCTCTCCACTCGGGCTTCGACCCTGTAGATTTCCCGCAGCAATTCGGCGGTGACGACGTCCCTTGGGGCGCCGCAGGCGTGCATACGGCCATTGGCGATGACGAGGACTTTGTCGGCGAAGCGGAGCGCCTGGTTGAGGTCGTGGATGGCGATGAGCACGATCATGCCTTTGCTGCGCGCTTGGCGCCGCATGAAATCGAGGACCTCGACTTGGCGGTGGAGGTCGAGCGCGCTTGTGGGTTCGTCCATCAGCATGATCTCGGGCTCGCGGACGAGCGCCTGGGCGATCGAGACGAGCTGGCGCTGGCCACCGGACAGCGCCCCGAGATCGCGGAAGGCCAGCGCGGTGATATCGAGAGCTGCCATGATCTCGTCGATGAAGCGCAGGTCGCCATCGCCGACCGCCCAGGACTGTCCTTGTTTGCGGGCGAGCAGGATGGACTCGTAGACGGTCAGCACTGCATTGGCCGAGGTATCCTGCGGCATGTAGCTGATGGCGTTTTTTGCCTTCGAGCCTTCGACGACCACATCGCCCGGGCCCCTGAGCAGGCCGGTGATGCGCTTGAAAAGCGTCGACTTGCCGGCGGCGTTCGGGCCAATGACCGCGACGATCTCACCCGATTTCATCACCGGCGTCGTTACGTTCTCGACGAAGAGCTTGCGGCCGTGATAGGCGCCGACCGATTGCAACTGAAGCGCTACCATGACCGGCTCCTGTTCGAGAGGATGAGCGAGAAGAAGAAGGGCACGCCGACCAGCGCGGTGATGATGCCGATCGGGAAGACGACGCCCGGGATGATCGACTTCGAGACGATCGAGGTCAGCGACAACAGCAGCGCGCCCGAGAGGATCGAGCCCGGCAGGAAGAAGCGCTGATCCTCGCCGAGGATCATCCGGGCGATATGCGGGCCGACGAGGCCGACGAAACCGATGGTGCCGACGAAGCTCACGGGGACTGCGGCAAGCAACGAGACGACAAGCATGGTTTCCAGCCGGATGCGGCGGACATTGACGCCGAAGCTTGCGGCCTTGTCCTCGCCGAGGCGGATGGCGGTGAGCGCCCAGGCATTGCGGGCAAAGAGCAGCAAAGCGATCAGCAGAACGGCGAGCGTCACCCAGATTTTCGGCCATGTCGCCTTGGTCAGGCTGCCCATCGTCCAGAAGACCACGGCCGACAGCGCCTGTTCGGAAGCGAGATATTGCAGGAAGGCGAGCAACGCATTGAAGGTGAAGACCAGCGCGATGCCGAGCAGGACGACCGTCTGCACCGATACGCCGCGGGCCTGCGAGACGAAATGGATGAAGAGCGTGGCGATCAGCGCCATGATGAAGGCATTGACCGGCACGAGCAGGCCGGCTGCCACAGGCAGAAGCGGAACGCTGGTGACGATCGCCAGCGCCGCGCCGAAACTTGCAGCCGCCGAGATGCCGAGCGTGAAGGGGCTGGCGAGCGGATTGGCGAGGATCGTCTGCATCTGCGCGCCGGCAACCGAGAGTGAGGCGCCGACGACGATCGCCATGACGGCGACCGGCATGCGGATATTCCAAACGACGGCCCGCACCTGATCCGAGACCGAGGAGGGGTCGAGGAGGGCGGCGACAACCTCGCCGAGGCTGTAGCGGGCCGGCCCCCAGGCGAGATCGACAGCAAAGGATAGACAGAGCGCCGCCGTCATGGCGGCAAGGATCAGCAGCTTGCGCCGGGCGAGGGCGCGGTAGCGCTCCCTCCCGGCTTCGGCTTCAATCGATGTGGCGGCGATCTCGGCCATTTCCGACTACTGGCTCGCCTTGGCGTCGACCCAGTAACCCGGCTGATAGGCGACCGGCAGGAACTTTTCATGGAATTCCTTGAAGGTGGCATCCGGATCGAGATCGGCAAAGAGGTTCGGGTGGAACCACTTTGCCAGCTGCTGGACGGCGACGAACTGATAGGGGCTGGTGTAGAACTGGTGCCAGATCGCATGGACATTGCCGCCGGCGACCGCCTTGGAGCCGGTGAAGGCCGGGTTTTCCATCAGCGTGTTCAGCACCTTACGGCTGTCGCCGAGGGTAGACGCAGCGCTCGGGCCGACATTCACATAGTCCTTGGCATTCTTGGTCTGGCTCCAGTTGGAGCCGGTGACGACGACGACCTCAGGATTGGAGGCGACGACCTGTTCGGCGTTGATCGAGCCGGTATAGCCCGGCAGGAAATCGGAGCCGAGATTGTGGCCGCCGGCCCAATCGACCATCAGGCCGAAATTGTCAGGACCGAAGGTGCCGCAGCACTCCACCAAGCCGGCTGCGCGGTACATGAAGACCTTCGGCTTCGGCGGGTTGGCGGCCTTGAGCTTGTCGGTCACACGCGCCATCTGCTCCTTCCAGTAGGCGGCGACGGCATCGGCGCGGTCCTCGTGGCCGAAGAGCTTGCCGAGGATCTTCAGGCTCGGCTCGGTGTTGGCGAGAATATGCTCGCGGAAATCGATATAGACGATCTTCACGCCGATGCCGGCGAGCATCTCTTCGAGCTTGACTTCGTCGGCGGCGGTCTTGTTGCCGATCGGCAGCAGCAGCACGTCGGGATCAAGCTTGACGACCGTCTCGGCCTGCAGCGTGCCGTCGGTCAGGTTGCCGAGAAAGGGCAGGTCCTTGCCTTTGGGAAACTTCTCGACATAGGCATTGAAGCCATCCTTGTCTGTGGTCCAGAGGTCGTTGCGCCAGCCGACGATCTTGGCGAAGGGATCTTCCTTCTCGATCGGCGCGACGGCGTAGAGCATGCGGCCTTCCCCAAGGATCACACGCTCGACCGGCTTTTCGAAGCTGACTTCACGGCCGGCCACATCCTTGATGGTGAAGGACTGCGCCCAGGCCGAAAGCGGCATCAAGCCGGCAATCGCAGCGGCGGAAACTGCGAGCATTTTCACGAAATTCATCTGGAAATTCCCCTGACGTCTGAATAATGTCCGCAGGCATAGGAAATATGACTTTATGAATCAAGTTATATGTTTTAGAGCGTTTCCAAACTGATCCGATGTCGGGGCACTTGAGATGAATTCGATGAATACAAATTATTCGATCCGCGATGAAATCCGCGATTTCTGGTCGGAGAGGGCGGCGACCTTCGACCAGAGCGTCGGCCATGAAATCTTTTCGGAAGGCGAGCGGAAGGGCTGGCAGCGGCTGATCCGGAAGCATCTCGGCGAGGGGCAGGGACGCGCGGCGCTCGATCTTGCCTGCGGCACCGCCGTGATCTCGCATCTGATGAACGATGTCGGTTTCAAGGTCACCGGGCTCGACTGGTCGGATGCGATGCTGGCGCAGGCGCGCGCCAAGGCGAAGAGGCGCGGCACCGATATTCGTTTCGTTTCCGGCGACGCCGAAAACACGATGGAGCCGCGCGACAGCTACGATGTCATCACTAACCGGCATCTCGTCTGGACGCTGGTCGATCCGGCTTCGGCCTTCAAGGAATGGTTCGCGGTGCTGAAGCCGGGCGGCAAGGTGCTGATCCTCGACGGCAATATGGGCAAGGAGACCTGGGTCAAGGGTCTGCAGAAGCTCTGGACGAAGATCACCGGTAAGGCTGCGGCAAGCCATATGTCGCCGGAGATGATGGCGCGGCACCAGAAGATCCGGTCGCGCGTGCATTTTTCGCATGAGATGCCGGCCGAAGCGGTCGTCGATCTTCTGCGTAAGGCCGGTTTCGTGGACATCGTGGTCGACCGCAAGCTCGGCGACATTCATTGGGCGCAGGCGCGCAAGATGCCGTTCCTGCGTGGACTTGAGCGTATGGTGCAGGAGCGGTTTGCGATCTGTGCGCGCAAGCCTGGGTGAGACACGGTCCCGCGAAGCGGGAGCGATCGATCCAGTGAATCGATCGCAGTGTCGAACGCCCTGAGCCCAAGCGAAGGGCCGGGCAACGGTGCCGCATGTCCCTTCTCCCCAGCGGGGAGAAGGTGGCGGCAGCCGGATGAGGGGGTGCCCAATGGCAAGACCGCGTGTCCTGAGCAAGCAAGGGGCAATTAATGGCGTGCCGTGTGGCCCCCTCATCCGACCCTTCGGGCCACCTTCTCCCCGCTGGGGAGAAGGGAGATCCATCACCCACCGGTGACACTCATATGCCGCGCCACGGCCGGCCTGTTATGCGTGCGATCGATGATGAAGTCGTGGCCCTTGGGTTTGCGGGTAATGGCTTCGTCGATGGCGGCGTGGAGGAGGGCGTCGTCTTCGGTGGCGCGCAGTGCGGCGCGCAGATCGGCGGCGTCGTTTTGGCCGAGGCACATATAGAGCGTGCCGGTGCAGGTCAGGCGCACACGGTTGCAGCTCTCGCAGAAATTATGGGTCATCGGCGTGATGAAGCCGAGGCGGCCGCCCGTCTCTGAGACCCTGACGTAACGCGCCGGGCCGCCGGTCTGGTAGTCGATATCGGTTAGCGTGAATTGTTTCTCCAGATCCGCGCGCAACTCGGAGAGCGGCAGGTACTGGTCGGTGCGGTCCTCGTCGATCTCGCCCATCGGCATGGTTTCAATGACTGTCAGATCCATGCCGCGGCCATGGGCGAAGCGCAGGAGATCGGGCATCTCGGTATCGTTGAAATCCTTCAGCGCCACGGCGTTGAGCTTGATCTTCAGCCCGGCCTTTTGAGCGGCATCGATACCCTCCATGACCTTGGCGAAATCGCCCCAGCGGGTGATCTTGCGGAATTTGTCGGGATCGAGTGTATCGAGCGAGACGTTGATGCGGCGCACGCCGCACTCATAAAGTTCCTCGGCATGGCGCGACAGCTGTGAGCCGTTGGTGGTCAGGGTCAGCTCGTCGAGGCCGGAGCCGATCTTCTCGCCGAGCCGGCGGACCAGATACATGATGTTCTTGCGCACCAGCGGCTCGCCGCCGGTCAGCCTGATCTTCCTCACGCCCTTGGCGACGAAGGCGCAACAGAGCCGGTCGAGCTCTTCCAGCGTCAACAGGTCCTTCTTCGGCAGGAAGGTCATGTTCTCGGCCATGCAATAGGTGCAGCGGAAATCGCAGCGGTCGGTGACGGAGACGCGGAGATAGGTGACCGCCCGGCCGAAAGGGTCGATCATCGGATGTGCATCCGCCGCCAGCGGCGCTGCGTTGCCTAGCGTTCCGACTCTCGTATTCACCAATTCCTCCGCTAGCGGATCTGAAACGCGCCAGATCGAATGCCTGTTTTCAAGCGATATCTTTCTATCTGTGCATATGTGATTGCGCCGTCAAGGGAAACGGATTTCGCACACGCTAATTTGCGCTTGCCTCGAAAAAGGCGAACGCCTACTTCTCCAGGGGAAAGAGGGTGATAGAGATGAGCGATACCTGGCCGAGCGAACTTCGTGTTTCGAAAGACCGGCAGAGGCTGGCGATAACCTTCGACGACGGCCGGAGCTTCGACCTGTCGGCCGAACTCCTGCGCGTGCTGTCGCCGTCGGCCGAGGTGCAGGGCCACGGGCCGGGGCAGAAGGTGACGGTGCCGGGCAAGCGCAACGTGGCAATCATCTCGATGACGCCGACCGGCAATTACGCCGTCAGGATCGGATTCGACGACATGCACGATACCGGCATCTACACCTGGACCTATCTGCGTGAGCTCGGCGAACGCGGGGCGGAGCTGTTTTCGGCCTATGAGGACGAGCTCAGGGAAAAGGGTATGAACCGCGACACGGCGGAAAAGCCGCGCTGAACTGAAAAATAACCGGCCGTCGGGGGAGTTATGGCGAAAGCGAATAGCAAGAACTGGCTGCGCGCCAAAGGCAGCTCCGCCGGCAGCAAGGTGACCTTCCTCGAGCTCTTCTTCGATCTGGTCTTCGTCTTTTCGATCTCGCAGCTTTCGCATGCGCTTGCCGCCCATTACACGCCGCTCGGTGCGGCCGAAGCGGCGCTGATGACCTTTGCCGTCTGGTGGGTGTGGATCTTCACCGCCTGGGTGACGAACTGGCTCGATCCCGACAAGATGCCGGTGCGCGGCATGCTGGTGACGCTGATGATGCTCGGGCTTGTGCTGTCAGCCTCCATTCCCGAGGCTTTCGGCGACAAGGGGCTGCTTTTTGCCGGCGCCTATGTCGCGATGCAGGTCGGGCGCTCGCTGTTTACGACCTACGCGATGACGCGCGTCGACCGCGCCAACACGCTGAATTTCATCCGCATCAGCACCTGGCTCGCGGTGGCCGGCGTCTTCTGGATCGCCGGCGGGCTGCTCGAGCATGAAGCCCGGCTGATCGCCTGGGTGATCGCGCTGGCGATCGAATATGCCGGTCCGGCGGCCGGTTTTGCCGTGCCCGGGCTCGGCCGCTCGAGGCCTAGCGACTGGGACGTGTCTGGCGCGCATATGGCCGAGCGCTGCGCGCTCTTCGTCATCATCTGCCTCGGCGAGGCGATCCTCGTGTCCGGCCGCACTTTTTCGGAGCTGCCGGTGTCGGGGCTGACGGGCATCGTTTTCGTCACCGGCTTCGTCGGCACGGTTGCCATGTGGTGGCTTTATTTCCGCTTCGGCCACGGGCGCGCCGCCCATCGCATCGAACATGAGGAGACGCCGGGAGCTTTGGCGCGGCTGGCCTTCACCTATGGGCACATCCCGATCCTTGCCGGCATCATCGTGCATGCGGTGGCGGTCGAATTCATGTTCTCGCATCCGCATGAGACGGGCGATCTCGGCATCGCCGCGGCGGTGCTCGGCGGCTCCGGCCTGTTCCTGATCGGCAATCTCTGGTTCAAGGGCGCGACCAGCGGGCGGATGCCGTTGTCGCATCTCGCCGGTCTGGTGGTCGTGATCCTGCTTGCCTTCGCAGCACCCTTGATCGAGCTCTATCTGCTGGGCATTCTGGCGACGCTGGTGCTGATCATTGTCGCGGCCTGGGAATACCGCTCGCTGACCGGCACATCGGCTGCGCCGACGCTGCATTGAGATCAATCGTCGTCGTCGCTGAGATCCTTGAGCAGCACGGTGATAATGCGCTCCATTGAATCGGCGGTCGCCATGCATTGCTCGATCGGCTCGTCGGAGAGCGTGCGTTCGATGAGATCGGTCTGAATCGCCATCGCCGCCTCGGTCAGCCGGCGGCCTTCCCCAGTGAGATAAAGGCGCAGCACGCGCTTGTCGCGCGCGTCTCCGCGACGCTCGATCAGCCCACGCTTTTCCATCTGCGGCAGCAGCATGCTCATATTGGAGCGGCCGACCAGGAGCTTGCGCGCCAGCTCCTGCTGCGAGATGCCTTCGAAACGGTAGAGATTGACCAGAATGTCGAGGTGCGGCGGCTTGATGTCGAGATCGGCCAGCGAGCGGGTCAGCGACTGCTGCATCAGCTGGCAGGCGCGCGCCACCGCGATCCAGCTGCGAAAACGCGGATGATCCCAGGGAAGGGATTGATTTTTGTTCATCGTTGTACTTTATTGTTCAGTGTTGAACGTATTTGGATTCCCACTATGGCAAATTTCGCGCTCAAGGTCATCCGCCTAGGATTTTCGGTTCTGCAAGCGGTTTCTCCCCAGCTGGCGGGCAGGGCGGCGTTTCTGCTGTTCTGCCGCACGCCATCGCAGCGTCCGAAGGGCGGCAAGGCGAAGGCGGCGCATGCGGCTGGTGCGGCACGGCTTGCGGGCGCCGAGCGCTTCGTCCTCAAGCTTTCCAGCGGCGCCAAAGCCCATGCTTACCGGCTGAATGGCGGGGCGCTGGGGAAGCGCAAGCGCTATCTCGTCACCCATGGCTGGGGTTCCAGTGCGATCTATATGGCCGATCTCGTTTCGACGTTGGCGGCAACGGGTGCCGAGGTCGTGGCGCTCGACTTTCCCGGTCACGGTCGTGCGCGCGGACGCTTCCTGCATATGGGGCTTGCTGTCGAGGCGATCGCGGCGGCAGGGGAGCGGTTCGGGGCATTCGATGCGGCGATCGGCCATTCCTTCGGCGGTGCAGCGCTGATGGTCTCGGCCGCCGCCCTCCTGCCAGATGCGGCATCCGTCACTGGCGAGCGACTGGTGCTGATCGGCGCGCCCAGCGAGATGGCTTGGCTGTTCACCGACTTCGGCCGGCTGATCGGCCTTGGCGCCGCTGCGCAGGCGGCGCTGGAGAATGAGGTTCAACGTGTCACCGGGCGGCGACTCGAGGATTTCGACGCCGGCAATACGGCAGGTACGATCTCGAGTTCGGTGCTGGTGGTTCACGCGGAGGACGACAAGGAAGTATCGTCGGCGCATGCCAGGCGTTATGGTGCGGCGGGCAAGCGTGTACGGCTGTTCTGGGCGAACGGCTTCGGGCACCGGCGCATCGTCGGCGCGGCTCCAGTCCTTGGAGCAGTCGCGGCCTTCCTCGAAGAGGAGGCGCATAAGGAGCTCGAATGCATCAAAAAAGATGCGGAGATCATTCCGATTTTTGAGCTTCCGGCGCGGCGCGCGGCATTGTAGCGTCCGGCGCGAAGATCAAGCCGCGGCGGGACGCCCCATGAAAATCATCAGCAGCATCGAAGAGCTCAATACGATCTATGGCGCAGGCCTGTCGCAGGCCTCGGTCGACAAGGTGACCAAGCGACTGACGCCGCTTTACCGTCAGATGATCGAGATCTCGCCTTTTGCCGCGCTTGCGACCGTCGGGCCGGAGGGGCTCGACTGTTCGCCGCGCGGCGATCTCGGCGGCGTGGTGCGTGTCGTCGACGACGAGACGCTGCATCTGCCGGACTGGCGCGGCAACAACCGCGTCGATTCGCTTTCCAACATCGTGCGTGATCCCAGGCTTGCGCTGATGTTCCTGATCCCCGGCTCGAACACGACGATGCGCATCAATGGCCGCGGCGTCGTCTCCAATGACGAGACGTTGCTCCGGGGCTTTGAGATGGACGGCAAACATCCGCGCACGGTCGTCGTCATCTCGATCGACGAGGTCTATTTCCAGTGCGCGCGCGCCGTGATGCGGGCCGAACTGTGGAACGTCGAACAGTTCACCGATCCCGCCGGCCTGCCGACGCCGGGACAGATGCTGAAGGCGGCCGTCGGCGATTTCGACCAGGAAACCTACGACCGGGAATGGCCCGGTCGCGCGGCGAAGACGATGTGGTGAAGGCCGTCAGGCTTTGTAGATCAGCCAGCTCTTGCTGAAGTCCTTCTGCATCCCGTCCTGATAGAGGACGATGCAGTTGCGCCCGGCATTCTTGGCGCCGTAAAGGGCGATGTCGGTCTTGCTGTAAAGCTCGCCGGCATCCTCGGCATTCGAGGCCATGCAGATGCCGATCGAGGCGGTAATCGGGCCGTAGTTCACCCGGGTGCGGGAGTTTTTGAACGGGGTGGTTTCCAGCGTGCGGCGGATGCGTTCGGCGATCGCCGTCACTTCCTCGACTGTGTTGCCCTCGATGATCAGCGCGAATTCCTCACCGCCGGCACGGGCGACGAAGACGTCACGCCGGACGTTGCTGCGGATCACCGAGGCGACTGTGGCGAGGATCTTGTCGCCGACGGGATGGCCGTAGGTGTCGTTGATTTTCTTGAAATTGTCGATGTCGGCGAGCAGCAGGGCCGTCACCGGCCGCATGCCTGGATTGTTGAAAACGGCAGCAAGGCGGTCGTCAAAGGCGCGGCGGTTGGAAAGGCGCGTCAGCGAGTCGGTGTTGGCGATGCGCTTATATTCGTCGAGTTCCTTGCGGACTTGATCCATTTCCTGAGAGCGCTGGACGACGTCCTCGACGGTGCGTTCGCCATGCGCCATGGTATCGCCAGTCGCCTGGCTTAAAAGCTCAATCGCGTTTTCGATCAGTTCGACGCTGGCATTGCTCTTGGAGGTGATTCGCTTGTGGGTCTCGCCGAGCAGTCTGGTATAGCTTTCGAGCGAGCTCTGCTCCTGCCTCAGGATTCGCAGCAAGCCGTCGAGTTCGCCTGATATGCGGGTGTGGGCGTCGTCGAAGACCCGGGCCGGGCTCGTGTTGAAATATTGCGCGCCGAGCGCGTCGAGTTCGGCCTGTGTCGCATGGGCGCCGAGGGCCGCAAGCTCTCGGGTAAGGGCAGGATTGGAGCCGATATAGGCCTCGTAGAAGAGTTCGTAGTTACGGGGTATCGGGGCAACGCCCATCGAGCGCATGGCATAGGTGATCTGACCCGCGACATCGGGAACCTGCACCTTGGGCGCGACAGCCGTATTCATCCGGCGATACTCCTCATATATTCAAAGGCAATATTTTAGTTGTTAGCTTAAATTTCTTGGGAAAAGATTAAAGCGACATATACCAAAGATTACATATGACAAGTTCCCGGTGGAGCAATACTTCCTGCAGGCCTATGATTCTTCATCAAAAAACGCATTTTTAGCGAGACAATGCATACCCGTTGTGCGGGAATGGTGTCTGAAAAACTTACAGTTCTTCTTGTGCTGGGGATCGTATTCATCTTGTCGACAGTTGGTTTTGGGCGCCCGCTATTTCAGAACGAGTATTTTGCAACGATACTTCCTGACGGCCGACCCGGTCGCAGTCTGCAAATTCAGGCGTAAGATTATGGGAAGGTCTCGTCACACTTCCTTCGCCATCATGGCCGTCGCCGCCATCACCGCCGGCGCCTTGCTGATGAACCATACCGGCTTCCTTGCCGGAGCTTTCCGCACGGAAATCCTGGCAAGGGTGGATGACGGCGATGTGGTGAATGCTGCGGATATTGCGGGCGGAACAATGCGGTAGAAAGTCCGCCCGCGGCCATCGAGCCTGCCGCAATCACCCCAGGTTCAATTCCTGGAAGAAATCATTGCCCTTGTCGTCGATGACGATGAAGGCGGGGAAGTCTTCGACCTCGATCTTCCAGACCGCTTCCATGCCGAGTTCGGGATATTCGAATACTTCGACTTTGCGGATGCAGTCCTGCGCGAGGCGGGCCGCGGGGCCGCCGATCGAGCCGAGGTAGAAACCGCCATGCTTCTTGCAGGCCTCGCGCACGGCACGCGAGCGGTTGCCCTTGGCGAGCATCACCATAGAGCCGCCGAAGGACTGGAACTGGTCGACGTAACTGTCCATGCGGCCGGCCGTCGTCGGGCCGAAGGAGCCGGAGGCGTAGCCGGCCGGCGTCTTGGCCGGGCCGGCGTAGTAGACCGGGTGGTTTTTCAAGTAATCGGGCATGCCTTCGCCCTTTTCCAGCCGTTCGCGGATTTTGGCGTGGGCGAGGTCGCGGGCGACGATGATCGTCCCGGTCAAGGACAGGCGCGTCTTGACCGGATGCCGCGACAGTTCGGCAAGCACCTCGGCCATCGGCCGGTTGAGGTCGACACGGACGGTCGATTCCGACAGTTTCGCCTCGTCGATCTCGGGCATGTATTTCGACGGATCGGTTTCCAGCTGTTCGATGAAGATGCCGTCGCGGGTGATCTTGCCCTTGGCCTGGCGGTCGGCGGAACAGGAGACGCCGAGGCCGATCGGCAGCGAGGCGCCGTGGCGGGGCAGGCGGATGACCCGCACGTCATGACAGAAATACTTGCCGCCGAACTGGGCGCCGACGCCCATCTGCTGTGTCAGCTTGTGGATTTCCTTTTCCATCTCGAGGTCGCGGAAGGCGTGGCCGCTTTCCGAACCTTCAGTCGGCAGCTCGTCGAGATAGCGGGTCGAGGCGAGCTTGACCGTTTTCAGGTTCATCTCGGCCGAGGTGCCGCCGATGACGATCGCCAGATGATAGGGCGGACAGGCCGCCGTCCCTAACGTCAGGATCTTCTCCTTGAGGAAGTCGATCATCCTGTCATGCGTCAGGAGCGAGGGCGTGCCCTGATAGAGGAAGGTCTTGTTGGCCGAGCCGCCGCCCTTGGCGACAAAGAGGAATTCGTAGGCGTCGGTGCCTTCCTCGTAAATGTCGATCTGCGCCGGCAGGTTGTTCCTGGTGTTCTTCTCCTCGAACATCTTCACCGGCGCGAGCTGCGAATAACGCAGGTTCTTCTTCTCATAGGCATCCATGACGCCGCGGGCGAGCGCTGCCGTATCGCCGCCCTCGGTCCAGACCCTGCGGCCCTTCTTGCCCATGATGATCGCCGTGCCGGTATCCTGGCACATCGGCAACACGCCGCCGGCGGCGATATTGGCATTCTTCAACAGGTCGTAGGCGACGAAGCGGTCGTTATCGGTCGACTCTGGATCATCGAGGATCGAGGCGAGCTGCTTCAGATGGCCGGGCCGGAGCAGATGGTTGATATCGGCAAAGGCGGTTTCGGCGAGCAGGCGGATGCCTTCCGGCTCGACGGTCAGGATTTCCTGACCCTTGAAGCTATCGACCGAGACGTAATCGCTGCTGATCTTGCGATAGAGGGTGGCATCCTTGCCGAGCGGAAAGAGATCGTCAGCCATCGAAGTGACCTTTCTGGTGGGCGCGTCGAGAAATTGGAACCGGTCTAAATCTCCTGTCGGGCAAAAGCAATCTGCATGCGGCGAGTTTGGAGGTGGGGCCATGTCGTGCCGCATTTTGTAGTCGGCATGTCACACGCGATAAGCGAGTGAAAGAAGGGGATATCGACATTTGTCGCGAAACGACCGACCTCAGGTTGCCTTCAGTTCAAGCCCGGTTCATATTCCCGGCAGCGTTAACCTGCCGGGGCTTCCAGTGACAAATGCAAAGCCAACTGCTGTCGACGATCTTCTCGTTTTTTTCGAACACGACTGGATCAGGGGCGATCTGCTGCGCCTCGCCAGCGATCCCGAAGGAGCGGACATGTATGCTCGCTTCGTCAATGGCATCCGTATCGACGCCAAACATGGGTCTGACCATGAAACGATCATTGAGGGCAAGTACGGAACCTTCAGAGTGAAACCTGACGGCCACTTCACATACGAGCTGGACCATACGCTCGACGTGGTGAAGAATTTGGGCAAGTACGATCAGCTCATCGAAACGCTGAGCTACAAGATGTCGGATGGCTCGGGGGGCACGGACCTCGGCGTGTTGACCCTTGCGATCGACGGCGTCAACGAAGACGAAAAATACCACGAAGTCCTGGATTTCGATGATATGGGCGTCACGTCGAGGGCGGATAATTTCTTCCTTCCCGACTATCGGGGCTTTGCGCTCTCCGTGAACGGCAGTCAGGAACTGACGCTTCTGAATGGTATTGTTTACGATACCATCCCGGGCGTCGACGCCATCACCGAGGACGGCTTCAGCGATACCGTACTATCCCCGGGTTCTGCGCCCGTAACCCTGAAAATGGTCGATGGCGGGGAGTTCACCTTTCAGAGCGTCTCGATCGCCGAACTGTCAGCATCGCCCTTTCACCTGACGCTCACTGCCCTGAACGACGGCCAGATTGTCTATCAGCAGGAGCTTGAGGTCACCGGTCCCAGTCTCGAGGTCAGCATCGAAGATATCGACGAAGTCCGCTTCGACTTTATGGGCAATTCTGTCGTGATGGACAATTTTTCGCTGTTGGTGTGAGGTTTGGTGAGTGTGCGTCGGCAGAAAATTTGGGGGAGGCGCCAACACACTCTCCCTCATTCCTGTGCTCATCACAGGAATCCAGTGCGCCCAAGTCCTTGGGCGCGAAAGATTCTTTCTCTTGAAGTGTTGATTCATTCACGGCGCGGATGCGCCGTGGCTGGATTCCTGTGACAGGCACAGGAATGAGGGAGCAAGTGGCTAGCTGTCCTCTTCCTCTCGCTCTTGGCGGATGAGAGAGAGGCATGCGGCGTCACCAATTGCCTCTTCTCCCCAGCGGAGAGAAGAGCCTGAGCGCAAGCGAAGGGCAACGATGGACGGCGTGCGTGTGGCCCGCCTCAACCGTCCTATTTCGGGCCGATCATCGTTTCCGGGCGGACGATCGCATCATAATCCTCAGCTGATACGAGGCCGCTGGCGAGCGCTTCCTCCTTCAGCGTCGTGCCGTTCTTGTGCGCTGTCTTGGCGATTTTGGCGGCAGCGTCGTAGCCGATCTTCGGCGCGAGTGCCGTCACCAGCATCAGCGAGCGTTCGA
The DNA here is from genome assembly GCF_002531955.1 of Rhizobium sp. M10. Lineage (NCBI taxonomy): Bacteria > Pseudomonadati > Pseudomonadota > Alphaproteobacteria > Hyphomicrobiales > Rhizobiaceae > Rhizobium > Rhizobium sp. M10. The sequence continues at coordinate 191,398 of NZ_NWTA01000003.1, read as the reverse complement.
GGCCGGACTTGATGTTGTCTTCGCGCGCCTCGATGCCGACGACGCAATTGTCGGTGAAGGAGACGGCGGCGTCGGCAAGCAGCTGTACCGACTGCAGGAAATTATAGGCCATCATCGGATTGTAGACGTTGAGCTCGAAATGGCCTTGGCTATCGGCGAAAGTCAGGGCGGCGTGATTGCCGAAGATGTGGATGCAGACCTGCGTCAGCGCTTCGCATTGGGTCGGGTTGACCTTGCCGGGCATGATCGAGGAGCCGGGCTCGTTTTCCGGCAGCGCCAGTTCGCCGAGACCGGCGCGCGGGCCGGAGCCGAGGAGACGAATGTCGTTGGCGATCTTGAAGAGAGCGGCCGCTGCGGCATTGATGGCACCATGGGAAAAGACCATGCTGTCATGTGAGGCAAGCGCCTCGAACTTGTTCGGCGCGGTGACGAAGGGCAGGCCCGAAATAGCGGCGATCTCGCCGGCAACCTTTTCGGCAAAGCCCACCGGCGCGTTGAGGCCGGTGCCGACGGCGGTGCCGCCCTGGGCGAGCTCGCAGAGGCCGGGCAAAGTCATCTCGATGCGCTTGATGGCGGAGCCGACCTGGGCGGCGTAACCGGAAAATTCCTGGCCGAGCGTCAGCGGCGTCGCATCCTGGGTGTGGGTGCGGCCGATCTTGATGATGTGGCTGAATTCCGTGACCTTCATGTCGAGAGCGGCATGCAGGTGTTTCAGGGCCGGCAGCAGGTGATGCGCGATACGTTCGGCGCAGGCGATGTGCATGGCCGTGGGGTAGGTGTCGTTGGACGACTGGCTCATGTTGACGTGATCGTTCGGATGCACCGGCTTCTTGGAACCCATGACGCCGCCCAGCATTTCTATGGCACGATTGGAGATGACTTCGTTGGCATTCATGTTCGACTGCGTGCCGGAGCCGGTCTGCCAGACGACCAGCGGAAAATGGTCGTCGAGCTTGCCGTCGATCACTTCCTGGGCCGCATCAACGATGGCTTTGCCGAGGCCAGGATCGAGCTGGCCAAGCGCCATGTTAGCGCGTGCCGCGGCCTGCTTGACGATGCCGAGTGCGCGCACGATCGAGAGCGGCTGCTTTTCCCAGCCGATCTTGAAATTGCCGAGCGAACGCTCGGCCTGGGCGCCCCAATATCGGTCGGCGGCGACGTCGATGGGGCCAAAAGTATCGGTTTCGGTGCGGGTTGCGGTCATTGGGGTTTGCCTTCCTGTCACATGCTGTTTCGGGCATTTTCGAAAGATGAGGTTTTATAGGTGGGAAACCAGGACAAGAAAACCGGATGCCGTGCGAAATATTGAAAATTCCAGTCAGGTTTGCGCCGGCTGGCGGCCGTGCTTTTTCGGCCACTTTGAAAATATTATGCATCGGCAGGTTTTTGCCGCACTGGTCTGGCGGCAAAAATTCAGTAAAAAATTAACTAATAATTTCATAATTTTGTGTGAACTGCTGGGCGGCGCCGTGCAGCATTTCCGTCACAGAGAAGTGAGTCCGCCGGCGCTGGCGGCGAAGGCCGGTTTCTGATCAATGAGGCCCTACGCTGCGTGAGTTTCGCGGGATTTGAGCTGAGAACAGCATGACATCGGGACTGGAATATATATGACGTTCGTTTTGAAAAGCGCGGTATCCGCATTGGCAGTTTCCTGCGGCCTGGCAGTGATGGCCGCTCCCGCACATGCCTACACGCTGATGGATATGCTGCGGGGCGACAGGCAGCGGAGCCAGAGCACCATCTTCATGGATCAGGCGCCGGGCCGACCGGTGCCGCGTGGCGCCGCCGGCGGCTCGCTCGGCGGGCTTGATCCGGAGGCGCCGCTGCCGAAGGTCAGCGGTCCGCGTTACTACACCTATAAAGCCGAAACGCTGCAGTTCGTCGACACCAGCAAGTTTGCCGATCCCGTCGTCACCGGCGCGGTCGCCGAGGTTTCGCCGAGCGGTGAGGCCGGCGCCGAACCGGTCGTGCAGCGCCGCCTGCTGGCGCAGGCCAAGGTGCGCGCCAATGCCGACGTCGCCAAGGCGCTCGAGGCCTATTACGGTGACAGCCGCAATCCGCTCGTCTGGGTCGAAGGCAATGGAATCAACGAGCGCGCCAAATCGGTGATGGGCGCACTTGCCGATGCGGCCTCCGTCGGCCTCGATCCCGCCGATTACGCCATCCAGACACCGGCAATTGATCCGGCCAATCCCGATCCGGCCGTCCGCGACCGGGCGCTGACCCAGTTCGAACTCGAACTCTCGGCCAAGGTGCTGGCCTTCGTGCAGGACACGGTGCGCGGCCGCATCGATCCGAACAAGATTTCCGGCTATCACGATTTCCAGCGCAAGGTGGTCAATCTGGCGCCGGTCCTGAAGCTTGCCCGCATGAGCCCCGATGCCGGCGCCTATATCGCCAGCCGCTCGCCCGATAGTCCGCAGTTCGAGGCGCTGAAGGCGGAGCTTGCCAAGCTTCACGCCGCCGATGGCGGCAACGAGGAGCAGATCGTGGTTTCGCTCAGCGGCCTGCTGAAGCCCGGCGACAGCTCGCCCGAGATCGCCAATATCGTCAAGGCCGTCCAGAAGCACGGTTCCGAGACGCTGAGGACCGATCACGCCGCGACCTTTGCAGCCTACGCGGGCAGCAGCGACTATTCGCCGGATATCGTCGCGCTGGTGGAGGATTTCCAGAAGGAGCGCGGGCTGAAGGCCGACGGCGTCATCGGTCAGGCGACGGTGCGCGCCATGACCGGCGGTGACACCAATGCCTCGAAAATCGACAAGCTCGCCGTCGCCATGGAACAGGCGCGCTGGCTGCCGGAAGATCTCGGTTCGCGCTATGTCATGATCAACCAGCCGGCCTACATGGCCTACTACCACAACGACGGCAAGGAACAGCTGTCGATGCGTGTCGTCGTCGGCGGCAAGAACAATCAGACCTATTTCTTCAACGACGAGATCGAGACGGTGGAGTTCAACCCGTTCTGGGGCGTGCCGCAGTCGATCATTATCAATGAAATGCTGCCGAAGCTGCGCTCGGATCCGAACTATCTCGACCAGCTCGGCTATGAGGTTGAGGTGAACGGCCATGCCGTCGCCTCGTCCAGCGTCGACTGGTACGGCTCGACCGACAATGTTTCGGTCCGCCAGCCGCCAAGCAGCGACAATGCCCTCGGCGAACTCAAGATCCTGTTCCCGAACAGCCATGCGATCTACATGCACGACACGCCGTCGAAGAGTTTCTTCAAGCGTGATATGCGCGCTCTCAGCCACGGCTGCGTGCGTCTTTCCAATCCGCGCGCGATGGCAGCGGCCGTGCTCGGCACGACCGTCGACGATGTCGCCAAGCAGATCGCCAACGGGCAGAACCATGCGGTGAAGGTGCCGCAGAAGGTCCCGGTTTACGTGTCCTACTTCACCGCCTGGCCGAACAAGGACGGCGTCGTGGAATATTTTGACGACGTCTACGGCCGCGACACCTATGTCAAAAAGGCCTTCGACGCGACGACAAAGGCGCGCGGCGCGCAGATCTGACGCAGGTTTTACGGGTTTTGGAACGGGCGGTCTTCGGGCCGCCCGTTTTGTTTTGGGGCGAGTAGCGGAGTGTTGAGTTTGGCAGACTGGCGCCACAAACTCGTCCCTCATTCCTTTGCACGTCACAGGAATGAGGGGGAGAAATGAGCGGACTCCTCAGACCGCGACTTTCTCCGGATACTCTCGCAACAACCGCTCCACCAGCTCCGGCATCAACTCATCGTAATGCATGATGATCACATCCGGATCGAGGCTTGAAACCGGCACATCCGAGTAACCGAAGGGAACGGCGATCGACGGGACGGCGGCATTCTTCGCCACCGCGATGTCGTTGATGCTGTCGCCGATCATCACGGTGCGGGCGATGTCGCCGCCGGCGCGGTCGATGGTGCCGGTGAGATGGCGGGCGTCGGGTTTGCGGTATTCGAAAGTATCGCCGCCGGTGATGGCATCGAAATAGCCGGCGAGGTCGAGCTTGTCGAGCAGGCCGAAGGCCAAGCTTTCCATCTTGTTGGTGCAGACGGCGAGGCGGTAGCCGGCTGATTTCAGCCGGTCCATTGCGGCGACGAGGCCGGGATAGGGTTCGGTGTGGCCCGGCATGTTGCCGGCATAATGGGCGACGAAACGTTCGACCAGCGGCGGGACGGCGTCGCTTTCGAGCGGATGGCCGCGCAGCCGGCAGGCGCGTTCGATCATCACCCGCGCGCCCTGGCCGACGAGATGGGTGAGGTCGTCATAGCTGACCGGCTCGAGGCCGAGGGCTGCGATCGTATAGTTCAGGCTTTCGACCAGGTCCGCATGGGTATCGAGAAGCGTGCCATCGAGATCGAAGACGATGAGCGCCGGGCGAACGGGGGCAGGGGTCAAGGGCTTGCCTCTTTGAGCGATGGGTCTTCCGGAAGGCGACGGGTCGCGCCCGGGGACGAGGGATCGTGCCTGAGGTAGGCGATCACGCGGCGGAAAGCAACGTCCTGTGATGGCCGGGGGCGGCCGCAGGCATTTGTTTCGGCTTTTCATTTTCCGTGATGATTTTGACTTTCGTTTGCCAGGCGAGCCGTGTAAACAGCACATCCAACGCAATAAATCGGAGCTGGCGGCGCATGGATGCCCGCGAAATGAAGATCAAGGCCGCCGAGGCCGCACTCGCCCATGTCGAAGACGGGATGCGCCTCGGGATCGGGACGGGCAGCACGGCGGAAGAGTTTGTCCGGCTGCTGGCGGAAAAGGTTGCGGGCGGCTTCAGGGTCGAAGGTGTTCCGACGTCCGAACGAACCGCGCGGCTCTGTGTCGAACTCGGCGTGCCGCTGAAATCGCTTGACGAATTGCCGGCGCTCGATCTGACGGTCGACGGTGCCGACGAGGTCGATCCGGCGCTCAGATTGATCAAGGGTGGCGGCGGCGCACTGCTGCGCGAAAAGATCGTCGCCGCCGCTTCTGAGCGGATGATCGTCATCGCCGACGAAAGCAAGCTGGTCGATACGCTCGGCGCCTACGCGCTGCCGATCGAAGTCAATCCGTTCGGCCTCGTCTCGACGCGGATCGCGATCGAGAAAGTCGCGGCCCGGCTCGGCCTTTCCGGCGAACTCAGCCTGCGCCAGTCGGGTGACGGAGAGTTTACCACGGACGGCGGCCATCACATCATCGATGCATCTTTTGGCCGCATTCCTGATGCAGAGGCGCTTTCGAGCGAGCTGAATTCCATACCCGGCGTCGTCGAACACGGGCTCTTTATCAATATGGCGGCACTTGCGATCATTGCCGGTCCTGCGGGTGCGCGCACGCTGCAGGCAAACAGATAACAGGAGCATACACTCATGATGAACATTGCAGGTCTTGGCCGTTTTGCCGCTGCGACCATCGTTCTTTCCGGGCTTGCCTTCGGCTCCGCCGTCAAGGCGCAGGAGGTTTCCGACGAGCAGCTGAAGGCCGCGCGCGCCGCTGTCACTTCGATCGGCGCCACCGCCGCCTTCGACAACATCCTGCCGGGTCTGGCCGAGCGCCTGAAGGCCGGCCTGATTCAGGACTCGCCGAACTACCAGGACATCATCTCGTCGACGGTCGATGCGCAGGCGCTGGCACTGGCGCCGCGTCGCGGCGATCTCGAGAAGGAAGCCGCACTTATCTATGCCAAGACCTTCACTCTCGAAGAGCTGAAGACGATCGCCGATTTCTACAATTCCGACGTCGGCAAGAAGCTGCTGCGTGACGGCCCGGTCGCCTTGCGCGAGATGGGGAAGGCCGCCGATATCTGGGGTCAGGGCATTTCCCGCGATCTGGAAAAGCAGAGCAACGCCGAGCTTTCCAAGGTTATCAAGGCACCGCCGCCGGCAACCGACAGCCCGGTTGCTCCGGCACCGGCCGCCCAGCAGTAACGACTGCCCGCCAGAATTCGCGAAAGCCCGGCATCGTCCGGGCTTTTTTGTTATGATGCACCAGAGCATGATGCCGAAGGTGAGGCAGATATGTCCGATCGTTACGAGGCTGTGCGAGTACGAATATCAGGCAGGGTCCAAGGGGTGGGTTTTCGCATGTGGACGCGCGATGAGGCGCTGCGGCTCGGGCTGACCGGCTGGGTGCGCAACGAGGCGGACGGATCCGTCGCTGCCTTGGTCGCAGGGCCGGACAATGCGATCTCGACGATGATCGAGCGCTTGAGACGCGGGCCTGCAGGAGCATCGGTTTCTGGCGTGGAGACGGAAGCGACCCGGCTTGAGAAGATGCCGACAGATTTCCGCATCACCTGATGACAGCGGTAATCCGGCAAGGGACGGGCTTATGCCGATGCGCCTGACGCTCAGCCCCAATCCTTCGAGGTCTTGGCCAATTGCCATGCGCCTGTCTCGTCCGGCTCGACGCGCTTGTTGCCGCGGTAGAAAATCGGCAGTCCGGTTTTCTTGTCCATCGCAAAGCGGCTCGGCGTGAATTTCTCGTCTTCGTGGCCCTCGATGGCGAGATTGAGCGCCTCCTTGAATTTGCCGGCCTTGCACAGCTTCGCGAACAGAGTTTGATCCATCTTTTGCTCCGGCATCCTTTTCCGTCTCAACAACCATTGCCCTGCCAGCCTCAGCTGGCCGGGTCAACCGGAAACGGTGACCGTGCTCAACCGTAAACGGTGAGCGAGGGTTCAGATCAAGATTCGGCAATGGAGAGCGGGAAGAGGCAGGGGCGGGGCTTTTGTTTTCATGAGGATCGCCCCTATATCAGGAACGTCCTTTCCTGCGATTCCCTTCCGGAGTTCCTCATGTCTTCCTACGACTACGACCTCTTCGTCATCGGCGGCGGTTCCGGGGGGGTGCGCGCCGCCCGCGTTGCCGCCTCGCTCGGCAAGAGGGTGGCGATCGCCGAGGAATATCGTTATGGCGGCACATGTGTCATCCGCGGCTGCGTGCCGAAGAAGCTCTTCGTCTATGCCTCGCAGTTTCATGAACATTTCGAGGATGCGGAGGGCTTTGGCTGGACGGTCGGCGAAAGCAGCTTCGACTGGAAGAAGCTGGTCGCGGCCAAGGATGCCGAGATCGCGCGGCTGGAAGGCCTCTACAAGAAGGGCCTCAGCGGCGCCAATGCCGACATCCTGGAAACGCGCGCCGAACTGGTCGATGCTCATACGGTCCGGCTGATGAAAACCGGACAGACGGTGACGGCCAAGACCATCATCATCGCCACCGGCGGAAGGCCGAACCCGCATGCGGCCCTTCCCGGTCACGAATTCTGCATCTCCTCCAACGAGGCCTTTCATCTCGAAGAGCTGCCAAAATCGATCGTGATCGCTGGCGGCGGCTATATCGCCGTCGAGTTCGCCAATATTTTCCATGGTCTCGGCGTCGAGACGACGCTGATCTATCGCGGCGCTGAAATCCTGTCGCGTTTCGACGAGGATCTGAGGCGCGGGCTGCACGAGGCGATGGTCGCCAAGGGCATACGCATTCTCTGCCACGACACGCTGCAGAAGGTCTCCAAAGGCGAGGACGGGCTCACTCTCGAGACGATTAATAATGGCACGCTGCAGGCAGGCGTCGTCCTGCTGGCGCTCGGGCGCGATCCCAACACCGAGGGGCTCGGTCTAGAGGCGGCCGGCGTCGCTGTCGACGAGCGCGGCGCCATCATCGTCGACGACTATTCCCGTACCAACATCGAAAACATCTATGCCCTCGGCGATGTCACCAACCGGGTACAGCTGACGCCGGTGGCGATCCACGAGGCAATGTGCTTCATCGAAACCGAGTACAAGAACAATCCGACGCGGCCGGACTACGAGCTGATCCCGACCGCTGTCTTCTCGCAGCCGGAGATCGGCACCGTCGGTCTCTCGGAAGAGGAGGCGGCCAAGCGTTACGGCGAGCTTGAGGTTTATCGTGCCCAGTTCCGGCCGCTGAAGGCCACGCTTTCGGGCCGGTCCGAGCGGATGATCATGAAGCTGATCGTCGATGCGGCGAGCCGGAAGGTGGTCGGCGCCCACATCCTCGGCCACGATGCCGGGGAAATGGCGCAGTTGCTCGGCGTCACGCTCAAGGCCGGCTGCACCAAGGATGATTTCGACCAGACGATGGCGCTGCATCCGACGGCAGCCGAGGAGCTGGTCACCATGTATGCGCCGAGCTATCGGATTCGCGAGGGAAAGCGCGTCTAAGTCCCAGTTCTTTAGCTGGTGATCCGTGGCGCGCGGATGACCTTGAGGAAAAGCGCCTTCATCGCATCGGTGATACCTTCGGTCGGCGACACCTCGAAATAGAAACCGGGCGAGGCGCATGCCTGCATTTTCGTCGGGATCTCGCTCTGGAAGGGCTTGATCCAGGTATTGTACCAACTGTTGCTCGGCAACGGCAGATAGGTGGTATAGAGCACGGCGATCTTGACGCCGCGATCCTTCAGGGGCTTGCAGAAGGAGGTGTCGATCGGCTCCTGACAGCGGCCACCGGTCGTCTTCTTGGTGCATGTGGACGGCTTGTAGCTGTCGCCGACGCCATCGGATACGAAGAACAGGATTTTTTCGGCGCTGGTGTTCGACGTGCCGTCACCGGCCGGGTCGATGATGGTGTTCATCTGCGTCATGGCGCTGTCGAAGTTGGTGATCTGGTCGTTATTGTAGTTCTGATAGGGAATGGTCATCAGATCGACCGCGTCGGTATAGTTCTTCACCTTCGTCAGGTCGGAGGTGAGGCCGGAGATCGTCGTCAGCTTGGCGTCCTCGGCCTTGGTGCCGAAAGTGTAGACGCCCATACGGAACTGGTCGCTGCTGATGCGCTCGGTCTTGGCCGTATCGGTCAGCGCCTGGGTCGCCTGGCGCACTACGTCGATGCGCATGGCGACACCGAGGCTTTTGGCTATGGTATAGTTGTTGGTGCTCTTGTCCATCTGGTGGCAGGCAAAGGCGCAGCCTGTCTTGGCCTCCAGCTTTGAAACGTCGCTCGGCGTCGCGCCGACGCCCATGGAGGGCGTATTGTCGAGCAGGATATAGAAATCCATGAAGGCGGCGGTCTGGTATTCGGCAGTCGCCGTGCCGGAGATCGTAATCGAGTCCCGGCCAAAAATCTGCATGAAGGTCGTCGGCACCGTCGCTGTGAAGGAAACCTGCGAATTCAGCTTGTTGGCGGTCTTGGTGACGTCGATGCCGAGATCGACGTGAACCTCGGCCAGTTCCCCCGACACTTGGGACATGAAGATGTTGCGCGCGTCGGTCTTGCCGAGCGAGATCGTGCCGTTGCCGTTCATCGCCATCGCGGCTGCGACCGCGCTGGATTTTTCGGCGATCGAACCGACGGCGGCGGCGTCGGCTGCGGCATAGAGCTGGGTTCTCAGGCTCAGCGCATGGGCGAAGTCCACCGCCATGCCTGCCGTCCCGACAAGCGGCACCATCAGCAATGCCGTCATGATGCCGAAATTGCCCGAGCGGTCCGATATGAAACCGGGCGGAAGGATCGCCATGCCATGTCCCCGATGTTGAAACTCTTTCCGGTTCTACATTCAAAGTCTAAAATATGGGGAAATCGACATGGTATATGCCGGTTTAACCGGGCACTGGCCGACTGCGGCGGCCAGACGAGACGCTTTGGGCGATTGATCTTTGCAAGCCGGATCTAAAGGTCTATAAGCCGCCGGATTATCAAGGCTAGGCCGCATTCCAGGAACTGGGGCGAGAACAGGTGAGTGACATGGCAGAGAATTGGACCCCGAGCAGCTGGCGGCAGAAACCGATCCTGCAGGTTCCCGAATATCCGGATGCAGCCGCTTTGGCGGCAACGGAAGCAACGCTCGCCAGCTATCCGCCGCTCGTCTTCGCCGGCGAGGCGCGCCGGCTGAAGAAGCATCTCGCCAATGTCGCCGAAGGCAACGGTTTCCTGCTGCAGGGCGGTGATTGCGCCGAAAGCTTCGCCGAACACGGCGCCGATAATATCCGCGACTTCTTCCGCGCCTTCCTGCAGATGGCCGTCGTGCTGACCTTCGGCGCGCAGCTGCCGGTCGTCAAGGTCGGCCGCATTGCCGGCCAGTTCGCCAAGCCGCGTTCATCGAACGTCGAGAAGCAGGGCGACGTGACGCTGCCGGCCTATCGCGGCGACATCATCAACGGCATCGAATTCACCGAGGAGTCGCGCATCCCGAACCCGGAACGCCAGGCCATGGCCTATCGCCAGTCGGCCGCGACGCTCAACCTTCTGCGCGCCTTCGCGATGGGCGGCTACGCCAACCTCGAAAACGTGCATCAGTGGATGCTCGGCTTCGTCAAGGACAGCCCACAGGGCGAGCGGTACCGCAAGCTGGCCGACCGCATCAGCGAAACCATGGATTTCATGAAGGCGATCGGCATCACCTCGGAAAACCACCCGAGCCTGCGCGAGACCGATTTCTTCACCAGCCACGAGGCGCTGCTGCTCGGCTACGAGGAAGCGCTGACCCGCGTCGATTCCACCTCGGGCGACTGGTACGCCACATCAGGTCACATGATCTGGATCGGCGACCGCACGCGCCAGGCCGACCATGCGCATATCGAATATTGCCGCGGCATCAAGAACCCGATCGGGCTTAAATGCGGCCCATCGCTGCAGGCCGACGATCTGCTGCAGCTGATCGATATCCTGAATCCGGCTAACGAAGCCGGGCGGCTGACGCTGATCTGCCGTTTCGGCCATGAGAAGGTCGCCGAAAACCTGCCGCGCCTCATCCGCGCCGTCGAGCGCGAGGGGCGCAAGGTCGTCTGGTCCTGCGACCCGATGCACGGCAACACGATCACGCTCAACAACTACAAGACCCGTCCCTTCGAGCGGATCCTGTCGGAAGTCGAAAGCTTCTTCCAGATCCACCGCGCCGAAGGCACGCATCCCGGCGGCATCCATGTCGAAATGACCGGCAAGGACGTGACGGAATGCACCGGCGGCGCCCGCGCCGTCACCGCCGACGATCTGCAGGATCGCTACCACACCCATTGCGATCCGCGCCTTAACTCCGACCAGGCGCTCGAACTCGCCTTCCTGCTTGCCGAGCGCATGAAGGGCGGCCGCGACGAGAAGCGCATGGTCGCCAACGGCTGAGGCCGGTTGATATGGATGGAGAAAAGCCCGGTTCGCCCGGGCTTTTTTGTTGACAGTTGGTCTACTCGTCTTGCGCTTTCCTGCGGGTACTCCCTTGCGGGAAATGGGACGTGTCCTCGGCAAAGCAGATCGGTGCCGTATGCCCGCTGCTTATCTTCTCCCTCATTCCTGTGCCTGTCACAGGAATCCAGTGCGCCCAAGTCCTTGGGCGCGAAAGACTCTTTTCCTTGGGTATTGATTCAATCACGGCGCAGACGCGCCGTGGCTGGATTCCTGTGACAGGCACAGGAATGAGGGAGTGTGTGAGGACGCTTTCGCCAGATCCTCCACCGGGCAGATCGGCATAACATGCCGAATGCAGGTGGCCCGGATGAGAAGCGTACGCGGCACGAAGAGGCATGCGGCATACGCTTTCTCCCCGACAGCCGTTTGCTGCACTCAAATGCTGGCCTGAACGCTGTGCAGGTTGGCGTAAACGCCGCCTTGCGCCATCAGATCGTCATGCGTGCCCTGTTCGACGATGCCGTCGCCCGTCAGGACCAGGATGCGGTCGGCATGTCGGACGGTCGACAGGCGGTGGGCGATGACCAGGGTGGTTCGGCCGTTCGCCAGGCTCAGCAGCGCCTGTTGCACCGCCCGTTCGCTCTCATTGTCGAGCGCGCTGGTCGCCTCGTCGAAGATCAGAATCTCAGGATCCTTGAGGAAGGCGCGGGCGATGGTGATGCGCTGGCGCTGGCCGCCCGAAAGTTTTACGCCGCGCTGGCCGATATCGGTGTCATAGCCATAGGGCAAGGCCATGATGAAATCGTGCGCATTGGCGGCGCGGGCAGCCGCTTCGAGCTCGGCATCGGTCGCGTCCGGCCTACCGTAGCGCAGGTTTTCCGCAATTGTGCCGGCGAAGAGATAGACATCCTGCTGAACCACGCCGACATGGCGCCGAAGCGAGGCGAGTGTCACGTCGCGAATATCGGTGCCGTCGATCCGGATCGCCCCGGCCGCGACATCGTAGAAGCGCGGGATGAGGGCGCAGAGCGTGCTCTTGCCGACGCCGGAGGGGCCGACCAGAGCGACGAACTCTCCGGGGGCGATGGTCAGTGACAGCCGCTCCAGAACGCTGGGGCCATCGGCCTCGTAGCCGAAGGCGACGTCGCAAAAGCTGATCTCGCCCTTAGGCACGGGCATCGGACGGGCGTCCGGCCGATCGGTGATATCGGGCGCGATCTCCAGGATTTCCATAGCCCTGATGAAGCCGGTATAGCCCTCCTGCCAGAGCCGCACGAAATTGGCGAGCCGCTGCACCGGATCGACCAATACGGCGACACAGAGCAGGAAGGTCAGCATATCGGGGACGGTGAGATCCGCTGACAGGATGCGCAGGCCACCGACGATGATCACCAATATCGTCACGAGCTGGGCGAAGGTTTCGGTGCCGACCGAAAACCAGGCTTCGCTTCGGTAGCCCTCCGCGCGGCTTTGCAGAAAGCGCTGGTTCTGTTCGTCGAAGCGCTGCCTTTCCAGCGCCTCGTTGGCGAAGGACTGGACGACGCGGATACCTGCCAGAGCGTCCTCGACGCGCTCGTTGACGGCGGCGATCTGCCGCTTGCTGGCTTCGAGCGCGCGGTTCATCCGCCGGTTGAAATAGAGCGCATAAGCGACCGCGACCGGCGTGAGCAGCAGGATCAGGGTTGCCAAGGGCGGGTCGATGAAGAAGAGCACCAGCATGGCGCCGGCATATTTCAGCACGGCGATGGCAAGATCCTCGGGGCCGTGGTGGAAGAGTTCGCCGAGCCAGAGGGAGTCGTTGGTGATGCGGCTCATCAGCTGGCCGGTGCGCTGGCGGTCGTAGAAGCTGAAGGAGAGTTTCTGGCAATGCTCGAAGAGTTCCTGCCGCACCGTCGCTTCGATACGGGCGCCCATGACGTGGCCGCGATAATCGACGAAGAAGATCGCGGCGATCTGGACTGCCAGAACGGCCAGCATGACGCCGCCCATCACCAGGATCTGGGTGAAGGCCTGCGGCGCATCGGGCAGGGCCAGAAGGCGGCTGGTGACGATATTGGCGCAGAGCGGCAGGGCGACCGCCGTGCCGGCAACGAGGATAGCGCAAAGCAGATCCGCCAGCAGCAGAGGCAGATGCGGGCGGTAGTAGGAAAGAAATTTTCGCATGCGCGACCAGCGCCGGCCGCGGTCAGCGGCGGGGTCGTCCAGGAAGAATGTGAGGAAGGCGTTATGGCGTCGCGCGTTTTTCCTCGCGCGGGAGAACGGAATATTCATGAGGCAGAATGTCCTTGTGGGCGATGTTTCCTTTCTGTTTGGACAGGATCGCTCTCATGACAGTCTCCCCAGGGTTGAATGAATTGAACCCTCAGTATCGCCGAGAAGCCGGATCAATTCAACTTGGTGACGTGAGGAGATCGGTCGGTGTTGTCGACAGGCAACAGCGGAAGGTCGTGCCGGCCATGTCCATGCGAAGCGAGCGTGCTTCAAGTTTTCTGATCTCTCGTTGAACGGAATGGATTTGACGCCCGCAGCGATCGGCGGCAACCTCCTGCGAAATGGAGGAGTGGTGATGACCGAACGGCATACAGGCGGCTGCCTTTGCGGCGCCGTGCGATATTCGATTGCGGGCAAGCCCGGACCTGTCGTCGGCTGCCATTGCTCGCAGTGCCGGCGGCAGACGGGGTTTTATTATGCCGCGGCCAACGTGCCGCGTGGCGCTCTTTCGGTGGAGGGCGCCGAAGCGGTCCGCTGGTATCGGTCGAGCGGCGAGGCGCAGCGCGGCTTTTGCGGGAATTGCGGCTCGGCACTGTTCTGGCAGGGCGACGAATCGCCGGAGGTTTCGGTCCTGGCCGGAAGCTTCGACGAGCCGACCGGCCTTTCCTTCAGTCACCACATTTACTGCACTGACAAGGGCGATTTCTACGAGATCACGGATGGCCTGCCGCAATATGACAGGTTTCCTGTCTAGAGCATGTCTCGCAAAAGTGTGTAGCGGTTTTGCGATAAAGACATGCGTAAAAACAAAGACCTAAAGCGTGAAAGCGAATCTGAAAGATCGCGACACGCTTTAGCTTCTGGCGGAAAGCGCGGCGCTGAGGCGGGCTACGTCCTCGCGCAACGCCGTCAACTCGGTCAGCACGTGCATATCGATCTTCTGATGCAGGGAGAGCACTTCGAGTTCGGCCTTGAGATTGACTTCGTAATCCTTTGCGGCCTCGAAGCGGTCGCGCTCGGCCTGGCGGTTCTGCGACATCATGATGATCGGCGCCTGGATGGCGGCGAGCATCGACAGGATCAGGTTCAGGAAGACGAAGGGGTAGGGGTCGAAGGCGCTGGTCGCCAGGAGTATGGTGTTGATTATCGTCCAGACGGCGAGGAATGCCAGGAAGGCGATGATGAAGGACCAGGAGCCGCCGACGCGGGCGATGCCGTCGGCGACACGCTCGCCGAACGAAGCTTCGGCGGAGAAGGCGGCATTGACGTCGGTCGAGATGACCTTGCGCTCATGGGTCTTCGCCAGCACGCGTTTTTCGATGTCGCCGAGTTCATCGGCCGGCTTGTCGAAATGATGGTGCATGAAGTTCGAAATATTAGACATGGCCTGTTTCCGGTGTCCGTTATCGATGCAGTCGCCTTTTGGCGCAGTATTCCGCTCCTCCGGCAAATTGCAATGAGTGTCTATGCCGCGAGGCCGCGGCGCGTCCGGTCATGAAAATTTCGTCACCGCAGGATGCAGCTTTCGTCGCGAACATGTTGCCGTTGCGGATGCTGCAAGCTAAATAAATGACATGACACAGGAAAACGCTCTCTCTGATATCTTCCGCATTGCCGTCGGCCAGCTCAACCCGACGGTCGGCGACGTCGCCGGCAATCTCGTCAAGGCCCGCGAAGCGCGCGCCGATGCCGCCCGGGAGGGCGCGCATCTGCTCGTCCTGACCGAGCTTTTCATCTCCGGCTATCCGCCGGAGGATCTGGTGCTGAAGCCGGCCTTCATCCGCGCCTGCTGGAAGGCGGTCGAGAGCCTGGCCGCCGATACTGCCGATGGCGGGCCGGGCGTCATCATCGGTTTTCCCCGGCAGGACGAGAACGGGCGTTATAATTCCGTCGCCGTGCTCGACGGCGGCAAAGTCATCGCGGTGCGCGACAAGGTCGACCTACCGAATTACGGTGAGTTCGACGAGAAGCGCGTCTTCCATCAGGGCGCCATGCCCGGGCCGGTCAATTTCCGCGGAGTGAGGCTCGGTATTCCGATCTGCGAGGATATCTGGGGCGAGCTCGGCGTCTGCGAGACGCTGGCCGAAAGCGGCGCGGAAATCCTGCTGTCGCCGAATGGGTCTCCCTACTACCGCGGCAAGGTCGATATCCGTCATCAGGTGGTGCTGAAGCAGGTGATCGAGACCGGTCTGCCGCTGATCTATGCCGCCCAGCTCGGCGGCCAGGACGAGCTCGTCTTCGACGGCGCGAGTTTCGCATTCAATGCCGACAAGTCGCTTGCCTTCCAGATGAGCGAGTTCGAGACGGCGCTTGCGGTGACGACGTGGAAGCGCGGCGAAAGCGGCTGGCACTGCGCCGAAGGGCCGATGGCGCGTATCCCCGAGGGTGAGGAGGCTGATTACCGCGCCTGCCTGCTCGGCTTTCGCGATTATGTCAACAAGAACGGCTTCAAGACGGTCGTACTCGGCCTTTCCGGCGGCATCGACTCGGCAATCTGCGCGGCCATCGCCGTCGATGCGCTCGGCGAGGAGCGGGTGCGCACCGTCATGCTGCCCTACCGCTATACCTCGGAGGATTCGCTGAAGGACGCGTCCGATTGCGCCAAGGCGCTCGGCTGCCGCTACGACATCGTGCCGATCGAGCAGCCGGTGACGGGCTTCAGCAGCGCGCTTTCCGATCTCTTCGAGGGTACGGAGAGCGGCATCACCGAGGAGAACCTGCAGAGCCGCGCGCGCGGCGTCATCCTGATGGCGATCTCCAACAAGTTCGGCGCGATGGTAGTGACGACGGGCAACAAGTCGGAAATGTCGGTCGGTTACGCCACGCTCTATGGCGACATGAATGGCGGCTTCAACCCGATCAAGGACCTCTACAAGATGCAGGTCTATGCGCTGGCCCGCTGGCGCAACGAAAACGTGCCGCCGACTGCGCTGGGGCCGTCGGGCGAGGTGATCCCGCTGAATATCATCGACAAGGCGCCCTCGGCAGAACTGCGCCCCGACCAGAAGGACCAGGATTCGCTGCCGCCCTATCCTGTTCTCGACGATATTCTAGAATGCCTGGTCGAGAAGGAGATGGCGGTCGAAGAGATCGTCGCGCACGGCCATGACGTCGCCACCGTTCACCGCGTCGAGCACTTGCTCTATCTCGCCGAATACAAGCGCCGGCAGTCGGCGCCGGGCGTGAAGATCACCAAGAAGAATTTCGGGCGCGACCGGCGTTATCCCATCACCAACCGGTTCCGGGATCGCTGAAGCGATCGAGATCGCTAGCACAATCGAGATCGCCGAGGCGATCGAGATGTCAGGAGGAACATCGATGCGCAGCTCGGTCGAGATCTACAATGTCAGGACGGGCAGGGCACGTGAGGTGTGGCAGACGGATCGGCTGGTGGAAGCGCCGAATTTTGCTCCCGACGGCTCCTATCTCCTGTTGAATGGCGACGGGCTGCTCTATCGGCTGCCGCTCGATGGCGGCGAGGTTGTTCAGGTCGATACCGGCTTTGCCGTCAACTGCAACAATGATCACGGCATCTCGCCTGACGGCACCGAGATCGTCATTTCCGACAAGACCGAGTTCGGCAAGTCGGCGATCTATATCCTGCCGATCGAAGGCGGCACGCCGCGGCTCGTTACGGAAAATCAGCCCTCCTATTGGCACGGCTGGTCGCCGGATGGGCGCCAGCTCGCCTATTGCGGCATCCGCGATGATCTCTTCGACATCTACACGATCTCGGTCGACGGCGGTGTCGAAACACGGCTGACGCATGGCGAGGGCCGTAACGACGGGCCGGATTATTCCGCTGACGGGCAATGGATCTATTTCAATTCCAGCCGTACCGGGCTGATGCAGATCTGGCGCATCCATCCCGATGGCAGCGGGCTGGAGCAGGTGACGTCGGACAATCAGGGCAACTGGTTCGCCCATCCGTCGCCCAGGAACGACAAGGTGCTGATCCTGTCCTACGACCCCTCGGTTTTCGACCATCCGCGCGATCTCGATGTGCGGCTGCGGCTGATGGACATGGATGGCGGCAATCTGAAGACGTTGTTCGAGCTGTTCGGTGGGCAGGGCACGATCAACGTGCCCTGCTGGTCACCAGATGGTGACGAGTTTGCCTATGTGCGGTATTTCCCGGTGAACTCTTGAGAGCGACGCACCGCCATTTTGTGATCGTGTGGTGGGCATCTGATGATATCGAGAGACCGCCTACTCGAACACCTTGCTGGGAACCGTTTCAGAAACGGGCTGTCTTTTAACGCCAGCGGCGGCCATTAGCCAGAACAGTCCACCAGCAGCAAAGCCGAATACAGCTGTCACTGCGAGGAATTTGAGGGTCTCCAGCAATCCCCACCATGTCATCATGCCGTTTTGGTAAGTGATGTGGTCACCAGTATAAGCTTCGTCAGGGCCGAAAAATGCAACTAGGCACATCCAGGGGAACGTCGCAACAAAGGCCCCAACCATCGCGCAATTTGCAAGGGACGGCCCTACACGTCGCCTGAAATAGAATAGCAATGGAATCCCCAACACAGCAGTTGGCGGATACGCACCAATGAGCGCGACGGCCTGAGTTGTTCGGATAACGCGCTCGGTCATATCCGGCAGGCCCTGATACAGCGGGCTGTAAAGAGCGTATGCGAAGGACGCGATTAAGGGAACCACGATCAACGCAATCGCTACTCTCCACCAAGGTGGAGATGGAAGAGTTTCTAGGCATGCGCCCCCTATCTAAAAGCTTATTCGGCAGGATTGCACGTCAAAGTGCGCGTGACAACGTCGCGCCAAGCCTCATCTTCGAATTGCTGATGCGCACGCTTTTGAGGGGTGGTTGATTAGGGGACTGCCAAGGTTTGATTGCAGCAGCTGCCTCCAGTTCCGTGCACCTCGCCGAAGCGGACGGGGTATTCTATTTCAAGATGAGCTGTGGCATTTATTCATCTTCCTCGTTGTGGGGAAATATTGTGACCTGAATATCAGTGCTTCTGGCTGGTAACGACTGGTCGCCCACTGCTCCTGCTCGCTCTTTTGGCATCCGCAAACATGAAGATGAACCTGGAGGTATAGACTTGCTGGCTCTCTTGAGATGTGCGTGGACGCTGCGTGGTTTCACGATCGCCGGCTCCGTAGTGGCAATGGGTTTCGCGCTTGCAGGATGTTCATATATTTTTGTCCGTGGTGTCGAGGGAAGCTACCTCGCAACGGGTACTCCGGTGCTCGGAAAGGTGACTGCGAGGAACGAGAGTGAGGAGATGGGGGGAACGATTGAGATCGGCTCGGCCGAAAGGCAGCAATGCAAGGGGCGCTACAGCGTATCGCAGGTGAAGACAAATTTCTGGAAGCTGGAGACCGGCGAGCGAATCTATCGCGGGAAGATCTACTGTCTGGATGGTCGAGCAGGGGTGTTTGAACTCATATCGAAGGATAAGGGGAAAACCGGCTCGATTACCGGCGAAATCAATGGGGAGGCATTTCAACTCGATATGTTCGAATCGAAGAGCCGCGAGTGCATGACGGACGAATGCAGATGGGGCTTGAAGTGGACTTACGAAAAAGAGCGCGACGATATGCGTACCTATTACAGGGTCGCGACTGAACACGAGCCCGATTCAATGGATCCACGGCTGCGCTATTAAATCTGCTCGTATTCCACGTGCTGGTGATCCGGCCCGGGCTCCACCCATGATGGCGGGGCGGTGGGTTAGTAACCCCACGTTGCTCGTACGAGTTTTCAAATCGGAACTTGGATGGATCATCCGGGCGTGAGTTATGAAGCCGTATCCGGTAGGCGTACCCGTGAGATAACCGGGTTGGCTCCCACCGCCCTGTTGGGCGGCGGGTGTCTGCCCGCCGCGCTTGATGCTGTCTATCAGGCTGCGACGGCTGCCTTGCGCCGCTCGCGGGCGGATTTCGCCAAGTCTTCCAGTACGGCGACCGACATGTCCCAGTCGATGCAGCCGTCGGTGATCGACTGGCCGTAGACCAGCGGTTTGCCGGGAACGAGGTCCTGGCGGCCGGCGACGAGATTGCTCTCGATCATCATGCCCTTGATGTGGCGATTGCCGGCGGCGATCTGCGAGGCCACGGATTTGACGACGCGCGGCTGGTTCATCGGATCCTTGCTGCTGTTGGCATGGCTGGCATCGATCAGGATGCGCGGGGTCACGCCAAGCTTGACGGCTTCGCCGACCACAGATTCGACATCGGCCGCTTCATAGTTCGGCTGTTTGCCGCCGCGCAGGATGATGTGGCAGTCCTCGTTGCCCTTTGTTGAGGCGACGGCAGCCTGCCCGTCCTTGGTGACGGCGGGGAAGTGATGCGGCTGCGAGGCGGCGAGAATGGCATCGAGCGCGACGCGTGCGCCGCCATCCGTGCCGTTCTTGAAGCCGATCGGGCAGGAGAGGCCGGAGGCGAGCTGGCGATGGATCTGGCTTTCGGTCGTGCGCGCGCCGATCGCCCCCCAGCTGACGAGGTCGGCAATGTATTGCGGCGTGATCGTCTCGAGGAATTCGACGCCGGCGGGCAGGCCCATCGCATTGACGTCGAGCAGCAGGCGCCGGGCAATCCGCAGCCCTTCCTCGATACGGTAGCTGCCGTCGAGATGCGGGTCGTTCATCAGACCCTTCCAGCCGACGGTGGTGCGGGGCTTTTCGAAATAGACGCGCATGACGATTTCGAGATCACCGGAGAAGCGCTGCCGCTGTTGCACCAACCGCTCGGCATATTCGCGCGCCGCAGCAGGATCGTGGATGGAGCAGGGACCGATGACGACGATCAGGCGGTCGTCGTCTCCCTCGAGAATCTTATGGATTGCATGACGGTTGCTGGTCACCGTCTCGCTGACAGCAGCGGTTCGGGGGATTTCCGCGATGATATCTGCGGGTTTGGTCAGCGGGGTGATCTCGAGGATACGCAGATCGTCGATGGTATCGGACACGGTGTGGCTCCTGTTTGGTCATACCGTGCGGAAACAAAAAAGCCGCCAGGTAGACTAGCGGCTGTTCGGGTTGTCGTCGCGTCGACTTCAGTTACGCATGGACCCGCATCCGCTGGGAGCAGCGGTACCAATAAAATCGCGAGGCGTGGATTGAAGTCGTCGACATCAGGCGTATGTAGCGTCGCGGCTGTCTGTTGTCACGCAGAATTTTCTGCCTGAAATCGGACATCCCGGAGGGCGGCCATCGCTTCTGCGGGAGACGGGCTTAAAATATGTCGCCCGAAGCACGCAGCTTCTGGGCGACAAGTCCAAATTGCCGCAAAATGAAGGCCGCTTCTGCGATCACAGGGCGTCGACGTTGACGCCGATCGTGATGGCGCCGATCGGCGTTCCCGCATCGTCGGAAATGGTGACGCTTGCCTGCGACTGCAATGTCTGGGTCGACTCGTCCTTTTCGATCTCGTCGACGAAAATGGCATCCTTGCCGGCCCCGAAGGACTTCTGGAATTTCGCCTCGTCGCCCTGCCAGTAGTCGGAGGTGACGTCGCTCTGACCGACATTCAGCCCCTTTGCATCCATGACGAAGATCTCGGTAATCTTGCCGCCTGAGGACTCCTTCTTTTCCTGAAGGAATTTCGACAGCGCATTGCCAAGAACGCCGTCGATCATCGCGTGATCGGAGCCATCGACTTCGGCGCGCCATTTCTTATCGAGGGCGTCGATGTCGGCTTCGCTCAGCTTGGCATTCGCAGCGTCCTGCGCCTTGATAGCCTCGATGATGGCGGGATCGTTGAGCCAGGGCTTGACGTCGCTCTTCACGTAATCGGCGATCGGAGCAAGCTTGGCATCCTCGGCCATGGATACGCCCATGGGCACGGTGAATGCGGCAGAGGCGAAAAGCAATGCGGTCACAACTCTTTTCATAACTGTTCCCTTCCTGTGATTCAGTTGTTGAGAAATAAAGCTTGTCGGCGCGGATGACGTCAGAATTCCTCCCAGGCGCCGGGAGCGGTGGCGACGGCGGTATTTCCTGCATGCCGCGGCGCGACGGCTCTCGGCTCGGGGCGAGAGTGACGAGCACTTGGGGAAACGGGCCTGGCCTGGCTTGCCGCAGACGCAGCGACGACGAACCTGCCGGCCGAATCCTGCAGCTGGCGGCCTTGCGAGAGCAGTTCCTGGCAGGCGGCATTGGTTTCCTCAACCATCGCCGCATTCTGCTGGGTCGCGTGATCCATCTGGTTGATCGCTCCATTGATTTCCTGCAATCCCGTCGCCTGTTCGCGATAGGACTGAACAATGGAAGCGATGCTGTCGCTGATGCGGTTGATCTGTTCCTCGATCTTCAGAAGGGCATCGCCGGTCTCGTTCACCAGTCCGACGCCGGCGGCAACCTCCTGGCCCGACACATTGATCAAGTTCTTGATTTCCTTTGCCGCATTCGCCGACCGCTGCGCGAGTTCACGAACCTCCTGGGCGACAACCGCGAAACCTTTGCCGGCCTCGCCGGCGCGCGCCGCCTCGACGCCGGCATTCAGCGCCAGCAGATTCGTCTGGAATGCAATCTCATCGATGACGCCGATAATGCGGCCGATCTGGCTGGAGGAGGTTTGGATTCTGTCCATCGCTCCGATTGCGTCGCGCACGACTGTCGCCGATACGTGGGCGCTGCGCTTCGTCTCTTCGACCAATTCTCCGGCTTTTTCAGCGCGCTGCGATGATGTCTTGACCGTCGTGGTCACTTCATCCAGTGCAGCGGCGGTCTGCTCGAGTGCTGCCGCCTGCTGCTCGGTCCGCTTGGCGAGCTGATCTGCGGAGGAGGCCAGTTCGCTCGATCCGCCTTCAACCGCGACAGAGGCGATCTTGATCTCCGTCAGCGCGGCCGCAACGGCCTGGACCATGTTGTTGAAATCCTGCCGCAACTTATCGAATTCGGGACCGAGATCGGCAAGCTGGACCGAGAAGTCGCCGGCGGCGAGCTTTTCCAATGCATTGGCTAGGGTGGTCATCACTAGCCGCTGCCGGTTGCTGGCTTCTTCCGTCAATGATGCGTTGCGTGCCCGTTCGGCGTCGAACGAGGCGCTCTGCTCGGCAGCGGCCTGCTCTCTTTCGACCTTCGCGATCGCCTCGTGACGGAAGACCTCCAGCGCCCGCGCGAGAAAGCCGATTTCATCGCCATTCTCCTTATAGGTGACGGGGGAGGCCAGATCGCCTTGCTGCAGCGCCCCGATGCGTTCGCTGAGGATTCTGAGGGGGCGGCCAACGAGGCTGCGCATGGCGAGAAGAAAGGCGATGACGGCGAGGGCGGTGATGACGGACTGCGTGAGCAGCGAAACCAGAACCTTCTGCTTGACCGCGGAAGCGATCTTTTCGACAGACCAGTTGGTGACGATGTAGCCGGTTGTCTTGCCTGATTTGTCCACCGGCAGCGGTGCGATAATCGTGACCAAACCGGCGGATATGCCGCTATCGTCGATTGTCGTTTTATCGGGCTTCGCACCGAGGCGCTTCGCCAGATCGGCTGGCGCGGGCAGACCGGCAATGCCGTCGCGTGTCCACGTATCGACGGCAGCGGGCTCGGCGTTGAATGCGGCAAACTGCACGAGATCGAGCGAGGGATCGTCGCGGTAGAGCGAATAGGCCTCGCGAACCGCATTCGCCTTGCCCCATTTCACGCCGCCTGCGGCCAGAGATGCAAACTGCTCCACATCCTTCGACCAGTTTGCCTTGGCGCCGTCGATCAGGGCGCGGGTTTCATACATCCACGTATAGGTGGCCAAGGCGGATATGCCGCAAAGATTGACGGCAACGATAATCGCCGCCAGCTTGGCTGTCAGAGGCATCGTCTTCAAGAAATGGAACATCCGCGGGGCCTGGAATTGCGGCTCGGTCGGATATTTGCGACCGGCATATCAACACGGGCATCCACGCTGACGGTTACATCAAGAGCGATCATGCCCATGTCCGAGCTGCAACCCAAAACGCGCGAAAACAGTGTGTATTTGATGTGTGAATAAATCATAAAGTAGAATGGGATCGAGGGCACACGCAGGTTGTTTCGCTCTCGCACGGTCGGCCGGTGCTTGCTGCCGCGTCGCTTTCCTGAAATAGATGCTTCGTCAGGTGCCCGCTCTTCAGGCGGGAGAATCGGGAATCCGGTGCAAGGCCGGAACGTGCCCAACGCTGTAAGGCTGACGCCCGCCGCTTCATCACGCCACTGGCTTTTGCCGGGAAGGCTGCGGCAGGCGGATGACGCCAAGTCAGAAGACCGGCCTGGCAAGATAGACCCAACCCGCGCGGACGGCGGGCGGTTGCGTTGTTGGGGATTTGACGATGCGACCCTTTGATGAGGATGCCGTTTCAGCGGCGTCCGGTTTTTCTCTCGCCGAACGCGAGGCCGTGTATCACGCGATCATGACGCGACGCGATGTTCGCAGCCAGTTCCTGCCCGATCCGTTGCCGGATGACGTCGTGGCGCGGCTTCTGAGCGCCGCCCATCACGCTCCCTCCGTCGGCTTCATGCAGCCGTGGAACTTCATCCTGGTGAAAAGCGAAGCCGTGCGAGCACGCGTCCGGGACGCTTTTGCGAAGGCCAACGAGGAGGCGGCACTGATGTTCGACGGCGAACGGCGGCAGGCGTACCGCTCCCTCAAGCTCGAAGGCATCGTCGAGGCGCCGCTCGGCATATGCGTGACCTGCGACCCCACGCGCAGCGGCAGCGTCGTTCTGGGCCGCACGCACAATCCACGGATGGATTCCTATTCGACGGTCTGCGCCATCCAGAACCTCTGGCTCGCGGCGCGCGCCGAAGGAATCGGCATTGGCTGGGTCAGCATCTTTCGCGAAGGCGAGCTGAAAACCATTCTCGGCATACCCGATCATATCGAGGTGGTCGCCTGGCTCTGCGCCGGCTTCGTCGACCGGCTTTACGACGAGCCGGAGCTCTCCGTCAAAGGCTGGCGGCAGCGGCTGCCGCTCGAGGAGCTCGTCTTCCACGATGGCTGGGGACGGAGCGAGCCGTAGCGGTCACTGCTGTTGCGGCTGCGGGCCCGGTGTTGCCGGGTTGGCGAGATCGATCGAACCCTGGTCGCCCGCCAGAAACTGCGGTCCGACCTGCCGGACCTTGTTTTGCGCAGGGTCATAGGGACGCTCCGGGACGGACGGCTGGGGTGCCGTTGGCGCAGCCGCGGTATCTTTCGCCGGCGGATTGGTGCGGATCGTGG
This sequence comes from Rhizobium sp. M10, assembly GCF_002531955.1. NCBI lineage: Bacteria > Pseudomonadati > Pseudomonadota > Alphaproteobacteria > Hyphomicrobiales > Rhizobiaceae > Rhizobium > Rhizobium sp. M10. The sequence goes on along the minus strand of NZ_NWTA01000003.1, from coordinate 166,989 downwards.
TGATCGATCCCTGCTGCGGCGGTTCGCTCAGGGCCTGCTTGTCGCGCATCTCTTCGTAATAGGCGGCGAGATTGCAGGCGCAGGCATTTTTCTCGCCGGGCGCGCGGTTCTTGTAGGCGAAGGCGTTCTGCATGGCGCTGTAGGGCGTGCCGGTTGCCACCGAAATCATGTTCGAGGCTTCGGTGCTCCTCACGTCTCGATAGAAAAGCTCGGTCTCGATGCCGGGACACATCTTGGCGCAGGTCTCAGCATCGCGGCCGAAATCGACCGAGGTGGTGTTCGAACTGATCGGGAAGAAGCCGCCGTCGCAGCTGCGCACGCAGATGGTGCTGACCGGCGAAAGCATCTCGGTCCTCGGCAGGCCGTAACGCGGGTCGAACTCTTCACCGCCGCCGAGCGGAATGAAGGTGTCGGCGCGCATCGCCTGTTCCTCGATGCTCGGGGCAGGGTCGTTGGCGCTGCGCTCGGACGGGGCGTAGAAATTCTCGCTGTTGCAATCATTGCGCTCAAGAGCAGCCATCAGTTCGCGGCGCCCGCCGTCATCACCGCCGCCCTGACCGCGCAGTTCGGCGCGGCGATCCTGGAGATACCGGATATTGTCGATCATCCGGGCTTCAGCCTGCGAGAGCTCATCACAATAATCGGCATTCTCGCCGCCGATCACCACCATGCTGCCCGAGGTGCAGCCGTAGCTGCGCAGGTCGTTGCGGACCTTGCGCAGCTCGAGGTTCTGCTCGGCTATGGCACTGGCAAACTGGCGCGCTTCCGGACCATTACCGTTGCCGATCGATCGCGGCAGGTCGGCGAGGCGGCCGCGCAGGTCGTCGCAGATGGCGCTCGTCTGCGCGGTGACGGGCGTCGCGAAGGCAAGGAGAAGCGCAAGAGACAGGTTTCGGCGTTTCACGGCGTCGTCCCGGAATGAGCAAAACGGTCGATGGGTCGAATGCGACGTCACTTCGCCGCGCGTTTCCTCTTAGCGTGTTTCTCTTAATAAGCTCAGAGAAATTCTTAGCGTATTTTCGTGATCTTATCCAGCAGAGGCCGGCGATTCCCCGGATGGACCGCGTCGCGCCTGAAGTCGCTCGCGGACAGATCCGGTCGCGGACTGTCAGCTCTGCTTCGAGCGGGCCATTTCGGCACGCATCCAGCTTGAGTCTCCCCATGTCGAGAGCCAGATCATCAGATCGGTGAGTGCGGCGACGACGGGCAGGAGCAGTGTGTGGCTCATTCCGCGTGCTGTCTGGTTTTTCTCGGCCTCCCTGAGATGAGCCAATTCTTCCTCTTGAATGGAGGCGATAAGGCCATGAAGCTCGGGGTCACCGGCCTCCAGAAAAGCCAATTGATCCTCAAGGTGACGGTGAACGGTGCTTTCGACCGCCTCGGTACAGATCCAGACCATGTTACGTCCACCGAGGGCTGTCAGGAAACCGAGCAGGTAACCGCCGAGGCTCCAGAATGCCATGACGCGGCATGGCCTGGCCTTCCTGGACGGCATTGCGTCGCGAAACAGGCGGCAATGCTTGATCTCGTCGTCTCGCATTTCGCGGAGTGCGGGAATGATGTCGGGAAACAGCCTACGGGCCATCCAGATCTGTGCGCCATAGATGCGAATTGCGCCGAATTCGCCAGCATGATTGACCTTGAGAATACGACGAACGGTTACGTTTCGATCGCGCTCACCGCAATTGCTCAACGGATTGTCCATGATCGACGCTGCCCCATAGTTCCCCCTCGGCAATAGGCACTACTGCCGCTACTATCGTCAATGGTCGGCACAATCGACGGGGTGCATTCCGCGTCAAGCGGCGCGCAGACCGTCGCTATTCGCGCGGCGGGCGCAGCAAAGGCGAGGGCGGGGCGAGAATGATAGGCATCTTCAGCGAACTCCGCTCGCCTGCAACAACCGGCGGGATGCGCGAAGCTCAACACGGCCTTCACATCTTCGTGGACGGTTGTTACGAACCCGGTTCCCAGCACGGCGGCTGGGCATTTGTGGCCTATCGCGATGCGGTGGAAATCGCCTCCGGATGCGGTGGCGTCCAGGAGTCGGCCAATAATTCGATGGAATTGACCGCCGTCCTGAAGGCTGCAATCTGGATCAATAGCGAAGCAGCCGGCGAAGCTGCGACCATCTGGTCGGATTCCGTCTATGCCGTCAAAGGCTGCAACAGCCGGCGACATATCTGGAAGAACAACGGCTGGAAGAAAAGCAGCCCGAATGGAAACGCTCGAAGGCGAACGATCGACAATGCGGAACTGTGGAAGGCAGTCGATCTTCAACTATCGCAGAACGCCCTGATGACCGTTACCTGGTGCAAAGGCCATTCTGGCATTGCCGGCAACGAACGTGCCGATGCGCTCGCGGATAAAGGGCGCCTGTTGATCCGGGCTGTCTGATATTTCTCGCCGGGTTGCGAGCAGCCGGCTTATGCCGGCTGCGATGCCTCGACGACGGCCAATGCCGCCATGTTGACGACGCCACGCGAGGTGACCGAGGGAGCGAGGATATGGGCGGGCATGGCGGCGCCGAGCAGGATCGGGCCGACATGCAGTCCATCCGTCATCGATTTGACCACGCCGAGCGTGATGTTGGCGGCGTCGAGGTTCGGGAAGACCAGCAGGTTCGCCTCGTCGTGCAGGGTCGTGTGCGGCATGACGCGCTTGCGCAGGGCTTCGGTGATGGCGCTTTCACCGTGCATTTCGCCATCGACCTCGAGATCGGGGGCGGCGTCGCGGACGAGCTGCAGGGCGTTGCGCATCTTGGTGGCGCTTTCGGATTCGCGCGAGCCGAAGTTGGAATGCGAGACGAGGGCAGCGCGCGGGGTGATGCCGAAACGGCGGATTTCCTCGGCCGCCAGCACCGTCGACTCGGCGATCTCTTCGGCGCTCGGATTGAAGGTGACGTAGGTGTCGGTGAAGAAGGTGGCGCCACGCTGCGAGATCATCAGGCTGAGCGCGGAGAAATCACGCACGTCCTTGCGCTTGCCGATGATCTGGCGCACATCGCGCAGATGCTTTTCATAGCGGCCTTCGAGGCCGCAGATCAGCGCATCGGCTTCGCCGCGCCTCAGCGCCAGCGCGCCGATGACTGTCGTGTTGGTGCGCACGATGGTGCGGGCGGCTTCCGGGATGACGCCGCGGCGGCCGACGAGCGAGAAATAGAGATCGACATACTCGCGGAAGCGCGGGTCGTCTTCCGGATTGATGACCTCGAAATCCTGCAGCGGGCGAATGCGCAGGCCGTAGCGCTTGAGCCGGGTTTCGATGACCTGCGGACGGCCGATGAGAATCGGTTTGGCCAGGCCTTCCTCAAGCAGCACCTGGGCGGCGCGCAGCACGCGTTCGTCTTCGCCTTCGGAGAAGATGACACGCTTGCGCTCGGCGGCCTTGGCCGCGGTGAAGATCGGCTTCATGACGAAGCCGGAGCGGAAGACGAAGCGGTTCAGCTGATCGAAATAGGCGTCGAAATCCTGGATCGGACGGCGCGCGACGCCGCTCTGTTCGGCGGCTTTGGCGACGGCCGGCGCGATGCGCAGGATGAGGCGCGGATCGAAGGGCGAGGGGATCAGGTAATCCGGGCCGAAGACCGGGGTCTCGCCGGAATAGGCGCGGGCGGCGACATCGGACGGCTCTTCGCGGGCGAGTGCTGCGATGGCACGCACGGCCGCCATCTTCATTTCCTCGTTGATCGTCTCGGCGCCGCAATCGAGCGCGCCGCGGAAGATATAGGGGAAGCAGAGGACGTTGTTGACCTGATTGGCGAAATCCGAGCGGCCGGTGCAGATCATCGCATCCGGACGGGCGGCGCGGGCGAGATCCGGCATGATCTCCGGCGTCGGATTGGCGAGCGCCATGATCAGCGGCTTGTCGGCCATCTGCGCCAGCAGCTCCGGCTTCAGCACGCCGGCGGCCGACAGCCCGAGAAACACATCGGCGCCGCCGATGTTTTCAGCCAGTGTACGCGTGTCGCTCTTCTGGGCGTAGACGGCCTTCCACTCATCCATCAACTCGGTGCGGCCCTCATAGACGAGGCCTTCGAGGTCATGGACCCAGATGTTTTCGCGTTTTGCCCCGAGGGTTACCAGCAGGTTCAAGCAGGCAAGAGCGGCGGCACCCGCGCCGGATGCGACGATCTTGACGTTCTCGATCGCCTTGCCGGCAAGTTCGAGCCCGTTCAGGATCGCGGCGGCGACGATGATTGCCGTGCCGTGCTGGTCGTCATGGAAGACCGGGATCTTCATCTTCTCGCGCAGGCGCCGCTCGACCTCGAAGCATTCCGGCGCCTTGATGTCCTCGAGATTGATGCCGCCGAAGGTCGGCTCCAGCGAGCTGACGGTCGAGACCATCTGGTCGACGCTTGCCGCGTCGATCTCGATGTCGAAGACGTCGATGCCGGCGAATTTCTTGAAGAGCACGGCTTTGCCCTCCATGACCGGCTTGGAAGCCAGCGGGCCGATATTGCCGAGGCCGAGCACGGCGGTGCCGTTGGAGATGACGGCGACGAGATTGGCACGCGACGTATATTCAGCCGCCATTTCAGGATTGTCGCGGATGGCAAGGCAAGGGGCGGCAACGCCCGGCGAATAGGCGAGCGCCAGATCGCGCTGGTTGCCGAGCGGCTTGGTCGCCTGGATCTCCAGCTTGCCGGGGCGGGGGTAGCGGTGGAAGAAGAGCGCCTGCTCGTCGAGATCGCCGCTCGTCAGGTTCTTGTCCGTCTTGGATTTATCCGGGTGATCCATTGCCGCCTCCGTGCACGTCTTTTTCTGGAGTTCCCTCCATACATCAATCGGATACGGGCGACAGTATGGAAATGGGGGATGGGAGAAGTTTTCGTCGAGGGGGTATCCCACCGCACGGCCAATTCGTTCTTTTTTCGCGGCCGACCGTGATGGCGGCAGCACTAGCTAACCCTTTTGGGGAAACTTGTCTGGCGACGGCAGCAAGCGCAAAATGCCGCCTGCGACGGTGCGGGGCGCCGGTCGCAGGGAGGAAATCATGGACAATTTGAACCTGACGACCCTGCAAAGCGGGCAGACGATGGTCAATGACGTGGCCATGGATGCTTTTGCCGCTGGATTTCGCGGCAATCTTCTGACCAGCAAGGATACGGATTACAACGAGGCTCGGGCGATCTGGAATGCGATGATCGACCGCCGGCCAGGCCTCATCGCGCGCTGCGCTGGTGCGGCCGACGTCGTACGCGCGGTGCGGTTTGCGCGCGACAACAGTCTGCTCGTTTCGGTGCGTGGCGGTGGGCACGGCATTGCCGGAAACGCCGTCTGCGAAGGCGGTGTCGTCATCGATCTGTCGCCGATGAAGTCGGTGCGGGTCGATCCCGAAACGCGCCGCGTGAGGATTGAGCCGGGCGCAACGCTTGGCGACATCGATAAGGAAACGCTGGCCTTCGGCCTGGTGCTGCCGACCGGCATCAATTCGACGACCGGCATCGCCGGCCTGACGCTCGGCGGCGGTTTCGGCTGGCTCACCCGTAAATTCGGACTGACGACCGACAATCTGGTTTCGGTCGACGTGGTGACCGCCGATGGTGAGCTGGTGAGGGCGAGCGAGACGGAAAGACCGGATCTGTTCTGGGCGCTGCGGGGCGGCGGCGGCAATTTCGGCGTCGTCACCTCATTCGAATTCCAGCTCAACCCGCTCCATTCCGAAGTACTCGCCGGACTGGTCGTGCATCCTTTCGCCGATGCGGAGAAGGTGCTGCAGGAATATCGGCAGGCGCTGGACGAGGCACCCGATGAACTGACCTGCTGGGTGGTGATGCGCCAGGCGCCGCCGCTGCCGTTCCTGCCGGCCGAATGGCACGGCAAGGAGATCGTGGTGCTCGCCATGTGCTATTGCGGAGATATTGCGGCGGGGGAAAAGGCGACGGCCAGATTGCGGGCGATCGGAAAACCGATTGCCGATGTCGTCGGTCCGGTGCCGTTCACCGGCTGGCAGCAGGCATTCGATCCGCTGCTGACACCTGGCGCGCGTAATTACTGGAAGACCCAGGATTTCGCCTCCCTCTCGGATGCGGCGATCGACGTGCTGCTCAACGCTGTGCGCAAGCTGCCGGGGCCGGAATGCGAAATATTCATCGGCCATGTCGGCGGTGCCGCCGGGCGTATTCCCACCGAAGCCACCGCATTTCCGCAGCGCAGTTCGCATTTCGTCATGAACGTGCACGCGCGCTGGCGGGAAGCGGGGATGGATGCAAGCTGCATCGGCTGGGCGCGTGAACTCTTCGAGGCAACCAAGCCGCATGCTGTGGGTACCGCCTATATCAACTTCATGCCGGAGGATGAGACGGATCGGGTCGAGATGGCTTATGGCGCCAATTATGGGCGTCTCGCTGAAATCAAGCTGCGCTACGATCCGAACAATCTGTTCCGCATGAACCAGAACGTGAAGCCGATGGCGGCTGTCCGGGCTGCCTGACGGGATCGGGTAATAGCAAAAGGTTGAAGTCCTAGCCGCGCGTCGGGTCCGATGCGCGGCGTTTCATGTCCTTGACTGGTGACATTGCGATGGTCGGTCATTCCTCGGTGAGATCAATCAATTCCTGCATCAGTGCCGTGTCGTCGGAACCGGCTTGATCGTCCGGCCTCAGAACATGGGTAAGCCACGCGCCGTCCGCGGCTAGGCGAACGATCTCGAGCCGGCTTCCCGCGTCGGTCGCGGCGTGCCTGATGAGCCGATCGTGGATCCATTTGTACCAGAGGCTCTTGGAATAGGGATCAGCGAGTACGGTCATGGTCTGCGCCGACCACGGGCTGCTGTTGAGAGCGCGGTCTGCAAAGAGCGTGCGCACGTAGGCGCGGGTGAAGGTGCCGCGTCCACCCTTGTCCTTGTCTAGTTCCTCATCGATCTCGCGGTCGAAGCTTTCCATCATGCCGTCGAAGACCGCCTCCACGAGAGCCTGCTTGTTGGGAAAATGGTGAAACAGTCCGCCTTTGGTCACGCCGGCCGCGCTGGCGACCGCCTGCAGGCTGACGGCGGCGAGACCATGCTCGAGCGCCAGTTTCGTGGCGCAATCGAGAAGCGCCTGCCGGACGACGTCAGGCTGTTTCTTTCTGTTGCGGGGGCTATCTATCAAGGCATGACCCGTCTTGGTGAGGAAGAGCTTTCAGCTGTCAGTAGCACTCCTGGGCTTACGGTTCCATGGGAACTCGTGACATGATAAAGCTATCATACCAACCGGTAGGTATCTTGCAAAGCAAAAAAATATCGACTATCTGTCGGCTCAGGAGGCCCGCCGAACGTCATTTCGGCGGGCTGTGTTTTTTGGACTGCAGTGGCCATCCGGAAGGCTAATGGATATGCATCTTCATAGGAAATCATTGCGTTACGTGCTGTCTCTGGCGCTTTTCTTCGGCGCCGGCCCGGCGGCTCACGCTCAGGAAGACGGAGCGATGCCGCCTGTCGCCGTCAGCGTCCTGACGCTCAAGGCCCGTGCGGTTCCCGTCGTCAACGAGCTGCCCGGGCGCATTGCCGCGACCCGGGTCTCGGAAGTGCGGGCCAGGGTTTCCGGCATCCTGCAGGAGCGGGTGTTCGAACAGGGCAGCCTCGTTCACCAGGGCGACGTGCTTTACCGGATCGATCCGGCGCTGTTCCGGGTCCGCGTGGCAAGCGCCGAAGCAAGCCTCGAGCGCGCCAGGGCGACGCAACTGAATGCCCGCCAGCAGCTGGAGCGTCAGAAGTCGCTGCGCGATCGCGATGTCGCAAGCGGTGTCGAATATGATGCGGCCGCCGTCGCTCTTGCCCAGGCCGATGCCGATGTCGCGCTGGCGCAGGCAGCCCTCGACGAAGCGAAGATCAATCTCGGCTATACCGAAGTCCGCGCGCCGATCACGGGCATCATCGGCGGTGCGCTGGTGACGGAAGGCGCTTTGGTAACGGCCGATGCCGGGGACGCCCTGGCACAGATCCAGCAGATCGACCCCGTCTATGCCGACTTCACGCAATCCTCGGGCGCGTTGCTGGCGCTCAAGAGAGCCGTCGAGAACGGCAGCCTTGCATCGACGGAGCCTGACAAGGCCGCCATCAAGCTCGTCTTCGACGACGGCACGGTCTATGGCGGAGCCGGAAAGCTTCTCTTCCGCAGCGCCAGTGTCGATACGACCACGGGCCAGGTTACCCTTCGCGGCGAGTTCCCCAATCCCAAGGGCGATCTGCTGCCGGGGCTTTATGTCAGGGTTCGCATCGAGCAGGCCGTGCGTGAGAATGCGATCGTCATCCCTCAGCGCGCCGTCATCCGTACGACTGACGGCAAGGCGCAGGTCTATATCGTCGAGGAGGGAGATGTCGCCCAGCCGCGCGACGTGATGCTCGGTCAATCCTCCGGCAACGAATGGGTGGTCGAGAGCGGCTTGTCCGCGGGACAGCGCCTGGTCGTCGACGGCGGCCAGAAGCTTCAGCCTGGCGCGAAGGTTGCACCGGACGAGCTGCGCGATGGCCGGGTGGCGTCCGGCGACGCCCCGAAGCCGGAGTAAGATCAATGGCACGCTTCTTTATCGATCGCCCGATCCTTGCCTGGGTCTTTGCGATCTTCATCTCTATCGCCGGCCTGATCGCGCTTCCGTTCCTGCCGGTCGCCCAATACCCGAAGGTCGCTCCACCGCAGCTCAGCATCAGCACCAGCTATCCCGGCGCATCACCGCAGGACATCTATCAGGGCGTCACCCGTCAGATCGAGGAGGAGCTGAACGGCGTCGAGGGGCTTTCCTATTTCGAATCGACATCGGATACGTCAGGCGCGATGACGATCACCGCGACCTTTGCGGCCGGCACCGATGTCGACCAGGCTTCCGTCGACGTCCAGAACGCCATCCGCCGCGTCGAGCCGCGGCTGCCGCAGACGGTCAGGGATCAGGGCATCACGGTCGAAGAGGCTTCGTCGGGCTTCCTCATGTTCATCTCGCTGACCTCGACCGACGGGAAGACCGACGAGGTGGCGCTCGGCGACTATCTCAACAGAAACGTCATCGGGGAGCTGCGCCGGCTCGACGGCGTCGGCCGCGCGCAGCTCTTCGCGTCGCAGCGGGCGATGCGCATCTGGATCGATCCCGACAAGATGGTCGGCCTGCACCTCACCGCATCCGACATCAGCGCGGCGATCTCGGCGCAGAATGCCCAGGTGGCGGCCGGTCAGATCGGCGCTGCACCCAATCCGATCTCGCAGGATCTGACGGCGACGGTGCTGGTCAAGGGGCAGCTGACCGACACCCGGGAGTTCGGCGACATCGTGCTGCGCGCCAATGCCGACGGATCGAATGTCCGGTTGCGCGACGTTGCGCGGATAGAAGAGGGCAGCGAGAGCTACAGCTTCTCCACCCGCCTGAACGGGCAGCCGAGCGCTGCCATCGCCATCCAGCTGTCGTCGACGGGCAATGCCGTCAACACGTCCAATCTGGTCAAGGCGAAGATGGAGGAGCTGTCACGCTTCTTCCCGGCGGGCGTCGAATATTCCGTTCCCTACGATACCAGCCCGTTCGTCTCGGCATCGATCGAGAAGGTGGCGCATACGCTCGCAGAGGCCGTCGCGCTCGTCTTCATCGTCATGCTCGTCTTCCTGCAGAGCTTCCGCTACACCATCATTCCGACGCTGGTCGTGCCCGTCGCGCTGCTCGGCACGCTGGCGGTGATGTTTGCCGCCGGTTTCTCGATCAACGTGCTGACGATGTTCGCGATGGTGCTGGCCATCGGCATTCTGGTCGACGACGCCATCGTCGTCGTCGAGAATGTCGAGCGGCTGATGGCGGTGGAAGGGCTGTCGCCGAAGGAGGCGACCAAGAAAGCGATGCGGCAGATTACCGGGGCGATCCTCGGCATCACGCTGGTTCTTACCTGCGTCTTCGTGCCGATGGCGTTCTTCCCGGGCTCGACAGGCATCATCTACCGCCAGTTCAGCCTGACCATGGTCGTATCGATCCTGTTTTCGGCCTTCCTGGCACTGTCGCTGACGCCGGCGCTCTGCGCCACCTTCCTGAAGCCGATCAAGGGTCATCACGAGAAGAAGGGCGTTGCCGGCTGGTTCAACCGCAACTTCGACCGGCTGACCGGCCGTTATGCCCGCACCGTCGAGGGATTGGCCAAGCGCTCCTGGCGGGTCATGGCGGTCTATGTCGCGCTCGTCGTCGGCCTCGGCTATCTCTTCGTCAACCTTCCGAGCAGCTTCGTACCGGATGAGGACCAGGGCTTCCTGATCGTCGACGTGCAGGGCCCGCCGGAAGCGAGCCGCAACCGCACGGTGGCCTCGCTCGAAAGCATCGAGGCGATTTTCAAGACCGAGCCGGCGGTTGAGAATGTGGTCGCGATCCAGGGCTTCAGTTTCTCGGGGCAGGGGCCGAATGCCGCCCTGGTTTTCGTCACGCTCAAGGATTGGGCCGAACGCGGCGCCGGCAATTCGGTGCAGGAGATTTCCAACCGGGTCAATATGCAGCTGTTCGCGTTGAAGGATGCCACATCCTTCGCCCTGTCGCCGCCGCCGATCGAAGGTTTCGGCACGACCAACGGCTTCACCTTCCGCCTTCAGGATCGTGGCGCAAAGGGCCAGGCAGCGCTTAACGAGGCGGCGGCAATGCTCCTCGGCAAGGCATCACAGAACCCTGTGATCGCAGGCGTCCGGCCGGAGGGCATGCCGGATTCGGCGCAGCTCGTTCTCGTCATCGATCGCGAGAAGGCAAATACCTTCGGCGTCGCTTTCGCCGACATCAACAACACAATCACCGCCAATCTCGGTTCGAGCTATGTCAACGATTTCCCGAACTCCGGCCGCATGCAACGCGTCATCGTTCAGGCGCAGGACAAGAGCAGGCTTCAGGCTGAAGACCTGATGAAACTCAATGTGCGCAATGCGAGCGGCGGCATGGTGCCACTGTCGTCCTTCGCCATCGCCGAATGGCGCAAAGGACCGGCCCAGATCGTCGGCTATAACGGATATCCGGCTGTTCGCCTCTCGGGCGCTCCGGCGCCCGGATATTCATCGGGCGCGGCGATCGCCGAAATGGAGCGGCTGGCAGCCGAACTTCCCGACGGTTTCGGTTTCGAATGGACCGGCCAGTCGCTGGAGGAAATCAAATCGGGCTCCCAGGCGCCGATCCTGTTCGGCCTCAGCATCCTCTTCGTCTTCCTGCTGCTGTCGGGGCTTTACGAGAGCTGGTCCATCCCGCTGTCGGTGATGCTGGTCGTGCCGCTCGGCGTGCTCGGCTGCGTGCTCGCGGTGATGAGCCGCGACATGTCCAATGACATCTATTTCAAGGTCGGCCTGATTGCGATCATCGGCCTGTCGGCCAAGAACGCCATCCTGATCGTCGAATTCGCCAAGGATGGTTTTGCCGAGGGCAAATCGCTGATGGACGCCGCAATCGAAGGCGCCCGTCTCCGCTTCCGGCCGATCATCATGACCTCGCTCGCCTTTACCTTGGGCGTGGTGCCCCTGGCGATCGCCACCGGCCCAAGTGCGGCGAGCCAGAATGCGATCGGCACCGGCGTGCTCGGCGGCATGATTTCGGCAACGGTTCTGGCGATCTTCTTCGTTCCCGTCTTCTTCGTCTACGTGCTGCGTCTGTTGAGGACGAAACGGCCGGCGACGGCGAACGAGGAGGCCCCGATCGGGCAGGCGCCGGCGACGGTGACATCGCCGACGTAGGCTATCCGCGAAGGCGGAGGATTGTGGCCGGGCGAGACTGACGCTTGCTTTCCCTTCTCCCCCAGCGGGGAGAAGGTGGCCCGAAGGGTCGGATGAGGGGGCCACACGGCACAGCATTCATTGCCCTTCGCTTGCGCTCGGGCACTCGAGGCCCTGCCGCTCACCCCCTCATCTGCCCTCCGGCATCAACCTGGGTCGAGCCGCGGGTCTCGACCCGTCCTTCGGACCCCCGCTGGGGAGAAGGGGGATGTAGCAGCGCCGTGCTCATTGATCGAATTGTTGGAAGGGGCCCGATACGAGTTCCACTACCCATCGGGCTTCGGCGTCATCGTCACGTCGGCGCCATAGGCATCGCGCAACTGACCTTCCTGGCCCGGCTGCCGGTCGGCGGCTTGGTGCAGCAGGATGGATTCGTAGCCTTGTGCGCGCGTGCCCTCGATCAGGGTGATATCGGAATTTCCGGGATTGTCGGAGCGCTCGAACCACTCGACAGGGCGATGCAGGAAGTTCATTTCGACTGCCCGGTTGGTGACGCCGTGGCCGACGATGGCGACGTCGTGATCGTCATTTTCGGCGTCTCGCATGACCGTCTGGAGGAACAGCCGCACCCGCTGGGCCACATCCGCACGGCTCTCGCCATCCGGCGGCCGTGCGTAGAATTTGCCGCTATTGCTGCGCAGCCTCGCCCATTTTTCGAATTCCTCGGGAAACTTCTGTTTCCGTTCGGCGTGGTCGTAGATTTCGGTGAAAAGGCCGAAATCCTGCTCGCGCAGCAAATAATCCTCCCTGATATCGCCGACGAGGCTTGCCGGCAGGGCTTCGAGCACGGCGTCCTTGCTCTGCCGCGTCCTCAGGAATGGCGAGTACCAGATGTGCAGCTTGCCGAAACCGGGACTCGGCGCCGCCCGCAGATAGGCGGCGATCACACCGCCGGCCTCCAGCGCCTGCCGGTAGCCCCATTGCGTCAGGGGCACGTTGTGATCGCCGAATTGGCGGTAGGCCCGTTCGTCGATGTTGCCGAGGGATTCGCCGTGGCGAACGAGAAAGAGACGCATCAGCCATCCCGCAGTGTCGGATCTGGAATCGCAGTCATCATGAACGCGCACAACAGGCAGGGCAAGATCGTCGCTGCGGCGTGCGGCGGGGCGTGCCGCCAGCACGGCTTTTGCGGGGCTTTTCCCCAGTCTGTCATCTTCCTGAAACACGAGTCTGGTTTTGGAAGGCTATATGAAAGATGGGGCATGAGCCGTAGCTCGTGATAGACATGATGGAACCCAGACATTTCCGCACGCTCTTCATTTCCGATGTCCATCTCGGCTCGAAGGCCGCGAAGGCCGACTTCCTGCTGGATTTCCTGCGCTACCACGAGGCGGATACGATCGTTCTCGTCGGCGACATCGTCGACGGCTGGCGGCTGAAGCGCAGCTGGTATTGGCCGCAGGTCTGCAACGACGTCGTCCAGAAACTCTTGCGCAAGGCGCGTAAGGGTACGCGCGTCGTCTATATCCCCGGCAATCACGACGAATTCCTGCGCGATTTCCCGGGCATGCATTTCGGCGGCATCGAGGTTGTCGAGCGGATGATGCATGACGGCGCCGACGGCAAGAAATACTTGATCCTGCATGGCGACGAATTCGACGTCGTCGTTCGCAATGCCCGCCTGCTCGCCTATCTCGGCGACTGGGCCTACGATACGGCGATCCGCATCAACATCCTGTTGGCGGCCGTGCGTCGCCGCCTCGGCATGCCCTACTGGTCTTTCTCGGCCTGGGCCAAGCTGCAGGTCAAGCATGCCGTCAATTTCATCGGCGAATTCGAGCGCGTCGTCGCCGAAGAGGCGCGCAAGAGCGGTGCCGACGGGGTGATCTGCGGTCATATCCACCACGCGGTCATCCAGGACATGGACGGCATCCGCTACATCAATACCGGCGACTGGGTGGAAAGCTGCACGGCTGTTGCCGAGCACGAGGACGGCACGTTCGAATTGATCACTTGGCGGACGCTCGCCAGCACCGTGCCGGCGCTGACGGCGGTCGAGCGCGAAGGGGCGGAACTGGCGCCTCAGGCCGCCTGATTTTGCCTGTTTCATCCAGCGTTGGCGCATCTGCGTCCGCGCAACAGAAATTTAGCCGTTCCCGTCAGGCGACAGGCCCAATTTATTTTTTAAAACGTTTCAGGAGGCTATTTCTCGCAATAGTCGCCTTCCGGGTGGCGTGTTAGGACAACGTCCAGTTTCCTTCAGGTCCACCCATGATTCCCGCTCAACATTCCCCGACGGGTGAGGGAGCGCCGCCGCGCTTCCGGCTGCTCAGCGCGCTTTCCTATTGTGCGCCGCTGCTGGTCAACGGCATCGTTCTGCCGTTTTTCCCCGTTTGGCTCGCGACCCACAGCTTCAGCGACCATGAGATCGGCATCATCCTTGCCATACCGATGGTGGTCCGCGTGCTGGTGGCGCCTGTCGTCGCCATGATCGCCGACCGCTTGAAGGAACGCGCCGACGTGCTGCTCTGGTCGGGCGGCCTGTCGCTGCTGACGGCGATCGCGCTCTACTGGACGACCAGTTTCTGGCCGGTGACGATCGTCTATACGCTGCAGGGTGCCACCTTCGCGCCCTATCTGCCGGTCGTCGAATCGATCGTCATCTCCGGCGTGCGCCGCTGGGGGCTCGATTACGGGTCGATGCGCGTCTGGGGCTCGATCGCCTTCATCGTGTCGACGCTCGTCGGCGGTCAGCTGATCAGCCGGTGGGGCGGCGAGATGGTGCTGCCGGTGATGGTGTTCGGCTTTGCCATGACCGTCGTGATGGCGATCTTTTGTCCGCGCATCGGGCCGACGCGGCGGCGTGGCCAGCCGATCAACATTCCCGCCGCCACCGGCAGCGGCCTGCGCGAGCCGCATCTGCTGCTGCTCCTGATCGGCGTCGCCATCCAGCAGTCAAGCCATGCCGTGCTCAACGCTTTCTCGTCGATCTACTGGCATCAGCTGGGCTTTTCCGGCGCTGAGGTCGGTTTGCTCTGGAGTGCCGGTGTCGCTTCGGAGGTGACGGTATTCTTCCTGTCGAAGCGTCTCAACCGGCGCTTCAATGCCTGGACGCTGATCCGCTTCGGCTGCGCCGTCAGCGTCTGCCGCTGGATCCTGTTTCCCATGAACACGGGCTTTGCCGGCTTCTTCCTGCTGCAATGCTTCCACGGCTTTACCTACGCCTTCGTGCATACCGGCGTGCAGCGGCGGATAGTGGCGACGGTGCAGGAGACACAGGAATCCTCGGCCCAAGGCGCCTATTTCTTCTATGTCGGCATGGCGATGGCGCTGATGACCATCGCAGCAGGCTATCTCTACGCCTTACTCGGCGTCGTCAGCTTTTACGTCATGGCGCTGGTCGCGCTCTGTGGCCTCGGCCTCGTCATCTCGGCCTATTACCTTCAGCCCCAGAGGCTGCTTTCGGGCGGAAAAACCAGGGAAGCGGCGTAGCGCAGGCCGGGCTCGCGGTCGTGGGCGAGCAGCAGCGGGCCGTCGAGATCGACGAAATCGGCATTCTGGGCGAGCAGCACCGCCGGCGCCATGGCAAGCGAGGTGCCGACCATGCAGCCGATCATGATGGCGAAGCCGATCCGCTCGGCTTCCGTCTTCATCGCCAGGGCTTCGGTGAGGCCGCCTGACTTGTCGAGCTTGATGTTGATCGCGTCATAGCGGTCGGCAAGGCTTGCGAGATCGCCGGTATGGTGGACGCTCTCGTCGGCGCAGACGAGGAGCGGGCGGCGGATCTCGGCAAGCAAGGCGTCGCGGCCGGCCGGCAGCGGTTGCTCGACGAGCGCCACACCCGCCTCCGCGGCGATGTTGAGGTGACGCTCCAGCGCCGATTCCGGCCAGCCTTCATTGGCATCGAGGATGATTGCGGCCTCGGGCGCGGCCGCGCGGACGGCGCGGATGCGGCTTTCATCGTCGCCGGTGCCGACCTTGACCTTCAGCAGGGCGCGGCCGGCATGTTCGCGCGCCTGGGCCGCCATCACCTCCGGTTCGCCGAGCGAAATGGTATAGGCTGTCGTCAGCGGTTTCGGATCGGCAATGCCCAGTCGAGACGCGACGCTTTGGCCCGTCTGTTTGGCTTCCAGATCCCAGAGGGCGCAATCGACGGCGTTGCGAGCAGCGCCGGGCGGCATCGCCGACAACAGGTCGCGCCGCGAGATGCCTGCCTCGATCAGCGGACGCGCGGCTTCGATCTGGGCAAGAACGCTCTGCATCGTCTCGCCGTAGCGGCGATAGGGCACACATTCGCCATGCCCCTCAGCCCCTTCGTCCGTCAGCGCGCAGGTGATGACCTCGGCCTGCGTCTTTGCGCCACGCGCGATGGTGAAGGTTCCGGCAATCGGAAAGGAATTCATCTGGATATCAAGGATGCGCGGCATTATTGCTGTCCTGCGAGCATGGAAATTGCACGTTGCTTCTGTATATTGACGCGCCGGGCGACGAACCGCTTCGCGAGTCGGCACTGTCGCTGTAAGCCTTGAAAGACACAAGTATCTTGAACGCCGAGAATCGCAACGCTGCCTCGCTTGCCGTGGACGACCAGTCCGATGGTTCGGGACAGCATGTGCGTCTGAGCGGCAACTGGCGCAGCGCCTATGTGCATCTTGTGCTGCGCGATTTCGAAAAACTCCTGCACCAGAAGTCCGGTAACCTGACGGTCGATCTGTCTGAGATCACCGATATCGATACGGCGGGCATCTGGCTGCTGTGCCGGCTGAAAAAGGAAGCGGAGGCGGCCGGGCGGACGGTCCGCTTCGAAGGCACCAATCCGCATATCGACGAAATGCTGGTGATGTTTTCCGAGGAGCCGGCCAAACCGGAGCCGGAGCCGAAGGAGAAGGTCTCCCTGGCCGCGCGCATCCTCGCGCCGATCGGCAAGATGACCTACGACGTCTGGGACAATCTCGCCGCCGCCATGTACATCCTCGGCTCGGCGGTGCGCGGCGCGCAGATGAAGTTCGGCCGCGGCAGCGGCGTTTCGCCGGCCTCGATCGTCAATCAGATCGACCATATGGGCGTTCGCGCCGTTCCGATCATCCTGCTGATGTCATTCCTGATCGGGGCGATCATCGCCCAGCAGGGCGCCTTCCAGCTGCGCTATTTCGGCGCGGAAGTCTTCGTCGTCGATCTCGTCGGCATCCTGCAATTGCGCGAAATCGGCGTGCTGCTGACCTCGATCATGATCGCCGGCCGTTCCGGCAGCGCGATCACCGCCGAAATCGGCTCGATGAAGATGCGCGAGGAGATCGACGCGCTGAAGGTGATGGGCCTGAACCCGATCGGCGTGCTGATCTTCCCGCGACTGGTGGCGCTGACCATCGCGCTGCCGCTGCTGACGGTCTTGGCGAACTTCGCCTCGCTTGCCGGCGCGGCGGCCGTCGCGTGGGGCTATTCCGGCATCACCTTCGCCAACTTCCTGGCACGCCTGCACGAGGCGGTGACGCTTTCGACCGTGCTGTCGGGCATGATCAAGGCGCCGTTCATGGCGCTCGTCATCGGTATCGTCGCCGCCGTCGAAGGATTAAAAGTCGGCGGCAGCGCCGAATCGCTCGGCCAGCACGTCACGGCCTCGGTGGTGAAGGCGATTTTCGTCGTCATCCTGATGGACGGGCTTTTTGCGATGTTCTATGCAGCGATCAACTTCTAGCATGGCGGACCGCGTGAACGAGCAAGCGATCGAAAGCGAAGGACAGGGCAGGGATGTCGTGCTTTCGGCGCGCGACGTCACCGTCGCCTTTGGCTCGAAGGTGGTGCTCGACAATCTCAACCTCAATATCTATCGCGGCGAGATCCTCGGCTTCGTCGGCGCGTCGGGTACCGGCAAATCGGTGCTGATGCGCACGGTGCTGAGGCTGCTGCCGCGCCGCTCCGGCACGATCAAGATCCTCGGCCAGGACTTCGACGAACTCGACGAACCGCAGCGCAACGCGCTCGACATGCGGCTCGGCGTGCTGTTCCAGCAGGGGGCGCTGTTCTCGTCGCTGACGGTCAAGGAAAACATCCAGGTGCCGATGCGCGAATATCTCGATCTACCGCGCTCGCTGATGGATGAACTGGCGCATCTGAAGATCCGCATGGTGGGGCTCGCGGCCGATGCCGCCGACAAATATCCGTCCGAGCTTTCGGGCGGCATGATCAAGCGCGCCGCCCTTGCACGCGCCCTGGCGCTCGATCCCGAACTCGTCTTCCTGGACGAACCGACTTCCGGTCTCGATCCGATCGGGGCGGCCGAATTCGACGAACTGATCGCCAATCTGCGCGATAGTCTGGGACTGACCGTGTATATGGTGACGCACGATCTCGACAGCCTGTTTTCGGTCTGCGACCGTATTGCTGTGCTCGGAAAGAAGCGGGTAATGGTGGAAGGCACGATCGACGACATGCTGGCCTATGACGATCCGTGGGTACAGGCCTATTTTAGAGGTAAGCGGGCGCGGTCGATCGTGCCGCAGGACGAAGGCGCACGCCACGGCAGCAGCGGGAAGTGACCGGATAAGATGGAAACCAAAGCCAATTACACAATTGTCGGTTTTTTCACGGTGCTGGTGATCGCGGCGGCCTTCGGCTTCGTCTACTGGATGGCCGAATATGGCCGCGGCGGCCCGATGACCGAACTGATCGTGCGAATTCCCGGTTCGGCGAACGGCCTCAGCGTCGGCTCGCCGGTGCGCTTCAACGGCATCCAGATCGGCTCAGTGCAGACATTGTCGATCGATGCCGACGATCCGCAATATTCGCTGGCTTTCACCCAGGTGCGCACCGATGCGCCGATCTATCCCTCGACCAAGGCCGCCCTCGAAATCCAGGGCCTCACCGGGGCTGCCTATATCGAACTGTCGGGCGGCCGCAAGGGCGAGGAAAGCATCCTCAAACATGCGATCGAGAATAACAAACGCGCCGTCATCGTCGCCGACCAGTCGAGCGTCACCAATCTTCTCGCCACTGCAGACAAGATCCTCGACCGTGCCAACGATGCCGTCGGCGAACTTCAGGGGTTCATCGAGGATTCGCGGGCGCCGCTGACCCAGACCTTCAAGAATGCCGAAACCTTCTCGGATGCGCTTGCCAAGAATTCCGACAATATCGACGCCTTCCTGCAAAGCGTCGGCGAGCTCTCCGATACGGTGAAGGCGGTTTCGGGCCGGGTCGATTCGACGCTTCAAGCTGTGGAATCGCTGGTCAAGGCGGTGGACGCCCAGAAGATCGACCGCATCGTCTCGAATGCCGAAAGGATCACCGCCAACGTCGCCGATGCCTCGGGCGATCTCAGGGGCGCGATCCAGAAGTTCGACGAGACGGCCACCACGTTCAACGATTTCGGCAAGCAGGCGCAGGACACACTCGACCGCGTCGATATACTCGTCGCCCAGATCGATCCGGCCAAGCTCAAAGGGTCGGTCGACGACATCTCGCAGGCGACCAAGGATGCCCGCGCTGCCGTCGCCTCGATCCGCGATGTCGCCAACACGGTTTCGGGACGCCAGAAGGATATCGACCAGACGATCCAGGACGTATCGCAGCTGGCCAACAAGCTGAACTCAGCATCGACCCGCATCGACGGCATTCTCATCAAGGTCGATGCGCTGCTCGGGACCGACAATACGCAATCGATGTTCGCACAAGCGCGCGAAACGCTGGAATCCTTCAAGAAGGTCGCCGACAATCTGAATTCGCGAATCGGGCCGATCGCCGACAATTTGCAGAAATTCTCGAGCGGCGGCTTGCGCGACGTGCAGACTCTCGTCAACGACATGCGCGGGACAGTGAACAATCTGAACGAGACGATCACCAACTTCGACCGCAATCCGCAACGCCTGATCTTCGGTGGGGACACGGTCAAGCAGTATGACGGCCGGACGCGGCGCTAACAGGGGAAGTCAGGGGTAGCCTAATATGGTCGCATCGCATCTGTTGTCGCGCCGTTCATGGATCAGGGGAACGGTGATCGCGCTGCCGCTGACGGCGCTGATTCTTTCCGGGTGCGGCACCGCGGCCAAGAACGATACCTATGACCTGGCGGGTACCGTCGACGGCGACGGACCCGCGGCCAAATCCCGCCAGATCCTGATTGCCGGCCCGACGGCGCTGAGGTCGCTCGACAGCGAGCAGATCGTCATCCGCGTCTCGCCTTCGGAGATCCAGTATCTTTCGCGGGCGCAGTGGGGCGACAAGCTGCCGCGCATCGTGCAGTCGAAACTGGTCGAGGCCTTCGAAAATTCGGGCAAGCTCGGCGGCGTCGGCTTGCCGGGGCAGGGGCTGGCGATCGACTACCAGGTCGTTACCGATATCCGCTCCTTCGAGATCGATGCGTCGAGCGGCAACCAGGCGGTGGTCGAAATCTCCGTCAAGCTCCTCAACGACCGCAACGGTTCGGTGCGCGCCCAGAAGGTGTTCCGCGCCATGGCGCCCGCCGGCGGGGACAATGTTGGCTTCGTCAAGGCGCTTGACCGCGCCTTTTCCATTGTCGTTTCTGAGATTGTCAGCTGGACGCTGCGCTCAATCTGACATGGCATTTGGCGGCCGCGCGCGTCGACATCAAGGGTTGCTCAACCTGAAAAAAACCTGGCTGCGTGCGGTTGGGGATGCCACCGTATTCAATCTTTTTACGAATTTGTGGAACCCATCATGTTAACGCTGTCAGGAGGCATGCTGTATGGTGGTCGCACGAGTGTTCGGAAAGTCGTCGCCGGAGGCGATCCAGCGCGAAAACGACCGTTTGGCTGCGCTGCAGCAGCTCGATCTCCTCGATACGCCGAGGGACGAAGGCTTCGAGCGGATCGTCCGCCTGATCAAGCAGATCTTTTCCATCGACATCGGCATCATATCCCTGATCGACGGGCACCGGCAGTGGTACAAGGCCTGTTCCGGCCTGTCGGCCGACGAGGTGTCGCTGGAAGACACGTTCTGCCGCTGCGTGGTCGACTGTGACGAGCCCGTCATCGTGCAGGATGCCACCCAGGACGCACGATTTTTGAAGCATTCCGCGGTGACCGGCGAGGATCATATCCGCTTTTATGCCGGTGTGCCGCTTAGAACCAAGGCCGGGCATATGATCGGGACGGTATGCGCGATCGACCGCCGGCCACGATCGTTCGGCAGCAGGGACCTTGGCATTCTCCAGGAACTGGCGGGGGCGGCGATGGACCGCATCGATCTCATGCAGTCGGCAGCCACCGACAGCCTGACTGAGGCGATGACCCGGCGCGCCTTTAAACAAGAGGCCGACCAGCTGATTTCGGTCGCTTTGCGGCACCAGCATGAGCTCTCCTGCATCGTTTTCGATATCGACCATTTCAAGCAGGTGAACGACCAGCATGGACATGCTGCGGGAGACGAGGTTCTCAAGGCGGTGGCTTCGGTCTGCAAGGCAGCCCTTCGCGCCGGTGATCTCTTCGGCCGGATCGGCGGCGAGGAATTCGCCGTCGTGCTGCCGCAGGTCGATCGTCAAGGTGCCCTCGCGGTCGCCGAAAAACTCCGAGCCGCCATCGCCCTCCAGCCTGTCCACGGCGATCATGGTGTTCTCCACGTCACCGCGAGCCTCGGAAGCTCGGCGCTCTCGATGGTCAGCAAGGATGTCGAGACCCTTTTGGCACAGGCGGATGCCGCTATGTATCAGGCCAAGCGCGGCGGTCGCAAGCGCTGCGTGTCATGGAGTTCCATTCATACCGATCACGCGATCGGCGCTCGGCGGCGGGTGCTGAAGGCCGGCTCCATCCTCTTCAATGATCGGCGTTCGACCATCGATTGCACCGTCAAATCCATCGGCGCTGAGAGCGCCGGCATTTCGGTCTCCAATACGACCGGCATTCCTTCGGAATTCGTCCTTGCCATCAAAAGAGAAGGCTTCGAAACGAATTGCAGGGTGATTGCGCAAGACCGGCAACACCTCGAAGTGGCGTTCAAATAGATTGCGGCCTATTTCGTCGGCTGCGTATCCGTCATCGTCGCTCCGGGCTGGGTGCCCGGTGTAGTGTACGCCGTGGCGGTTGACGGCGACAGGGTGCTGTCCAGCAAGCCGGCCATCTTGTCGTCACGCAGGCCTGCGGTCTTTTCGCCCATGACGACGCCAACCACGCGGCGGCCACCCTTCAGCGCCGACGTCACGACATTATAGCCGGATGCGTCGGTATAGCCGGTCTTGATGCCGTCGACGCCGTCATAACGATACATCAGGTTGTTGTGGCCGCGTAGTTTCATGCCTCGGAACTGGAAGCCGCGCATGGAAAAGAGTTTGAACTCCTCGGGGAAGTCCCGCATCAACGAGACGCCGAGGGTCGCCATATCACGCGCCGTGGTGACCTGCTCCGGGTCGGGAAGGCCCGAAGGATTCTTGAAGACCGTGTCCTTCATGCCAAGCTGGTGCGCCTTGTCGGTCATCGCTTTGGCGAAAGCCTGTTCCGAGCCGCCGAGCTGTTCGGCGATCGCCACGGCGGAGTCGTTGGCAGACAGTACGACGATGCTTTCGACTGCTTCACGCAGCGTCACCTGACGGCCGGCGCCGACGGCAAGCTTGAAGGGCTCCTTGCTTTCGGCATTTTCCGACATGGTGAGCTTCTGTTCCCATGTGAGGCGTCCCTCATGCAGAGCCTCGAAAGCGAGATAGAGCGTCATCATCTTGGTCAATGATGCCGGATAGTTCAGATCGTCCTGATTGGAGGCTTCAAGGACCTGACCTGACTGCGCATCGACGACGAAGCTTGCCTGGCCGGCCTCAGCTTGGGCGAACGCGCCCATCAGCAAGGCGGACGAGAGCGCGGTGGCACGGAGGCGGGAGGTCGTCTTGGTCATCGGTATTACTGTCTCTGTCTTTGGACGGTCGGGTGAGCTGTTGGCTAAACGCAAGCCGATCAAGAAAGTTTGTGACGAAATGAAGGACAGGCGGCAATTAAAATGCCCTATCCACAGCTGATTCCTTTTGCGTTGCCGTCTTCGGTTTTGACAAGGGCGCTGACGGCACGTAGAAAATTCATCATGAGCATGAAGAGCGCGCTTTTTTTCCGCGAAATCAGCACCTGCCCGCAGGCTGCGATCGCGCGCGCTTTCGGCGGACGAGGTCTTCGCGTCCTGCTGTGACGTCGGGGCGCTACGGGCGTCCGGCGCGCTGCTGGACGTAAAGCCCCTCACCACGTCAATCAAGGTTGCCAGGGAGACAGGCACCGTGCTCAATATTTATCAAGTCAATTCGCTCGTCCATTGGGAAGAGCGCCAGATCCATCTGCGCGATCATATGATCGACTTCTTCGCGCAAGAGGTCCGCAGTTTTCTGAGATCGGTCAATCCGGCCTGGGATGTGCGAAGGGTCGAGGCACCTGCGCTGATGCCGCGATCGCTGGTTTCGAATGCCTATACGAATGCCGACATCTGGGTCCAGGAACAGCTTTCCGGCGGCGACACTGCGCTGGTGCTGAGGCCGGAGACCACGCCGTCGACCTATGCCTATATGCAGCATATTCTCGCAAACCATTCGAAGACGCGGATGCCGCTCTGCGTCTGGCAGGCGGGCCGGTCCTATCGCCGCGAGCAGGAGCAGCCAACAAAACATATGCGGCTGAAGGAGTTCTGGCAGCTCGAATTCCAATGCGCCTTCACCGCCGACAGCGGCAATGACTATCACGCCGCCTGCCTCGAACCGGTGCGCCGCATGATCGCCTCGCTGATCCATCTGCCGACGCGGGTCGTGCCCTCCGACCGGCTGCCGGCCTATTCCGAGGTGACGATGGATATCGAGGTCGACAATGGCGACAAGTGGATGGAGGTCTGCTCGATCTCGCGCCGCACGGACTTTCCGCAGCGCTACCGGTCGCAGCCGAAGAAGGGAGCTGCCATCGACCACGATGTCCTCGTGCTGGAAATCGCCATCGGTCTCGATCGGTGCGTTTACAATTGGGGCATAGCAGTCGATCGGTAAAAGACGGAAACCGGGATCGTATAGCCCCGGTTGCTACGGATGACTACTTCTGCTTGCCTTGCCATGCATCTCCTCTACAAGGAAGGGATGGACGAAGCCGGACAAGTCGGTCCGGCTTCGCTGCCGCATATTCACAAACGGGTGAGAGACCATGCTGGTGATCTTCGGCGGCTTACCGGGTAGTGGAAAGACGACGATTGCGCGCGCCCTCGCGAGACGGCTCGGAGCCGTGCATGTGAGGGTCGATGCGATCGAGCAGGCGATCAGAGCGTCGGGTGACCCTTCCAGTGACATCGGCCCGGCGGGTTATGTCGTCGCTTACGGCGTTGCGGAGGATAATCTGACGCTCGGCAGGATGGTGATCGCCGATTCGGTCAACCCGTTGACAATAACCCGCGAGGCCTGGCTGGCGGTCGCCGCGCGCTCCGGCGTGATCGCGGCCGAGGTCGAGGTGATCTGTTCCGACAAGAGCGAACATCGCCGCCGGGTCGAGACGCGGAAAACGGATGTGGAAGGTCTGATTAAACCGACGTGGCAGGAAGTCGTCGAGCGGATATATGACGACTGGGGGCAGAGGCCGATCATTGTCGATACGGCTGCGAGGGGTGTGCCAGAGATTGTCGAGGCGCTGATCGTCAAGCTGAGGACCGAGCGCCTGCTTCCGATTTGATATCGGCTGTTGCTGCCGATGCTTTATGAAAAGGCGGCCGCGAGGCGGATTTCCACCGCCGCCTTGCCCGCGTCGAATCCGTCGAGCGTTTCGTTGTGGTGGGCGACAATTTCGGAGAAGGTGAGGGTCGCCGTGTCGCCTGTGGTGTGGCCGTCGGCAATCAGCGTCACGTCATAGCCAAGGGAAACGGCGCGCCTGACGGTCGTGTCGACGCAGAATTGCGACATGCAGCCGCCGATGACGAGATGCGTGACCGCCCGTTCGTTCAGGCGTTCGGCGAGATCGGTCTCGAAGAAGGAGTCGGCGCTTTGCTTGCGGACGACGACCTCGCCGGGTTTCGGCGCAATCTCCTGGCGCAGTTCCCATCCGGGCGTGCCGACGGCCAATCGATGGCCGCTGCCGCCGTCATGCTGCACCAGCACGACCGGCGCGCCGGCCTGTCGCGCCTTTTCCTGAAGCGCTGCAAGCCGAGCGACGGTCTCATCCAGCGCAGAATCGACCTGGAATTGCCGCTCGGGCGTGGCCTTCCCGAAGAGAATTGCATTCTGCACGTCGATGATCAGCAGGGCCTTGGTCATTCGTTCGCGGTTCCGGGAATAGGAGCAGATCTTGTCGGCATCATAAGTGAAAGCCGCCTGACACAGGTTCAGGCGGCTCTAGATCCAAGGCGTCGGCCAGGCTTCTAGCGGAGCCTGCCCGCTGCGTGGGCGAGCATGGTGTAGACCTTGCCGGTATCCGAGGTGAGGTAGGACTGGGTGACAGTCTGGTTCGGGTCGGTGCGGGCGACATCGGCGAGCAGCTTTTCGAAATCGCCGATATAGCGGTCGACGGCGGTGCGGAATTCCGGCTCGCGGTCATATTTGCGCTTGATCTCGTCGAAGGTCTGCTGGCCCTTCAGCGTGTAGAGGCGGCGGGTGAAGACGTCGCGTTCGCCGCGCTGGTAACGCCGCCAGAGATCGACCGAGGCATCGTGGTCGATGGCGCGGGCGATATCGACCGAGAGCGAGTTCAGCGATTCCACGACATGGCGCGGATTGCGGCTGTCGTTGCTGCGTGTGGTCGGTGCGGCGGTTTCCGCCGGGCGGGCCGGGGCCCGGGCCGGCGCCTCGTCGGCGGCTTCGTCACGGGATGCACCGCGCAGGAGATCGCTGATCCAGCCGCCGCTTTCCCGCGCCGGTTCCTGGCGCCCTGATTCCTGGCGGGCGGGGGTCGGTTGCGGGGCGGCGCGCTGAGCGGCGACGGCCGGAGCGGACGGGGCGATCGTTCCACGCAGGCCCGTCGCTTCGATCGGCGGCGGTGCCGCTGGCTGCGGCGGCTGAGCTGCGACCGGCTGAGCGGGGCGCGGCGCCGGCTGCACCTGGGCAAGCGAGCGGGCGACGGGCTCGGAGATTTCAAGCTGCTGGCTGGAGCGGCCGACGAGCTGGGAGATATCCTGAAGCGCCTTGATCTGCTCGGCGACGGCGCGGCGCATGGCCGAGGCGCTTTCCTTGGCTTCCTCGGGCAAGTCGAAGGCGCCGCGCTTCAGTTCGGCGCGGGTGGCGTCGAGCTCGCTGCGAATGTCGGCGGCGGAGCGGCGGATATCCTCGGTGGCGCCGGAGAAGCGTCCGACGGCATCCTCGATCGCCTCGCGCAGCGATTCCCGCATGTGCTGAGCCGCACCGTCGGAGGCGCGGCCGGCCTCGCCGAGCATGCGCTCGACTTCCGACAACGAGGCGGTGAGGCCGCCGCGAATACGGTTGGAGAGATCGCCGGAACGGCGCTCGACATTGGCGAAGGTGCCGTCGATCGTCGTGTTGGCCTCGTCGCCGGCCCGGGTGATCGCCTGGCGCATCGTCTCGGCCGCTTCCTGGGCGCGTTTTTCGGTTTCGGTGAGAATGCGGCCGATATCGGCAAAGGAGGACTGCACGCCCTGGCGCAGATTGCCGGTGACCTGGTTGGAGCGCTGCTCGGCCCGCTCGAACACCGTCTCGATCATGCCGCCAAGGCCGCGCATGGTCTTTTCGATCTCGTCGGAGCGTTGCACCAGGCTGACGGAGAGCGCCTGCAGCGCGCCTTCACGCTCCTCGAGCGTCGAGGCAAGGTTGGACTGGGCCGCACCCAGAAGCTGCGAGGCCTGAGTCAGGACCTTGGAGTGTTCGTCGAAACGGCCGATGATGCCGCCGACCTGCGACAGTGTCTGGCCCGAAATGTCGGAAAGACGGTCGACCTTGCCTTCGAGAAGCCGGGTCGAGGCGTTGACCATCTCGGCAGCCTTGGTGGTGGAGTCGGCAAAGCGCGTCGTGGTTTCGCCGAGACGGCTGTCGACGCTGGTCAGCTGCTCGACGGCGCGGTTCATCATCATCGCCATCGCCGCGCTGCTTTCCGACATGCGCTGGACCAGACCGTTGACGTTGCCGACCAGGCTGTTTTCGATGGCGCTGACGGCATTGGCGGCATTCTCGGTGCGGGCGGCAACGGCGCTGGCGAGCGCTTCGTTTTCGGTGCGCAGACGGTCGGCGCTGAGGTTGGCGGCTGCGGTGATGCGGGCGGCGGCTTGTTCGCCGGCATCGGTGTAGCGATCGATGATCGGACGGGCGGTTTCGTCGAGAATGCGCGTCAATTCGACCGAGCGGCCTGCAAGCATCGAGTTGAGGTCGCGGGTGCGTTCCTCGAGCGTCGCGCGGATCGAGTTGCCGCGCGCCTCGAGCGCCCGGTCGATGTCGGAGAAGGTCGTATCGATCTCGCGGGCACGCTCCTCGAGATTGGAGCGGATGGCGCTGCTGCGAGCTTCGAGCGCCCGATCGACATCCGCCATGGTGGCGGAAATCTCGCTGCCGGCCCCCGACAGCGTCGAGCGGATGGCGTCGCCGCGCGCTTCGAGAGACTGGCCGGCATCCGACAGCGCCTTGGAGATGGCATTGACCTGCGTGCCGACGATCGTCTCGGCCTCGGCAACCTTGTTGACGATGGCATTGCCGGCTTCCGAGAAAGTCTGGGCGACGGCAGCGGCCTGGGTTGCCAGACGGTTCTGGGCTTCGGCGACGCGGGTGACGATCTGCGACGAACGCTCATCCATGGTGCGGGTGAATTCGTCGCTTTTTGCATTGAGATCCTCGGCGAATTGCTGGCCGGTCTTGCCGAGCAGTTCGGTGGTTCTCGTCGCTTCGCCTTCCATTCCCTGGGCTGCTTCGGCAACCGCGCTGCGCAGCGTCGACGCGAGGCCGGCGGCCTTGCCTTCGATGGTGCGGTTGACGGCTTCGAGGCCGACGGTCAAAGCGCGATCCATGGTCGAAAGCCGTTCCTCGATGCGCTCGTTGCCGCGGTCGAGGGTTTCGCCGAGGCTTGCCGTGCGGCCCTCGATGGCGCCGGTCAGCGTGGTCGTGCGGCTGTCCAGCGTCTCGGCCAAATTGGCGGTCCGGCTGTCGATCGCATGGGTGAGATTTGCGGCGCTGCCTTCGAGCGTCGCCGAGATGCGTTGGGTTGTGTCGTCACCAAGCGCGCCGAGACGGGAAATGCCGTCGGCGAGCACGCCGGACAGCTGGCTGCTGGCCGCTTCGACCTTGTCGGCAACGCCGCCGACGCCGTCACGAATGCGGCTCTCGATGGCAGTCAGGCCCGCTTCCATACGGGAACCGGTTTCTTCAAGACGTCCCGCAAGGCTTGCGACGGACTGGTCGAGATGGGTGGAAAGGCCCTGGGCGGAGCTCGAAATCGTGTTGGCCGCCTCCTGGAAGCGGCCGGCGATCTGACCGGCGCCGGCATGCATGCGATCTTCCAATGTCTGAGCGCCGGAATCGATCGCCTGACGGATCGAAGCCTCGCGGTCTTCCAGCGACATTTCGAGCATGCTGATGCTTGTCGCCACCGATGTGCCGATGCTGGTTGCCTGTTCGGTCAGCGTATCGCTGATCAGCGTATGGGCCTGGTTCAGCGACAGATCGATGGCGTTGGCGCGATCCTCAAGCGTCGTGCGGATGCGCTCATGGGCAGAATCCAGTCCGCTCTCGATGCGTGCTGCGGCCTCCTCGGCAAGGCCTCCGAGCCGCGCATGGGCATCGCTCAGGCGGCCTTCGATGCGGCCGGTCAAGCCGCCGACGAGGTCCTCGAAGCGGGCGCCGCCGGCATCGAGAGCGCCCGAGAGGGCTGCACTGTGTTGGGAAAGCGCATTTTCGAGCCGCTGCTGATTGTCGGCATAGGCGTTGTGGATGGCATCGGTCTTGTCGGCAAAGGCGCCGGCGACGCGCGCCTCGGCACTGGCGACGGCTTCCATGATGGAATTGCTGCGAGCTTCGAGCGCGCTGTCGAAACGGCTCTGATTGTCGTCGAGCGAAATGGCGAGCGCCATGGTCTTTTCGTCGAGCGTATCGGTGAGCCGGTCGTGGCTTGCCGTCACAGCGCCAATGATCGCGGCGGTGCGGTGCCCCAAGGCTTCCTCGATGCGGACCTGGCCCTCGTTCAACGAAGCGGCAAGCGCGCTGGCCTTTTGGTCGAGCACGCCGTTCAGGCGTTCATGCGTGCCGGAGACCGCATTGGTGATCGCATCGGCACCTGAGGTCAGCGTCTCCTCGAGGCGGCTCTGGCTCTCGTTCAGCGAGATGGCCAGCGCCATCGCCCGATCGTCGAGAGTCTCAGACAGCCGGTCATGGGTGGCGGAAACCGCGTTGAGGAAGGATTCCGAGCGCGTCTCCAGCGTGTCCTGCAGTCGCCGTTGGCCTTCGTTCAAGGTGGCAGCGAGCGCCGATGTATTCTGGTCGAGCGTTTCGGAGATACGCTCATGTGTACCCGAGACGGCCTTGAGGAAGGCCTCGGAGCGGGTCCCTAACGTGTCTTCGATCCGTGCCTGGCTCTCGTTGATCGAGATGGCAAGCGTCATCGCCTTCTCGTCGAGCGTTTCGGAGAAGCGGTCGTAGGTGCCGGAAACGGAATTCAGCAAGGCCGCGGAGCGGGTTTCCAGCGTATCCTCGATGCGGGCCTGGCTCTCGTTGAGCGAAATGGCAAGCGCCATCGCTTTTTCGTCCAAGGTTTCGGAGAGGCGGTCATGGGTGCCGGAAACGGCATCCATCAGGGCGGCGGAGCGGGTTTCGAGCGTATTCTCGATACGAGCTTGGGTCTCGCTCAGCGAGGCGGCTATAGCCGAAGCCTTACCGTCCAGCGTCTCGGCGAAGCGGTCGTGGGTGCCGGAGACAGCGTTCAGCAGGGCTGCAGAACGGGTTTCCAGGGTGTCCTCGATACGGGCCTGGCCTTCGTTCAAGGAAACGGCAAGCGCCATCGCCTTTTCATCAAGCGTATCGGCAAGGCGGTCACGCGTGCCGGCGATCGTGCTGAGCAGCGCTTCGGCGCGTGTCCCGAGCGCATCCTCGATGCGGGCGTGCCTCTCGTCGAGGGACGTCGTGAGCGCCGCTGACTTCGTATCGAGTATTTCCGACAGCCGCTCATGCGTGCCCGACACGGCATTGAGGAAGGCTGCGGAGCGGGTTTCGAGCGTGTCCTCGATGCGGCTCTGGCTTTCGTTCAGGGAGATGGCGAGCGCCATTGCCTTCTCGTCGAGCGTCTCGGACAGTCGGTCATGAGTGCCGGAAACGGCGTTCAGCAGGGTGGCGGAGCGGGTTTCGAGCGTATCTTCGATCCGGGCTTGGCTCTCGTTCAAGGAGATGGCAAGCGCCATGGCCTTCTCGTCGAGCGTTTCGGCGAGACGGTCGTGGGTGCCCGTGACAGCGTTGATGATCGCGTCGGAGCGGGTGGTCAGCGCTTCCTCGAAGCGGCCGTGATGGCTGGTCAGCGCCTCGACGAGCGCGCCGCCGCGCTCTGCCATGACGCTGTCGATGCGTCCATGCGCTGCGCCGAGCGCCTCGCTGATTTCGGCAGTGCGTGCCGTAAGCACGCCGCTCAACGCCTCGGCGCGGCCGCCGAAGGCGGTGGTCACCTCTTCAGTGCCGGCGGCAACGGCGGCGGTCAGTTCGGTGGTGGTCGTGCGCAGCGTATCGCGGAACTCGACTGAGCGAGCCTGGAGATTGTTCTGCAGGTCGGAAGTGCCCGATGCAAGCGCCAGCGCGATGTCCGACGTCGCGTTCTGCAGTGCCGAGGTCAGCTCGCCGGTGCGGCTGGTCAGCGCAGTGGTGATTTCTTCGCTGCGAGTGCCGAGCGTGTTTTCCAGCACTTCGTGGCTGGTGGCGAGCGCGGTGGCGAGCGCCAGCGAGTGATCCGTCATCGAGGAGCCGATGCGGTCGATGCCGGAATTAAGGATGCCGTCGATCGAATCCGAGCCGCCGGTCAGCGTCTCGTTGATACGGGCAAGGCTTTCCATCAGCTTCGTATCGAGCGAGCCGGTGCGCTTGTCGAAAGCGCTGGTGAATTCGGCGACGCGCTCATCGAAGGCAGTCGAGAGCTGGGCGACCGTCGTCTGCAGCCGCTCTTCGAAGAAGCCGGAGCGAAGGTCGAGATCCATGACGGCGTCGTCGGCGGTGCTCTGCAGGCTCTGGCGGAAGCTTGCGCCCTTTTCGTCAAGCGCGCTGTTCAGTTTCGACAGCACGTCGTCGAGCGTGCCGCCGATGGTGCGTTCGCCTGACGTCAGGCTTTCGTTGATCTCGCGGGTGCGGGCGATCAGGATTTCGTTGAGCTGATGCGTGCGCTCGTTCAGTGCTGCGTTCAGCTTCTCGGTGCTGCTGTCCATGGTCGAGGCGCGCGTCTCGAACTGGCTGAGAAGCTTTTCGCCGTGTTCGTTGAGGTTGACGGAGAGCGCTTCGAGGCGGTTGTCGAATTCGGTGGCCAGCGCGAAACCGGATGCGTTGAGCGTCTGGAGCAGGCTATCGGTCTTGGCGGCGAGCAGGCTGCCCATCGACTGCAGGGCGCTGTCCGATTTTTCCAGGATCGTCGCTGCGCGCGTGTCGATCAGCGAGGCGAAGGCCTCGCCCGATGTGGCGAGACGCACAGCGATCTCTTCGGTCGCAAGCGACAGTTCTTCCTTCAATTGGTCGTGGACGCTGCCGATCGAGGTGCGGATGCGGTCGGCATGATTGACGATCGCCTCTCGTTCGGAGCCGAGTTCGTGGACAAGGCCGCGCACGCGCAATTCGTTGTCCGCATAGGAACGCTCCAGCGCGTTGACTTCGGAATGAACCAGCGTTTCCAGCTCGGAAGCGCGCGCGATGGTGCGCTCGATGCCTTCGTTCATGGCCGAGACCTCGCGGCGCACCGCCTGGCCTACGGTCATGATGCGTTCGGAGGCGATGGTTTCCGGCTCTGCCAGGCGCAATGCCACCTCTGCCATGGAGCGGGCGGCGTTGCGCATGTCCTGGGCGCGGGAGATCATGATGGCGAAAGCATAGAACATCATCACCGGAATGATGATGCCGACCAGGCCGGCAATGACACCGGGCAGGGCGACGAGGTCGGCCAGCGACCGGATCTGCCAGATCTGCGGCGCGTAAAGCAGCGACATCAGGCCGAGGCCCGCCATCACCCAGAGCACGGAAAACAGGGTGGCGGTGCGCATCGCCGAGCGGCTGGAGGCGCCGTCGAAAGATTTCAGGATAGAGGCGGGCGTATTGCGGCTGGCATCATTGGCGGGTGCGAAGGCGGGAGCCCTGGAAGCCTGCTCGCCGTTGGCGCCGCGGCGGTTGCGGCGCTGCGCTTCTTCCTGGGCTTGCTGATTACGCACATTCGATGGATCAGACACATTCCCCTCCGGCGCCTCAGGCGCGTCGCCGCGGCGAGACGGCACATTATCCTTGCCGAAATCGATCTGGAGCGCCTCGTCCAATGCCTTGAACGCCTTGTCCTCTATCGACTCATTGTATTTGTTATTCGCCATTCGGTTACGCCTCGTTACTGTCGGCCGGTCCGCCAGCGCTGCCCAGGCTTCCGCCTCACCCCGGAACAACTTTGCCGTTACGGCCCTCCATCCCAACCGCGGACGGATAAGCATGTCATTTCAGAGTAGATAGCCGCTTTTTCAAACGGAAGGTATCAAAACACTACCATTATCCACTCACTCGGCAAAGGCGCGTACCATAAACCCGCTCCACCAGTATCGTAGTGACACATCTGGGCTCTTCACACAATTAATGAAGGCTTGAGATTTGCGGCTCGTTAACCCGTTGTTAACAATTTTGAATCCTCGACCCCGCTTAAAAACCAATAATTTAGGGATATTTAACGGACATTAACCATACGCCGAGATTTCCGTGCCCGCTGTGCCGGAATTTAACGTGATGGCCACCCTCCTGACGCAGAACTGTTGCAAGTGCGGACGACGTGAGACGGGAGAATTGGCAAATGGCGGCCCAGATGGCAGCATTGAATATCGTATTCGAGGCGCCGGACAATGCAAAGGGACCCTGTCCCTCGAAGGTCCGGCCGATCGACCTGGTTCATCTCGCAAAGCAGACGATGGGCGACAAGACGCTGGAAATCGAAGTCCTTCAGATGTTTGCCCGTCAAGCCCGCGCGTGCCTTCAGG
The DNA here is from genome assembly GCF_002531955.1 of Rhizobium sp. M10. Lineage (NCBI taxonomy): Bacteria > Pseudomonadati > Pseudomonadota > Alphaproteobacteria > Hyphomicrobiales > Rhizobiaceae > Rhizobium > Rhizobium sp. M10. Next base: position 134,300 of record NZ_NWTA01000003.1, on the reverse strand, counting down.
ATATTGCGAGCGGCGAGACCGTGCGTGTCGGGGCCGCCGCGCACAGGCTGAAAGGCGCGGCAAGTTCGGTTGGCGCATTCCGCGTGTCGCAGACGGCGGAAGTCATCGAGGAGACCGGCGGCGATGCCGGCACGATGGCGGCGCTAGGCGCTGCCGTTCTCGACGCGGAGAATTTCATCCTGAAGCTCTGCCGCGGCTGATCGCTCTTCCGCTCGTTCGAGGAGCCGCGGCGCCGCGCGTCTTTTCAGACGCACAAGCGACGCTGAGGCAGATTGAATGGCGGTATGATCTTATCCTTAAGCAATCATGCGGGCAGGCCCGTTGTTCCATTGCGGAACCACGGGTCTTTTTGCGACGTCCGATATGACGCATTGAAGACGGCGGGCGACGGCCTGATCTGCGAGGTTATGGCGAATTTCCGAATGTTGACTGACGCGTCGAATTGTCGGAAGTAAAGCCGCCCACCCATTTCAAGACCGGAAATAGTGCTGATGCCCAAACTTACCATCGTCGCCTTCGACGGCACGCGCTTCGACCTCGACGTCGATCAAGGCTCCACCGTGATGGAAAATGCCGTGCGCAATGCGGTGCCCGGCATTGAGGCCGAATGCGGCGGCGCCTGTGCCTGCGCGACCTGTCACGTCTATGTCGACGAAGAATGGACGGAGAAGGTTGGCCAGCCGGAAGCGATGGAAGAGGACATGCTCGACTTCGCCTTCGATGTGCGCCCCACCTCGCGGCTTTCCTGTCAGATCCGGATGAAGGCCGCCTATGACGGGCTCGTCGTGCACGTGCCGGAACGCCAGGCCTGAGGCCGGCGCCCAAAGCGCCTCGCATCAAATTTGATTCATGCGACGCGCTTTAGAGCCTTTCCTGGTTAGATTATTCTGCCGGAGCAGGTTTTCGTCAGGGCAGAGGCGATTGGCATACCTCTTGGTACGTCCGAGCCGATCGCCTCTGATCCTGGCTAGAGATGCCCGGCCCACCGGCCGGTCGACCATCCGACTCCGTTTGAGCCAGCAGAATGCTTCAATCTAACCAGGAAAGGCTCTAGCTCTTTGTTTTTATGCATGTCGTTGTCCCGGAACCGCTACACATTTCCGGGCGACATGCATTCGCCGCGATCACTGCCATAGCCACAAAAAAGACGCCTCGCGCGCTGGTGCGAGCGAGGCGAGGCGGGCGCATTACCTACGGATGAGGGAGGAACATCCGCGGCTTCGGAACGCGCCAGGAGAACCCAACGATGAAAGTCCAGATGCCGTAGCTGAACTTTCGAATGTGTTCATATTAACGCGTTCCGGTTGAGTCTGCCAGGATGAAAAATGACCATTGAAACGCTGGGGAGGGCGCAAGTTTCGCACAAGTTTCGTTGCGCAGCTAAGTTTTTCTGCTCGTAACCAGCTTGAAAAAGCCTTATTTTCCGCCGGCTCGGCCGTTGATTCGATTATTCAGCAATCTCAACATGCGCTTCTGGAAATTGACCGCTTCAACCCGGTCGAATCGCGCCTGCAGCCGATCGTGCTCCTCTATACCGCGAGCTGATTCGTTGGAGACGAGCTCCTGCATGGCCTCGCAGCTGCGCTGCTGCGGCAAAGCGCGGATAGCGCGCTCCATGGCGCGGGCCTGATCTCTGGCGATCTCGGCATGGCGCTCCTCGTGGCGCTTGATGTCACTCGACAGCGCGTCCCAGATCATCGACAGTTCCTTGCTGGCACCACGGCGGCTGTTCCAGCGCGGCAGGATGATCTGGGTGTGGACCGTGACCTTGACGTTGCCGACGCGGCAGCGGCCGTCATCCTGAATATAAGTGGCCTCGCCGCCGAAGCGGATTTTGGTGGCGCCGGGATGGCGCGCCGAGGAGCCGCTTGCCGTCGGGCCGCGCCGGCTGAGTTCCTGGTCGAGCTCCTCGGCGGTTTTGCCGCGGATGTCGAAATAGGAATAGCTTTTCGTTGCGATCACTTCGGCTGCCGCTGGGCCGCTGAGAGAAAGGGCAATGGAAAAGGCGACAGGAAGGACCATATAACGCACTGCAAGCGGCATTCTGAACGCAATCCATGTTGAAATCGACAGGAGCTTGGGGCATAGCCACCGCAAGCGCAATATCGGATGGCGGCTTTTTTCGTCATCAATAGGATAAGTCTGGTGACAGGGCTCGAAGGCAGTTTATGGCGTGTGGGCCATGGCCGGGAGATCGAACTCGGCCGTCGTTCTCTCATCATGGCGATCATCAACGTGACGCCGGACTCCTTTTCCGACGGCGGACGCTTCAAAACCGTCGATGCCGCCGTCGAACACGCGCTGCAGGCGGTGAGCGATGGTGCCGCGATTGTCGACATCGGCGGCGAATCGACCCGGCCGGGCGCAGCATCGGTCAGCCCTTCGGAGGAGCAGGCGCGGGTGCTGCCCGTCATCGAGGCGCTGCGCGGCCGCACCCAGGCGCTGATATCCATCGACACCTATCGCGCCGAGACGGCGCGGCTTGCGGTCAGCGCCGGCGCCCATATCATCAACGACGTCTCCGGACTGCAGAAGGAGAGCGGTATCGCGGACCTGGCCGCGGCGACAGGGGCGGGGCTCTGCATCATGCATACCGGCCGCGACAGGGTCAAAATTGCCGATGTGATCGCCGACCAGGTGCATTTCCTCGAACGGTCGCTTGATATCGCCGCTGCAGCAGGCGTCAACAGAGATCGCATCGTGCTCGATCCGGGCTTCGGCTTCGCCAAGGAAACGGCAGAAGAGAATCTGGAACTGATGGCGCGGTTTTCCGAACTTTCGCGCTTCGGCCTGCCGCTGCTTGCCGGCACCTCCCGCAAGCGTTTCCTCGGCACCGTGACAGGGCGGGATGCGTCGGACCGGGACGTGGCGACGGCAGCGACGAGCGTGTTGCTGCGCCTCCAAGGAGCTGCGGTTTTCCGGGTGCACAATGTCGCAATCAACAGGGATGCGCTTGATGTCGCCGATGCTATGCTCAATGCGCGCCAGGAATTCGAGAGGAAGCGGCCGACATGACCACCTACACGATCACGCTGCAGAACTGCGCCTTCTTCGCGCGCCACGGCGTGCATGACGAGGAGGAATTCCTCGGCCAGCGCTTCTTCGTCGATGCCGAGCTCGATGTCGTCGCCGGCGAGGCGCTGAAAAGCGACTCGATCGACGATACCGTCAATTACGGCATCGCCTTCACTGTGATCGAGCAGATCGTCACCGGCAAGCGACGCTACCTGATCGAAGCCCTGGCGCTCGATATCGCCAAGGGGCTCTGCGAGACATTTCCGCAGGTCCGGCGGGCGAAGATCACGGTGCGCAAGCCGAACGCGCCGGTGCCTGGCGTGCTCGATTTCGTGCAGGTGAGCGTTGAGCACTTTGCCTGAGGCCGTATACCGATCCGCCACCCTCGGCCTCGGCGGCAATATCGGCGAGCCGGTGAAGGCGATGGCAGCGGCGCTGCAAAGGCTGGACGGGCACGACGATTGTCGAGTTACCGCCGTGTCGCGGCTCTATCGCACGCCGCCCTGGGGCAAGACGGACCAATCGTTCTTCTTCAATGCCTGCGCCGCCGTCGAAACCCGGCTTCCTCCGGAAGCTTTGCTCGATGTCTGCCTCTCGATCGAACGCGAGATGAAACGCGAGCGTATCGAACGCTGGGGGCCGCGCACGCTCGATATCGACGTGCTGACCTATGACGGCGTCGTCCAGGACGCGCCCCGGTTGGAACTGCCGCATCCGCGGATGACCGAGCGCGGTTTCGTGCTGATGCCGCTTGCCGATATCGCCCCGGGCCTTGTCGTCAGGGGGCGGCCGGTCAGCGACTGGCTGCTCGACGCCGATGTGACCGGCATCGAGGTCGCCGATAACAGCGGCGACTGGTGGTGGAGCGCCTAGAGCCCTTTCCTGATTAGATTGAAGCATTCTGCCGGAGCAGGTTTTCGTCAGGGGCAGAGGCGATTGGCGATGGGCATACCCCAAGGTACGTCCGAGCCGATCGCCTCTGATCCCGGCTAGAGATGCCCGGCCCACCGGCCGCACCGCTTCGCTATGGCGAAGCGATCAGTGCGTCCGGCGATTCCCAAGTCTTACAGATTTGCGAGGCAAATCTGCGGGAGGGTAGGCTGAAACGGGCCGGCTGCTCGACCCGGCCGGCTTGGCCGTAGAGCTGGGCTACGACGCGCGCCGGCCGGTCGACCATCCGACTCCGTTTGAGCCAACAGAATGATTCAATCTAACCAGGAAAGGGCTCTAAGCACGGCTGCTGAAACGCGAAACGGCGGGAAACCCGCCGCTTCAGGAAAATCCGTCATGCGATCTGTCTACTGGATGGAGCCGACGGCCATTTCGTCGACCTGACGGGTCAATGTCAGGCCGATAACAGGGATCATCTGGCTTTCGACCTTGACCGAAACGGTGACGTTCATCGTCTTGTCGTCGCGTATGCGGGCGATCATTGCTCCGTTCAGCTTGGAGCGGTTGATGCCGACCACGACGGTATCCTCGGTGACGGCGCCGGAGACGACGTCAAGACCTTTGCCGGCGGCGCCGTCGAGAAACTTGCCTTTATAGCTGGAGCCCGACTGCGAGATGACGGCGGTCATCGGCTGCTTGAAGACGCCAACGCGGCAGGTGCCATCGAGTTTGATGCCGGTGGTGCTGTCGCCGGTCGGTTCACCGGTCAGGTTGCAGGTGAATTTCGTGCCCTTGTACTTGCCGGCGACGATCTCGCCGGGGCCTTTCCAGGAGCCGGCGACGGATTCGAAGAAGGCCTTGTCACGGGTTGCGGCGGTGGCTGCCGGAGCGACATCTGCGACCGGAGACAATGCCGCGGCGGCGAGGCCGCATACGAAGAGAAACTTGCGCGAATACATGGATTTTCCTTGGCAAACACCACTCACGAACTGGCGCCAAGTTTTGCCGAAAAATGGTTAATCCTTCCTTTCGACTGTGCCGAAATGCCAGGGATTACAGGCGTGCCAGGCTGTGCGAATTTTAATATCCTGCCACTAACGTGTTGAATCTGATGCTATTTTCATGACTTCACGCTGGGGGAGGCGAAAGCTGCGGAATTGCTTCGTCGATTAAGGATTGTTGCTGCGCGGTGACATGGAAGGCGTGAGATCGCCGATGAAATCACCGATTCCCGGCCGTTTCAGCGCGCGGAAAGCCAGCGGCCGGCAGAGATCCATCGCCGCGATTCCGATGCGGGCGGTCATCAGGCCGTTGATGACGCCCTCGCCGAGTCGGGCCGAGAGCTTCGAGGCCAGCCCATGGCCGAGCACCTGCTGGACGAGGCTGTCACCGACGGCGATCGAGCCGGTGACGGCAAGATGCGCCAGCACGTCGCGCAGCAGGCGGAACATGCCGAGCGTGCCGGGGCGGCCGCCGTAGAGTTCCGCCATGGCGCGGATAAGGCGGACGGCCTCGTAAAGCACATACAACAGATCGACGACGGCGCGCGGGCTGACGGCGGTGACGATCGACACACGCTTGGAGGCATTGACGATGAGGGCGCGGGCCTTGCGGTCGAGCGGGGCGAGCAGCTCTCGTTCGGCCAAGGCGATCAGATGCGGGGGATCGATGACCTCGCCCTCGGTCGCCTTCAGCGTCGCGCGTCCCTTCGATGTCTCGGGGTTGGCGGCAAGCAGCGTGGTGAGGCGCGCAACGACGGCGCGCGCCTTCGCCGGCCGGGTTTCGAGGATCGCGGCTTCCGCTTCGGCCTTGATCGTCTGGACGGCGGCAAGGCGCATCATGCCTGCGGCCTCGCGGATGACGAGGGCAAGCACGGCGAGGATGCCGATCGCCAGCGCGCCAAGGGCTGCGTAACCCAACCAGTCGGCGCGGGTGAAGAGATCGCGGATCAGCCGGTCGGTCCAGAGGCCAATGCCGAGCGACAGCAGGATGCCGAAGGCGCCGGCGGCGATCTTGCCGAAGGAGGTCCGCCGCTTGCGCGGCGTGGCCACTGGTGCTGCGCCGAGATCCCTGTCGGGATTGATGAAGGGATCCTCCTCATCGGGCGTCAAGACGATCTCTTCCGAGAAGCTCTCCGGCTTGCGCCGGCCTTGCTGCTGCCGGCCGTTGTCGCGCGGCTCGGATGGCTCATCGTCGTAAGCGAAGGCGGCGGGTGGGCGACGCGGCACATCGGACGGGGGCTTACTCATGCGAGACGGTCTCCGAACAGGAACTGCATGGCGCGGTCGAGGCGGATATGCGGCACCGACAGCTTGATGCCGCCGCCGGTTTCCTCGAGATGCGGCGGGCGGAACCTGACGACATTGACTTCGGGCAGGGTCCCACCGGCCTCGCCCGAGACGATACGGTCAAACAGGCCTTCCGGATCCTCCGGCAGATCGCCGGGGAAGATCGCGGTCTTTCTCTGGCCGTCGAAGCGCTCGCCGGCAATGGTTTCGCCCGCCATCGGCGTGCCGACGATGACGGGCAGGTCATGGCCGTCACGTTTGACCGATGCCTCCCGGGTAGCGCGCACGGAGGCGAGCGCCATGACATCGATGCCGGCGCCGGCCATGCCGATGCGGGCGATGGCGCGATCGACGAGGCGGCGGGTCAATGCGTCGAGCCGGTCGTGGCTCTCGTGATGGAGATGGTCAGCCTTGGTGGCGGCGACCAGCACACGGTCGATACGGCGGCCGAGCAGCGAGGAGAGCAGCGAATTGGTGCCCGGGCGGAAGCAGGCAAGCACATCGGTCAGCGCGCGTTCCAGATCCTGGACGGCTTCGGGGCCGCGGTTCATCGCCTGCAGCGCGTCGACCAGCACGATCTGGCGGTCGAGCCGGGCGAAATGCTCGCGGAAGAAGGGTTTGACGACCACCGACTTATAGGCTTCGTACCGTCGCTCCATCATCGCCCAGAGCGAGCCGCGATCGGGACGACCGTCGGGCGGCAAGGCGAGCGGGGCGAAGGTCAGCGCCGGCGAGCCGTCGAGATCGCCGGGCAGAAGCAGGCGCCCGGGCGGCAAGGTGGAGAGCGAGCGTTCGTCGGTCTTGCAGGCCTTGAGGTAATCGGCAAAGGCGGCGGCAAGCTCGCGAGCGATCATCTCGTCGGCGCCGGCATTGATATCGGCGGCACGTGTCAGCGCCAGCCATCCCTGCGACAGTGCGGAGCGGACGCCGGTTTGCGCAAGCGCCATCGTCTCCACGCTGAACGTCCGATAATCCTTGCCGAGCAGCGGCAGGTCGAGCAGCCATTCACCGGGATAATCGACGATATCGATCGACAGCCGGCCGGGCGAGAACAGCCGGTTCCAGCCGCTGGCGCTCTGATAGTCGAGCGTGATGCGCAACTCGGAAATGGCGCGGGTCGAGTCCGGCCAGATGCGATCCTTCACCAGGGCCCGGATATGATCTTCGTACTGGAAGCGGGGCACGGCATCATCTGGCTGCGGCTCGAGCCGCACGGCGGAAACGCGGCCGGATTGCACCGGCTCGAACAGCGGCAGTCGGCCGCCATGCAGGAGATTGTGAACAAGCGAGGAGATGAAAACCGTCTTGCCGGATCGCGAGAGGCCGGTGACGCCGAGCCGCACGGTCGGATTGACGAGGCCGTTCGCCCGGTCGGCGAGATTGTCGAAGGCGATGCGGGCGTCGTCGGCAAGGGATGTCAGGCGTGGCGGCAAGGCGCGATTCCGATTGATGACTGCCGGCAATATAGGAAGGCGGCGTTGTGCGAAAAAGAAGTGGCGCGAACGCATTTCCGTTTTCCGCGGAAAGTGAAAATTTCTGCCGCTCTTCGAATTGCTCGGACGATGTCAGACGACAACGAAATCGGTCAGGCGCCAGGCGGTGACGGAAGCATCGAAATCGATGACGGCAAGGCCTGCCGTCGGAAAGCCGCGGGGAAGGGCGGCGACCATCGCCTTGTGGCCGATCAATGTCTCCAGCACCTGCTCCATGGTCGGATTGTGGCCGACCAGCATGACGGCGGCAACCTCCTGCGCATCGACGATTTCGAGATAGGTGCCGACGGTGGCGTCGTAGAGCGCATCGACATAGCGCACGTCGAGCCCGACTCCGACCGCCCGGTGGACGGCGTCGGCGGTGTCGCGGCAGCGAAGCGCCGTCGAACTGATCAGAAGATCCGGACGGTAGCCCTTGTCGGCTGCCTTGTCGGCGATGATCTCGGCATCGCCGTAGCCCTTTTTGCTGAGCGGCCGGTCGAAATCGCGCTGTCCGGGGTCGGCCGCAGCGGCCTTGGCATGACGCAGGAGATAGATGCGGTTGGGCGGAGGCAGCGGTACGGTCATGGGCAAATCCAGGATCGGGCGGGTCTTTTCAGTAGCGGCTGCGGTCGGCCGCCGTCAATCGCCAGCCATGCCGCAGCTGCCTAAAACGTGGCTGACAACACGGCGTTTTGAAGGCGAAGCCAAAAACGGCAGCCGGAATAACCATGACAAAATAGACCGTTAGCTTAAAATTGTAACAGATTTAAAAATCTGTTTACCTGTCGTATTTGGCTTGAATCGCGGATAGCGCTTGGGATATACACCCGCCCAGATGAGATGTTCTTCAGGAGAATCGCGTTGAGTGAGAAGATCGATCTTAGCAATTACGTTCCCTCGGAAGAGGAAGAGTTCATGAACGTAAACCAGCGTGCCTACTTCAGGGCGAAGCTGGTCGCCTGGAAAAACGATATCCTTAGAGAAGCGCGCGAAACACTCGACCACTTGGCCGAGGAAAGCGCAAACCATCCCGATCTCGCCGACAGGGCGTCGTCGGAAACCGACAGGGCGATCGAACTTCGCGCCCGCGACCGGCAGAGAAAGCTGATCTCCAAGATCGACGCGGCCCTGCAGCGCATCGAAGACGGCACCTACGGCTATTGCGAGGAAACCGGCGAACCGATCGGTCTCAAGCGCCTCGACGCCCGCCCGATCGCGACGCTGTCGATCGAGGCGCAGGAGCGCCACGAACGCCGTGAAAAGGTCTATCGCGACGAATGACGTTTTCGATATAGGCAGAGACACATTGGGCGCCGCGATCTGATCGCGGCGCCTTTTTGTCGGGGCCTACTGGCGGCTTGTCGATCGGTCTTGGTGCGCCGCCCATCGATGCGCGTCGCATCACATTTTATTCAAGCGACGCGCATCAGCCTTTGTTTTATGCATCTCGTTGTCCCGGAATCGCTGCACACGTCCGGGCGGCATACATTTAGAGCGGGCCACCTACCGCCAGAGGTTTCCACGGTCGCTCCCGCTCCGCCTCCATGACGAGATCGATCGTGACGAGCGTGCCACTCCTGATCCGCCGCCGCATGATGTCAACCCCACCGGGGTCCGTTCGACATAGGCCCTGATCGTGCAGCGCCTGCAGGCGCGAGCGCGACATCTTCAACTCCCCGGCCAGCAGCCGATCCAGCCGTATGTTTGTCGCGAACTGGGCTGTCAGTTCGATTTCCAGGCGTGTCCAGCCTGCGATCTCGTGCCGTATCTCCTTGGCGATGTCGAATTCGGCGAACTCGTCAACGCGCTGTGCTTTGCGCCGCAGCCCATCGAGATTGAAGGTTTCCGCGCGAACCCAATCGGGGTCGTTGGACTGCAGCGCGTCGAGCGTCAACGGATCGATGTCGCGGATAGTCCGGCGCTCGAAGATCGGCCGGTTCCATGTCCTTTCGCAGGTCAGGCATTTGTAGATCAGCCAGGCGTCGAGCTTGCGCCCGTTGGCATTCAAGCGGATCTTGCCGCTGGATCGGAAAGCTCTGAGGCCTCCGCATCCGCCACATGCAATCCACGGCTGGGGCGCTGTCTTGGGGGTGATGGTCCATCGGACCCGAAGCGTCTTGCACATATCGTCTTGGTCTTCCGTTTGGAAGTCCACCAAGATGGTGCAGGAGAAACCCTTGCGGGCGCGGTGTGGCGATGTTGTGGGCGGCTGAAGAGCTGGGCAGCGGAGCTGCACATGGCACATTGTAACAATGCCAAACCGGTCTCTCGCCACCACCCGATGAACATGGTCGCATGCCGCCAGCGTCTCGCTTTGCGGCAGTACGGGTGAAACTGGGGTGAGACCGGTATTTACTTAGGCAAAGTGTGACCTCGATGCGCCAAAGCTCTTCGCGTCGATTGATAACAAATGATCGACGCGGTGGGGAGGCCCGAAGAGCTCCAGGACTGAAAAGCCGCGGCGTTGCGGCATTTCTGCAACTTCGTGATGAGGTCACGAATGCGCGCAACCGCGCCTGCGCCGGCAGTCACTTGTCGCGATTGACGCTCATTTCGCCGAAAATGCGGGCAACTTCCTTCTGCAGCTCCGTGTCGGCGCCGGTGATCGGGGCAAGCTCGGGATCGCGGCGCGGCAGGTTGGCGGGCTGCGGCGTGGTCTGGCGCGGGGTCTGGTTTGCCGGGGCCGGCACGATGCGCTCGGCCGTCAAATTGTTCGCCATTTCCTGTTCCAGCACCCGCTGGAAATCACGGCGAATCGCCGCTGCCGATTGAGCAGCCGCTTCGTCCGCAGGCGTCGCGGGTGCGGTGCGCGGCGCCGGCATGTCGGGGGCGGAGACCTCGGGATCGATGCGCTGCTGCGGCAGGACCCGCTGGCGGGCGGCGTCAAGGATTTCGGCGGCACTCGCCGTATCGTGATAGGGCGCGGGCTGCGCGACCGGCGGGGCAACCGGTTGTTCCGGCGGGCGCGGCTGGAGCGGAGCCGGGCGCGGAGAATGGTCGCGTTCGGCCGACAGCGGAGCCGTCGCGGGCTCCGCCGGAAGCGGGCTGGTGGCCACCGGCGGCGGCACGGCCGGCTGGGCCGGCGGTTCGGGGCGCGGGCGCGGCTCCGGCGCGGCTGAGGCCGCGAAGGCCGGTTCAGCGGGCGGCTCGGCACGGGCTGCAAGCGGCGGACGGCTTACGGAAACGGGCGGTGTTTCGGGGCGCGGGACTGTTGCCGGCCGCTCCGCAGCCGGCTCTGGCCGTTTGACGCTTTCGGGCTGTTCGGCCGCCTCGGCCAGGATGCGGCTTTCGATGACGATGTCGGTCGGACCGCCGATCATGATCAGATGTTCGACGTCGTCACGGCGCACCAGCACCAGCCGGCGGCGGGTATCGACGGCTGCCGCATCCAGCACCTGCAGGCGGGGCTGACGGTTGCGGCCGCCGCGCACGAAGGGCGAGGGGGCGCGGCTTCGAATCAGCCAGAGCGCCAGAATGAGCAGGAGAAGCGCCAGGCCGACGCCACCGGCCGCAAGCAGGAAACGGCTGCCGTAAGCTCCGACAAGATCATCGAACATAGTCACTCACTCCATTTCGCATTCGGCACATATTGACGACTTTTCCGTTCCTTAAACAAGGGCCGAAGGTCCTGTCCAGTGACGCACGGAGGCGATTTCGTATTGTGCCGGATGACGGCTGCCGGCTTGCGCGAGGCAGATGGCGCTCTAGCCTGTGAATTCAAGCAGTCTTGCCGGTGACCGGTGTTTTTGCCGGCGTGGCAAATTGCTAAGAAGGAAAGAGTGCCTGATTCCTGCTTCGTGTTCGTGCTATGAAATGGGAAGGGCTTATGCGAGGAATACATGACGAAACCGCGTCAGGCCGACGACTATAACGCACCGCTTGTGGATCGTGGGGGGCGTTCTGGCACGGTTTTGCGCATCCTTCTGTTGGCGCTCGTGCTGATTGCGGCTGCCGGCGCCTTCGTCGTCTTCAAAAGATCACTCGACAACGAGATGGTGCTCGGCGGCCTCGGCGTGCTTGCCATGGTCGGCATCTTCTTCCTGGTGTCCTCGGTCATCGGCTTCATCGAGGTGATGCCGCAGCACCAGTCCGACAGCCTGGCGCGCGCCTTTCTCAACAGTCATCCGGATGGGACGCTGATCACCGACGACAAGGGACGGATCATCTATGCCAACGCTGCCTACAGCGCGCTGACCGGCGCGCGCAAGGCGACCGAGGTGCAGACGCTCGAAACGCTGCTGTCGCGCCATCGCGAGTCCAACGAGGCGCTCTACCGGCTGGTCAACGGTCTGCGCGAGGGCAAGGAGGGCCGTGAGGAGTTTCGTCTGCTGCGCGCCGTCGGCCCCGGCTCCAACAGCTCGGGCGCGCATTGGTACCGGCTGAAGGCGCGGCTGCTGCATCAGGAGGATAATGGCGGCAAGCCGCTGCAGATCTGGCAGATTACCGACATCACCGCCGAACGCGACGATCAGGAGCGATTCTTCAAGGAGCTGCAGAACGCGATCGACTATCTCGATCACGCACCCGCCGGCTTCTTCTCCGCCGGCCGGAAGGGCGAAATCTTCTACCTGAATGCCACGCTTGCCGAGTGGCTGGGCCTCGACCTGACCAAGTTCCTGCCGGGCTCGATGTCGATCGGCGACCTGGTGGCGGGCGAGGGGCTGGCGCTGATCCAGTCGGTGCAGGCCGAACCAGGCCTGAAGAAGACCGTGACGCTCGATCTCGATTTGCGCAAGACCAACGGCCAGAGCCTGCCGGTGCAGATCATCCACAGCGTCACCTCGATGCGCGACGGGGCGCCCGGCGAAAGCCGGACGATCGTGCTGGCGCGCGAAAAGAGCAGCGAGAGCGGCCAATCCGCTTCGGCCGCCGCCATGCGCTTCACGCGCTTCTTCAACAACACGCCGATGGCGATCGCCTCGGTCGATGGCGAAGGGCGCATTCTGCGCACCAATGCGCCGTTCCTGAAGCTGTTTTCCGGCGTCGTGTCGCGCGACGATCTCGAGAAATCACCCTCTCTCGAAACCATCGTGCAGGAGAGCGACCGGCCGCAGCTGGCCGCGGCGCTGGCGGCGGCGAAGGACCGGCAGGGCGACATCGCGCCGCTCGACACCCGCACGCCGACCGACGAGGCGCGCTATTTCCGCTTCTATGTCAATGCTGTCATCGACCAGAGCGACGAGGCGCCGGAGGAAGCGGCGATCGTCTATGCCGTCGAGGTGACCGAGCAGAAGGCGCTGGAAGCGCAGATGGCGCAGACGCAGAAGATGAACGCTGTCGGAACGCTCGCCGGCGGCATCGCGCATGACTTCAACAATGTGCTGACGGCGATCCTGCTGTCGTCCGACCATCTGCTGCTGCAGGCGCGGCCCTCCGATGCGAGTTTCGCCGACCTGATGGAGATCAAGCGCAACGCCAACCGCGCCGCGGTGCTGGTGCGCCAGCTGCTTGCCTTCTCGCGCAAGCAAACGATGCGGCCCTCGGTGCTGAACCTGACGGATGTCGTCGGCGACCTGCGCATGCTGGTCGACCGGCTGCTCTCCGGCACCAACGTTAAGCTCGACGTGCAATATGGCCGGGATCTCTGGCCTGTCAAAACCGACCTGTCGCAGTTCGAGCAGGTGCTGATCAATCTCTGCGTCAATGCGCGCGATGCGATGCCGGAAGGCGGCACGCTGACGCTGCGCACCCGCAATCTGACGGCTGCCGAGGTCTCCGCCTTCAACTATTCCTACATGCCCGCCGAGGACATGGTGCTGGTCGAGGTCACCGATACCGGCACCGGCATCGCGCCTGAGATCATGGACAAGATCTTCGAACCCTTCTTCACCACCAAGGATGTCGGCAAAGGCACCGGGCTTGGCCTTGCCATGGTCTATGGCATCGTCAAGCAATCGGGCGGTTACATCCAGCCGGAATCCGAGGTCGGCAAAGGCACGACCTTCCGCGTCTTCCTGCCGCGCCATATCCCCGAGCCGGCGGTTGCCGCCGAAGCCGGCGCGATCGACAGCGCCATTGCCGCAGTCGGCACGCCTCCCGAGGCGCCTGCTGCGCAGCAGCCCGAGGACCTGACAGGCTCTGCCGTCGTCCTGCTCGTCGAAGACGAGGAGGCGGTGCGCCGGGGCGGCAAGCGGATGCTGGAAACGCGCGGCTACACCGTGCATGAGGCGGGCTCGGGCGTCGAGGCGCTGAGCATCATGGAAGAGCTTGAGGGCAAGGTCGACATCGTCGTTTCCGACGTCGTCATGCCTGAAATGGACGGCCCGACGCTGCTGCGTGAGCTGCGCAAGAACTATCCAGACCTGAAATTCATCTTCGTCTCCGGCTATGCCGAGGACGCCTTTGCCCGCAACCTGCCGCCGGATGCGAAATTCGGGTTCCTGCCGAAGCCGTTTTCGCTGAAGCAGCTGGCTGTGGTGGTCAAGGAGACGCTGGATAGTTAGCGGTTACGGCTTCGTGGTTTCCGGATAGGGCGTTCGACGTGGCACCCCCCCCTCTGTCCTGCCGGACATCTCCCCCCCCCACAAGGGGGGAGATTGACGCTCGGCTTGACCTTCGCACGTCGCTAACGTTGTGCAGTTTGCAATGTTCATTATTCGTGCGGCCTGCGCTCCCGCCCAATCTCCCCACCTGTGGGAGAGATGCCCGGCAGGGCAGAGGGGGTGATCCACGGCAATCCGGCAAAGACTGGGCGGAAACAACCTGCCCCATCCCCCCTTACTCCCCGAGCGCCACGGCAATCTCTGCCGCCAGCCGCGCATTGTTTTCAACAAGCGCAATATTCGTCTTCAGACTCTGGCCGTCCGTCAGGTCGAAGATGGTCGAGAGCAGATAGGGCGTCACCGCCTTGCCGGTCACTTCGTCGCGTTCAGCGCTGTCGAGCGCGCGCTCGATATAGATCTCCATCTCTTCGCGCGGGATCTCGTCGGCCTCGGGCACCGGATTGGCGATCAGCATGCCGCCATTGATGCCGAGCTGTTCGCGCACCGTCTGGAAGTTGGCGATGGCCGCCGGGCTGTTCAGCGACAGCGGGCTGCGAAGCCCCGAGGAGCGCGACCAGAAGGCGGGGAATTCTTCGCTCTCATAGGTGACGACGGGCACGCCGCGGGTTTCCAGCACTTCCAGCGTTTTCGGAATGTCGAGAATTGCCTTGGCGCCGGCGCAGACGACGATGACGCCGGTGCGGGCCAGTTCCTCGAGATCGGCCGAAATATCGAAGCTTTCCTCGGCGCCACGGTGCACGCCGCCGATGCCGCCTGTGGCAAAGACGCGGATGCCAGCGCGCGCCGCCGCGATCATCGTCGCTGCGACCGTGGTGGCGCCGGTGCGGCGCTCGGCGATCGCAAAGGCGAGATCGGCGCGCGACACCTTCATCACGTCGGTCGCCTTGGCGAGCTGCTCCAGTTCGCCGGCTTCAAGGCCGATATGCAGCGTGCCGTGAATGACGGCGATCGTTGCCGGCACGGCACCCTGTTCGCGAATGATCGCCTCGACGCTGCGGGCCATCTCGATATTGCCGGGATAGGGCATGCCGTGGGTGATGATGGTCGATTCCAGCGCCACCAGCGGCGCGCCGCGCTGCTTGGCGCTGGCGACCTCCTTCGAATAGGCGATCGGCAGAAGAGGGGAGATGGGCTGGGTCATGATCTTGTCCTGTCGTCGATAGAGCATGATGCCGAATGTGTCGGCGGTTTTGCGACGACATCATGCTCGACTATTTCATTTGGCCGCTTCAATGCAGAATTCTGATCTGGGGAACAAGGGCAAGCGCCTCATTCAGCAGATCCGGCGTCAGATTTTCGTTGACGGCATGCGGCGACTGCACAGTCAGCGCTGCTGCCGCGGTGCCGTGGCGGACGGCTTCCTCGAGCGGCAGGCCGCGCATCAAGGCGGCGAGCGTGCCGGCGGCAAGGGAATCGCCGGCGCCGGTGACATCGGCGAGGGTCTCGGCGATCGGCGGCTGCAGCGTCACGGCGCGGCCGTCGCAAAATGCGACCAGCTCGCGCTGGCCGCGGGTGACGACGGCGCTCCGGATGCCGATCTCGTTCAGAAGCGGCGGCCAGCCGCCAGCGTCTTCCGGCCGTTCACCGATAAGGGCTGCGGCTTCGGCCTCGTTCAGGAACAGGTAGTCGATATCCGTGATGCAGGATTTCAGCCTGACGACCTTGGCCGGCGAAATGGCGATCGCCGCGACGGGCTTGGCCAGCGACCGTGCCTTGGCGACGATTGCAGCGATCGTCTCTTCCGGCAGATTGGCATCGAAAAGGATGAGATCATGCGCGGCGAAGGCTTCGCGCACCCAGCGGATGGAAAGACGCCGCGGCACGAAGAAGCGGTAGAGATCCATGTCGGCAAGGGCAATCACCAGGTTGCCGTCCCTCTCGATGATCGCGGTGTAGCTCGGTGTCTTGCGGTCGAGAAAAACGAAGGGCCGGTCGTCGATGCCGGCGAAATCGGCGGCTTCGCCGACCATCTCGCCGATGGGATCGCCGCCGCGCGGCGAAATCATCGTCACCTGAAAACCGAGCCTTGCAAGGTTGCGCGCCGCATTGAAGCCGCCGCCGCCCGGCTCCTCGAACCAGGTGCCGGGATTGCTGGCGCCCGGTGCCGTTTCCCCGGAAATGCGGCCGCGCCGGTCGATATGGGCGCCGCCGAGAACAAGAATCTTTTTCTTCATTTCAACCGCCTTTCGATGCCCCAAGCGCGAATCGAGACGGGGCCTCCTGGCGCGGCAACGCCGGCGCACCTGGCCTAAGCCGTTGCTTTGCATCGATAAAACAAATATAGAACACAGGCTGTTTTACCTTTTTCTTTCAATCGTTTGATCGCCTATTGCGAGAGTGGAACAAATAGGGTACAAACTCGACATTGCTTGGGCGGCTTCAATAACCTAAAGGTGGATCAGATGTCTCAGAATTCATTGCGGCTGGTAGAGGACAAATCGGTGGACAAAAGCAAGGCGCTTGAAGCGGCACTCTCACAGATAGAGCGGTCGTTCGGCAAGGGCTCGATCATGAAACTCGGCTCCAACGAGAACGTCATCGAAATCGAGACGATTTCGACGGGTTCGCTTGGTCTCGATATCGCGCTTGGCGTCGGCGGCCTGCCGAAGGGCCGCATCATCGAAATCTACGGGCCGGAAAGCTCGGGCAAGACGACGCTTGCGCTGCAGACCATCGCGGAATCGCAGAAGAAGGGCGGCATCTGCGCCTTTGTCGACGCCGAACATGCGCTCGATCCCGTCTATGCCCGCAAGCTGGGCGTCGATCTCCAAAACCTTCTGATCTCGCAGCCCGATACCGGCGAGCAGGCGCTTGAGATCACCGATACGCTGGTGCGCTCCGGTGCCGTCGACGTTCTGGTCGTCGACTCGGTCGCCGCACTGACGCCGCGCGCCGAAATCGAAGGCGAAATGGGCGACAGCCTTCCCGGCCTGCAGGCGCGTCTGATGAGCCAAGCGCTGCGCAAGCTCACCGCCTCGATCTCCAAGTCGAATACCATGGTGATCTTCATCAACCAGATCCGCATGAAGATCGGCGTCATGTTCGGTTCGCCGGAGACAACGACGGGCGGCAATGCGCTGAAATTCTATGCCTCCGTGCGCCTCGACATCCGCCGCATCGGCTCGGTCAAGGAGCGCGAAGAGGTGGTCGGCAACCAGACCCGCGTCAAGGTCGTCAAGAACAAGATGGCGCCTCCCTTCAAACAGGTCGAATTCGACATCATGTATGGCGAAGGCGTATCGAAGACCGGCGAACTCGTCGATCTCGGCGTCAAGGCCGGGATCGTGGAAAAGTCGGGCGCCTGGTTCTCCTATAACAGCCAGCGTCTTGGCCAGGGCCGCGAAAATGCCAAGACCTTCCTGCGCGACAACCCGGATCTCGCCCGCGAGATCGAACTGGCGCTGCGCCAGAATGCCGGTCTCATCGCCGACCGCTTCCTGCAGAACGGCGGACCGGATGCAGATGACGGCGATGCCGCCGCGGACATGTAAGTCTCGCGCCTGACTCTTGTCGGATATCTCCGCCGGCCGCATTCCCTGATGAGAATGCGGCCGGTTTTGTTTGTCGGCTGGACAGTGGCGGAGGCGAACGTTAAAAGCCGATGGATTTGTATTTATCTGCCTCGGGCAGCATTGAAGGGCATAGAATGAGCGGCGTGAACGATATCCGGTCGACCTTTCTCGACTATTTCAAGAAGAACGGCCACGAGATCGTTTCGTCGAGCCCGCTGGTGCCGCGCAACGACCCGACGCTGATGTTCACCAATGCCGGCATGGTGCAGTTCAAGAACGTTTTCACCGGCCTGGAAAAGCGTCCTTATACGACGGCCACGACGTCGCAGAAATGCGTGCGCGCCGGCGGCAAGCATAACGACCTCGACAATGTCGGCTATACCGCGCGCCACCTGACCTTCTTCGAAATGCTCGGCAACTTCTCATTTGGCGACTATTTCAAGGAGAATGCGATCGAGCTTGCCTGGAAGCTCGTGACCGAAGGTTTCGGCCTGCCGAAGCATCGCCTGCTGGTGACCGTCTACTCCGAAGACGAGGAGGCCGCGGCGCTGTGGAAGAAGATCGCCGGTTTTTCCGACGACAAGATCATCCGCATCCCGACCTCCGACAATTTCTGGCAGATGGGCGATACCGGCCCCTGCGGCCCATGCTCTGAAATCTTCATCGACCAGGGCGAGAACGTCTGGGGCGGCCCTCCCGGTTCCCCGGAGGAAGATGGCGACCGGTTCCTGGAATTCTGGAACCTCGTCTTCATGCAGTTCGAGCAGACCGAGCCCGGCGTTCGCAACCCGCTGCCGCGTCCGTCGATCGATACCGGCATGGGCCTTGAGCGCATGGCCTGTATTCTCCAAGGCGTTCAGAGCGTGTTCGACACCGATCTCTTCCGGACACTGATCGGCGCCATCGAAGATACGATGGGCGTCAAGGCGGAAGGTAGCGCCAGCCATCGGGTCATCGCCGACCACCTGCGCTCTTCGGCCTTCCTGATCGCCGACGGCGTGCTGCCGTCGAATGAGGGCCGCGGTTATGTGCTGCGCCGCATCATGCGTCGCGCCATGCGCCACGCTCAGCTGCTTGGCGCCAAGGAGCCGCTGATGTTCAAGCTGCTGCCAACGCTGGTGCAGCAGATGGGCCGCGCCTATCCGGAACTGGTACGCGCCGAGGCGCTGATCTCGGAGACGCTGAAGCTTGAGGAAAACCGCTTCCGCAAGACGCTGGAACGCGGCCTGTCGCTTCTGTCGGATGCGACGACGGATCTTTCCAAAGGCGATATGCTGGACGGTGAGACCGCCTTCAAGCTCTACGACACCTACGGTTTCCCCCTCGATCTGACGCAGGATGCACTGCGTGCCCGTGAGATCGGCGTCGACATCTCCGGCTTCACCGATGCGATGCAGCGCCAGAAGGCCGAAGCCCGCTCGCACTGGACCGGTTCCGGCGAAAAGGCGACCGAAACCGTGTGGTTCGACCTTAGGGAAAAGCATGGCGCGACCGAATTCCTGGGCTACGACACCGAAACGGCTGAGGGCGTCGTGCAAGCGATTGTCAAGGACGGCGCGGTTTCGACCGAGGCCAAGGCCGGCGACAAGGTGCAGATCGTCGTCAGCCAGACGCCATTCTACGGCGAATCCGGCGGCCAGATGGGCGATACCGGCGTGATCTCGTCCGACCACGGCAAGATCGAGATATCGGACACGCAGAAGAGGGGCGAAGGCCTGTTCGTGCATCTGGGTACGGTCATCGAAGGTGTGGTCAAGGATGGCGATGCTGTCGCGTTGACGGTCGATCATGCCCGCCGTTCGCGCCTGCGCGCCAATCACTCGGCGACGCACCTGCTGCATGAGGCGCTACGCGAAGTGCTCGGCACCCATGTCGCCCAGAAGGGCTCGCTGGTCGCGCCCGAGCGCCTGCGTTTCGACGTCTCGCATCCGAAGCCGATGTCGGCCGAAGAGCTGAAGATCGTCGAGGATATGGCAAACGAAATCGTGCTGCAGAATTCGCCGGTCACCACGCGGTTGATGAGCGTCGACGATGCGATCGCCGAAGGCGCGATGGCGCTGTTCGGCGAGAAATACGGCGATGAGGTGCGGGTCGTCTCGATGGGCACAGGCCTTCATGGCGCAAAGAGCAACAAGCCTTACTCGGTCGAGCTTTGTGGCGGCACGCATGTGTCGGCGACCGGTCAGATCGGCCTCGTGCGCATCCTCGGCGAAAGCGCCGTCGGCGCCGGCGTTCGCCGCCTCGAAGCGGTGACCGGTGAATCCGCGCGCGAATATCTCGCCGAACAGGACGAGCGCGTGAAGACGCTCGCTGCCTCGCTGAAAGTTCAGCCTTCGGAAGTCCTGTCGCGCGTCGAGGCGCTGATGGACGAGCGCCGCAAGCTCGAAAAGGAACTGGCCGATGCCAAGCGCAAACTCGCCATGGGCGGCGGGCAGGGCGGGTCTGCCGATGCGGTGCGCGAGGTTGCCGGAGTGAAATTCCTCGGCAAGGCCGTGGCCGGCGTCGATCCGAAGGACCTCAAGGGTCTTGCTGATGACGGCAAGGCCAGCATCGGCTCCGGCATCGTGACGCTGATCGGCGTGTCCGATGACGGCAAGGCGAGCGCCGTCGTCGCGGTGACGCCGGATCTCGTCGAGCGCTACAGCGCCGTCGATCTCGTCCGCATTGCGTCGGCAGCCCTTGGCGGCAAGGGCGGCGGCGGCCGTCCCGACATGGCGCAGGCCGGCGGCCCTGATGGCGCCAAGGCTGATGAGGCGCTTGAGGCCGTCGCGGCGGCACTCGCAGGCTGATCGTCCAGTCCGAGAACTGTTTGAAATGGGAACCGGCTGCGAGATTTTGGATTTCGCAGCCGGTTTGTTTTCAATGCGCGGCTGCGGTGGTCAGTTTCTCGTCTGCAGCGCGAGACGGCAGGCAAGCCCGGTAAAGACCGTTGCGAGCATATATTGCGGCAGTTTCGGGAAACGGCACACGGAGCTAAGCCGTGAACGGATCTGGCTTCCGAGAAGGATGACGGTTCCATTCACGACGAAGCCGATGGCGTTCAGGATGGTGGCTAGCACCAGCATTTGCGCGACCATTGAGCCGCTCTCCGTATTCACGAATTGTGGGAAGAGCGCCATGACGAAGAGCGCCATCTTCGGATTGAGCAGGTTGGTGGCGAGGCCGGCAAAGAAGATGCGCCGACCCGAAAGCCGCTTCAACGTGGAAGCGGGCGCGAAGGCGGTACCTTCCGAGCGAATCGTCTTGTAGGCGAGATAGAGCAGATAGCAGCAGCCGATCCAGCGCACGGCCTCATAGGCGATAGGTATAGTCAGGAAGAGCTGCGAGAGCCCGAAAGCGGCAGCAAGGGCGTGGCAGTAAGTGCCGAGCGCAATACCCGCATAGGTCAAAAATCCGGCAGCGCGTCCCTGGCTAATGCTGCGCGAAGCAATCAGCAGCATGTCGGGACCGGGCGTGGCAGTCAGGATCAGCGCGGCGGCGGCAAAGAGTATCAATGTTGAAAAGTCCGGCATCAGTCTTCCTCTTGGGTTCGAGCCGGAATTCCGGTCTATGCGGGATTCGTCGCCAGTTCAAGTCAGCAGGATTTGTCAAATCGGGATATGGTTCTCTGCAGCCCATCGATTTGCTTGAGGTTTGACATGAATGGCGAAACGGCATGGGCACTTTATGAAAGCCGTCTGAGACGGGTTTCTGCCTATATTCACGACCACCTCGACGAGGAGCTGGATATGGAGCGCCTGGCCGAGATCGCCTGCCTGTCGAGCTATCACTGGCACAGGATCTACCGGGCGATTTATGGCGAGACGCTGGCGGCCACCGTCAAGCGGCTGAGGCTGCATCGCGCGGCGGGCGAGATCGTCGGCACGGAGCTTGCCGTCAGCGAGATTGCGAAACGATCAGGCTATCCCAATCTCCAATCCTTCAATCGCATTTTCAAGTCGGTCTACGGCATGCCGCCGGCCCGCTATCGGAAAGAGGGAAGCCACACAGCCTTTAAACCCTCACCTAACGGAAAGACCCAACCCATGTTCGACGTTACCATACGTGAGATCGCACCGACCGAGCTGATCGGTGTCGCCCATACCGGCTCTTATATGCAGATCGGCAAAGCCTTCGAGACATTGTTCGGCACGCTTTACGCCCGCGGCCTCGCCAGGCCCGACATGAGGATGATCGGTGTCTATCTCGACGATCCCGATATCGTGCCGGCCGAACAGCTGCGCTCGATCGCCTGTGTGACCGGCTCCGCCGACGTTCCGGCCGAAGCGCCGTTCGAGCGGCGCAGGGTCGACGGCGGCACCTATGCGGTGCTGCGTCACAAGGGTCCCTATGCCGACATGCACAAGGCCTATCAGTGGCTTTATGCGGAATGGCTGCCCAAATCAGGACGGCAGTTGAAGGACAGCGTCATGTTCGAGGAATATCTCAACAACCCACGCGACGTGCCGCCAACCGAGCTTCTGACAGAAATCCACATGCCGCTTGCCTGACCTCATGCGAGGACGCGGCGGAGTTGCCGCGTCCTCGATCGTGCCTGAACGCTCAGGCCGCCTGCATCGCCTTGCCGGCTTCGTCGTCCAGTGTATTGGCGCGCTTATAGGCTTCGCGCTCGCTGATGCGGCCGAAATAGTCGACGAAGGCCTGGCGTTTCTCGATGGAGCCGAAGCCAAGGCCCCAGCCGATATGCGCGCCGACATAGACGTCGGCGGCGGTGAAGCGCTCGCCGGTGACGTAAGTCGAGCCGGAAACGGCCATTTCGAGCGTGTTCATGACGTCGCCGAAACTGCCGCAGCCTGCCATGCGCAGGCGCTCCGCCGGAATTTCGAAACCGAGCGCCTTCATCGTCACCGCCGATTCCAGCGGACCGGCGGCAAAGAACATCCAGCGGTAATAGGCGGCGCGCTCTTCCGGCTTGGGGGCCAGCCCCTTTTCCGGGAAGGTCTCGGCGAGGTAGGCGCAGATTGCCGCGCATTCGGTGACCACGGTGTTGCCGTGGCGGATCGCCGGCACCTTGCCCATCGGGTTGAGCGAAAGATATTCCGGCGCCTTCATGGTTTCGCCGAAGGTCAGGAGTTCGGTGCGATAGGGCTGACCGATCTCCTCCAGCATCCAGCGCGCAATGCGCCCGCGTGACATTGGGTTCGTATAGAATACCAGTTCTTCGGCCATGACATCCTCCTCCTGTTGCCGTTCTGTCAGGCATTGCCGTCGCCCGGAATCAATAGCGCGGCGAGGTCTTTGTGCAAGTCCGATCGTCAGAGAGCTTTGCGATACTGGATGAAGCCTGAGCGTTCGGCGATCCGGTCGTACAGCCGCCGCGCCGTGGCATTCGTTTCGTGCGTCATCCAGTAGAGCCTGCCCGCACCGTTTGCGCGCGCGAGATCGGCGACCGCATCGATCAGTGCGGCACCGGTGCCGAGGCCGCGCTGGCTGGTTTCGACATAGAGATCCTGCAGATAGCAGGTCCGTTGCGGCAGCCAGCAGGAGCGGTGAAAAATCGCATGCACGATGCCGACGAGGCGGCCGTCTTCAAAGGCGCCGAGCGCGTGCATCGGTTCGTCAGAATCGTGGAAGCGGTTCCAGGTGAGATCCGTGGTTTCGGCAGGGATGACCACCTCGTAGAAGCGCTGATACGCCTTCCATAGGGGCTCCCAAGCGGTACGGTCAGTGGGTTCGAGCGGGCGCACGGTCGCCGTCATTTGCGGTTCTCCCAAAATGAAAACGGCGGGGAAATCCCCGCCGTTTCAATGCTATCCCGAAAGGGCTGGCTTACGCCATCGCGTTCTGCAAGTTCTGGTCGATCTTGTCGAGGAAGGCGGTGGTCGAGAGCCACGGCTGGTCGGGGCCGATCAGCAGCGCCAGGTCCTTGGTCATGAAGCCGGATTCGACGGTGTCGACGCAGACCTTTTCCAGCGTCGAGGCGAACTTGGCGAGTTCGGCATTGTCGTCGAGCTTGGCGCGGTGAGCGAGGCCGCGGGTCCAGGCGAAGATCGAGGCGATCGAGTTCGTCGAGGTTTCCTGACCCTTCTGGTGCTGGCGGTAGTGGCGGGTGACGGTGCCGTGGGCGGCTTCGGCTTCGACCGTCTTACCATCAGGCGTCAGCAGAACCGAGGTCATCAGGCCGAGCGAGCCGAAGCCCTGGGCGACGGTGTCGGACTGGACGTCGCCGTCATAGTTCTTGCAGGCCCAGACGTAGCCGCCCGACCACTTGAGCGCCGAGGCGACCATGTCGTCGATCAGACGGTGTTCGTAGGTGATGCCGGCTTCCTTGAACTGATCCTTGAATTCGGTCTCGTAGACTTCCTCGAAGATGTCCTTGAAGCGGCCGTCATAGGCCTTGAGGATGGTGTTCTTGGTGGACAGATAAACCGGCCACTTGCGCATCAGGCCGTACATCATCGAGGCGCGGGCGAATTCGCGGATCGATTCGTCGAGGTTGTACATGGCCATGGCAACGCCGGCGCCCGGTGCGTTGAAGACTTCCTTCTCGATCACGGTGCCGTCTTCGCCGACGAACTTGATGGTCAGCTTGCCCTTACCGGGGAATTTGAAGTCGGTGGCGCGGTACTGGTCGCCGAAGGCATGGCGGCCGACGACGATCGGCTGGGTCCAGCCGGGAACCAGGCGCGGCACGTTGCGGCAAATGATCGGCTCGCGGAAGATGACGCCGCCGAGGATGTTGCGGATCGTGCCGTTCGGGCTCTTCCACATTTCCTTGAGGTTGAATTCCTTCACGCGGGCTTCATCCGGCGTGATCGTCGCGCACTTGATGCCGACGCCGTACTTCTTGATGGCATTGGCGGCGTCGACGGTGACCTGGTCGTTGGTGGCGTCGCGGTTTTCGACCGAGAGGTCGTAATAGTCGATGTCGAGGTCGAGATACGGATGGATCAGCTTATCCTTGATGAGCTGCCAGATGATGCGCGTCATTTCATCGCCGTCGAGATCGGCGACGGGATTGGCGACCTTGATCTTGTTCATGTATCTGCCTCGTTCGAGCTTGAAGGGGGACAAGCGTCCCGGGTGGGTGACGTGATGAGGAGCGCTATAGCATTGTGAACCGGGAACGCAAAGCTGCAACGGCCTTCGCAATGCGTTTTTGCCGCCATTGCTAAGTGCTGAAATCTGGCTAGAACAGGATGATTTTAGGCCGGATCGCCCTAAAATCTGAATCCTGTTCTAAATTAAAGAGTTAGAGCATGATGTTGTCCGAAAACCGCTCACACTTTTCGGCATCATGCTCTGTGTCCGCCTTGATTTGCCCGCCCCGGAACATTCGACCATGAAGACAATCGCCGTTGTTATTGCAAGCCTTATCGCCTTTTCGGACGCTGCCCATGCGGCCGATGCCACTGCTCCCGTGCAGGAGATCATGGACGCGACCAAGAGAAACTGGGCCGACAACAACAGCGACTGGACCGACATTTTCGATGCGAGCCGGCTCGATCGTCTCTACAGCAAGGACTTCGTCGCCAGATACCAGGCGGCCGCGCAATTTCCCGCCGTCGACGACGACGGCATATCGCCCTTCGATTACGACGTCATCGTCAACGGCCAGGATGCATGTCCGCTGGAGGATCTGACGATGGCGGCGGCGCCTCCGGTCAACGGGACGACCGAGGTCACGGTGCGCTTCAGGAAATCCGCCTGTTCGGACGCGCCCGATGCCAAGGACTATACGACCGTTCGCTTCGAGGTGGTCGAGGAGGCAGGCCGGCCGGTGATCGACGATATCGTCACCGAGAATATCGAAACGCAGGGCCATAATTCCCTGAAGGCGACGATGGCGCTGATTGCCAAGGGCCAGTAGGCGCGCGACATTCGAGAGCGTCGAGACTCGATCTCTGGCGGTTTGCTTACGCCAGGCATGGCATTATCTGTCGATCCTTCCGCGGCACGAGGGGTTCCTGCATTTGTTTTCCGGCTTTCAGGCTCGCGACTGGCTGCTTGCCAATGATCCGGCGCTTTCGCGCCTGCGCATGGCGCTGCGGGTGACGCTGACGATCGCTTTCTCCTTTTTGGTCCTTCTTGCCGTCCACATGGCAATCCTGCCACTGCCGACCGCGGCCTTCGGCCTCGGCATCGTGCTGTCGATCGAGGGCGGCGTTGCAGTGCGCGACAAGGGCAGTTCCCGCCAGCTGGTGACGCGGCTTTTCGGTTGTGTCGCCAGCCTTGCTGTCGTCGGCATTGCAGCGGGGCTCGAAGATCACCGCTTGCTCTCCGATCTCGTCTTCCTGGTGGTGATCGCGCTCGCATCGGCCGGACGGGTGTTCGGGCCGCGCGGTTTTGCCATCGGCATGTTCGCCTTCACCTCTTATTTCATGGGCGCCTATTTCCGGCCGCAGCTCGCCGAACTGCCTGAAGTGGCGATCGGCCCCGTCGTCGCGGTGCTTGTCGGCCATCTGGTGAGGGCAGTGCTGCTGCCCGACGATTGGCGGCGCGACCTGCTGCGCTCGCTCGAAAGCGTCAGGGGCCGGATCAACCAGATCCTCTTCAAGCTCGCCGCCATCGCCGGCGGCGCCGAGATCGGTGAAGCCGACCGGCAGGAGCTGCGCCAGCTGGAAGACCGGCTGAAGGAAGTGGTGCTGATGGCGGAGACCTTTATCCCGCGCCCGCCGACCGGCGTCTTTGACGCCGCCGCCGACGCCGCCGCCGAACTGGCGATCCGGCTCTTCGACGCTCATCTCGCGGCCGAAAGTGCGATCGTGCTGAGCTTCCAGAGCCCGCCGCCTTTCGCGCTCGTCCACGCAGTGATCGAAGCCGACAAGGCCGCGCTCGCCTCCTATGAAGGGATGGTGGAGGCCGCCAGGGACGCGCGGCAGGGCGAGACGGTGCGGGCGCTGCTCTGGCTCGGCGAGGCGCGGCAGCAACTGACGCAGGCGATCGACATGGGGCGGGCCTCCGGCTTTTCCGGCATCGATACGGTCAGGGACACGGCGCAATCCCAGCCGATCGACTTTTCATTCGCCAATCCTCTGCTGCGCGCGGCGCTGCAGATCACGATCGCGTCGGCGATCGCCATGAGCTTCGGGCTGCTCTTGTCGCGCGATCGCTGGTTCTGGGCGGTGCTGGCTTCCTTCCTCGTCTTCACCAACACCAATTCGCGCGGCGACACTGCGATGAGGGCGCTGTCGCGCTCGCTCGGGACCGTGTTCGGGATCGCTACCGGCCTTGTGCTGGCAACGCTGATTTCAGGCGAGCCTGATATCGCCGTTCCGGTTGCCGCCGTCTGTATCTTCCTCGCTTTCTATTTTCTGCAGGTTTCCTATGCGACCATGACCTTCTTCATCTCGATCGTGCTCTGCCTGGTTTACGGCATGACGGGCGTGCTGACGCTCGACCTGCTGAAGCTGCGCATCGGCGAGACGATGATCGGGGCGGCGGCCGGAACGGCGGTCGCCTTCATCGTCTTTCCCACGCGCACGCGCGGCGCGCTCGATTCCGCGCTTGCCCGCTGGTTCCAGGTGCTGCGCGATCTGCTTGGCGCCCTCGGCGAGGGCAAGAGCGGTTTCGAGCTGATGGCGCTGTCGCAGAAGATCGATGCCTGCTACCGTGATGTAACCGTGGCGGCGCGGCCGCTCGGCTCTTCCTGGTCGGTGGTGACGCGGCCCGGCCAAATCCGACAGACGCTGGCGATCTTCCTGTCCTGTACCTACTGGGCGCGTATCCTGGCGAAAAGCTATGAAGCGCCGGCCGCCGACGACAATCTGAACAGGCTGATCGCGGCGGACCTGGCGCTGATCGACGATGCCGCCCCGCGCGGCTCGAGCTGTTTCCTGATCAAGCGCAAGGCATCGCGGACGACAGGACGACACCTGCCGGTGTCGCGCGAGGGCGCCAGGCTGGGGCTCGAAATGATCGGTTCGGCGCTGGAAAGGCTCTATCCGCAGGTCGACGTCTTGCCGTTTGCGGCGGGCGAGGCTATTGCGCGCTCGAAACAAGGATAAGACCATGGCAGGCACGAACAGCGAGCGTCAACTTCTGGCCGAAGGGCCGGCCATCATTCTGGTCGAGCCGCAGATGGGCGAAAATATTGGCATGGTGGCCCGCGCCATGGCGAATTTCGGGCTTGCAGAACTGCGCCTCGTCAATCCGCGCGACGGCTGGCCGAACGAGAAAGCGCAGGCGACGGCCTCCAAGGCCGATCATGTGATCGCGGCGACGAAGGTGTACGACACGCTGGAGCAGGCGATTGCCGATCTCAATTTCGTCTATGCGACGACGGCGCGCAGCCGTGACAATTACAAGCCGGTGCGCTCGCCGGTCCTTGCTGCCGAGACGCTGCGCACGAAATTCAGGGCAGGTGAGGCGACCGGTATTCTCTTCGGCCGCGAGCGCTGGGGTCTGACCAATGAGGAAGTGGCGCTTGCCGACGAGATCGTCACCTTTCCGGTCAATCCCGCCTTCGCCTCGCTCAACATCGCCCAGGCCGTGCTGCTCATGTCCTATGAGTGGATGAAATCGGGCATGGAGGATCTGGAAGCCGTGCCGTTCCAGGCGCTTGAGCAGCGCCCGTCCACCAAGGAGCAGCTCTTCGGCCTGTTCGATCAGCTGGAAGAGGCGCTCGATTCGCGCAACTATTTTCATCCGCCCTCGAAAAAGCCGAAAATGGTCGACAACCTGCGCGCTGTTCTCTCCCGCCGGGCATTCACGGAACAGGAAATCAGCGTGCTGCGCGGCGTCATTTCCTCTCTCGACCGCTTTTCGCGCAACAGTCCGCGCAAAGGCGGCTCCACCAGATCCGGCAAGAAAGCGCCCACCGATGCCAGCGCCGACGAATGAGCTGAAACCCGTCCTCGTCTTCGATTCAGGGATCGGCGGACTGACCGTGCTGCGCGAGGCGCGTGTGCTGATGCCCGAGCGCGGTTTCATCTATGTCGCCGACGATGCCGGTTTTCCCTATGGCGGCTGGGAGGAACAGGCGCTGAAGGAGCGGATCATCGGGCTCTTCGGTAAGCTGCTGATGGAGTATGACCCCGAAGTCTGCATCATTGCCTGCAACACCGCCTTCACCCTGGTCGGCGCGGACTTGCGGGCCGCCTTTCCGCAGATGACCTTCGTCGGCACGGTGCCGGCGATCAAACCGGCGGCTGAGCGGACGCGCTCCGGCCTCGTCTCGGTGCTCGCAACGCCGGGAACGGTGAAGCGGGCCTATACGCGCGATCTCATCCAGTCCTTCGCGCAGCAATGCCATGTCCGTCTCGTCGGCTCGCAGAACCTGGCGCGCATGGCGGAAGCCTATATTCGCGGCGACGCCGTCTCCGACGATGCGGTGCTTGCCGAAATCGACCAGTGTTTCGTCGAGAAGGATGGTCAGAAGACCGATATCGTCGTGCTTGCCTGCACGCATTATCCTTTCATGGCCAATCTTTTCCGGCGGATTGCCCCGTGGCCGGTCGACTGGCTTGATCCGGCCGAAGCGATCGCGCGCCGGGCCCGCACGCTGGTTCCGCTGGTAGCCGATGCCGTGCATCCCGATAATTTCGACTTCGCCGTGTTTACGTCAGGCCAGCAGGATTTCGCCACGCGGCGGCTGATGCAGGGATTCGGCCTGAGTGCATGAGGGGAATTGTCCTGTGGGTTGGCGAAATCCGGCCCTGAAAATCAGCAGATTCTTTGATAGACGGGGCGTTGCCGTTTCGGAAGAATGGCGCTTCGTTCATGTGAGTCTTTTCGTCGCGAGGATCGGCATTGCAGGTTGGTATCGATATGGGATTGGCGTCCGGCAGCCCGGCGACGCTCGATATCGAGGAGCTGCTGGCGACCCGCCTGCTCGTGCAGGGCAATTCCGGATCGGGAAAGTCACATCTGTTGCGCCGTTTGCTCGAGCAATCCGCGCAATGGGTGCAGCAGGTCATCATCGATCCCGAAGGTGATTTCGTCACTCTCAGCGACAGGTTCGGCCATATCGTCGTCGATGGCGAGCGCACCGAGGCGGAGCTGGCGGGCATCGCCAACCGTATCCGCCAGCATCGCGTTTCCTGCGTGCTGACGTTGGAAGGCCTCGATATCGAGCAGCAGATGCGCGCCGCCGCCGCCTTCCTCAACGGCATGTTCGATGCCGATCGTGAATACTGGTATCCCGTTCTCGTCGTCGTCGACGAGGCGCAGATGTTCGCACCCTCCGTCGGCGGCGACGTCTCGGAAGATGCGCGCAAGATGTCGCTCGGCGCCATGACCAACCTGATGTGTCGCGGCCGCAAGCGCGGGCTTGCCGGCGTGATCGCCACGCAGCGGCTTGCCAAACTCGCCAAGAACGTCGCGGCCGAGGCCTCGAACTTCCTGATGGGCCGCACCTTCCTCGATATCGACATGGCGCGCGCCGCCGACCTGCTCGGCATGGACCGCCGCCAGGCCGAGATGTTCCGCGATCTGAAACGCGGCAATTTCGTCGCTCTCGGCCCGGCGCTGTCGCGCCGGCCGCTGCCGATCCAGATCGGCGCGGTGGAAACATCGGCGCGCTCCTCCAGCCCGAAGCTGATGCCGCTGCCGGATGCGCCGCAGGATGTCGAGGACCTGATCTTCACGCCCGATCCGGAGGAATTCCAGCGTCCGCCCGTGCGCCGCGCGCCGCCGGCGCCGCGGCCGACCACCGACATTTTGGCTGAACTTTCGCGCTCGACGCCG
This sequence comes from Rhizobium sp. M10, assembly GCF_002531955.1. Classification (NCBI taxonomy): domain Bacteria; kingdom Pseudomonadati; phylum Pseudomonadota; class Alphaproteobacteria; order Hyphomicrobiales; family Rhizobiaceae; genus Rhizobium; species Rhizobium sp. M10. Next base: position 103,989 of record NZ_NWTA01000003.1, on the reverse strand, counting down.
GCGGCGTCGCCTGCGCCCGTCGAGGCGAGGGCGAGCCAGGTGGAAATCTCCGCCGAGGAACGCGAAGAGCGCCTCGCCGGCGTGCTTGCCGAAATACTCGACGATCCCACCTCCGCCTTCCGCACCGATTCCGTGCTCTACCAGGATTTTCTCGTGCGCCTGCGCATGCGCCGCGTACCGGGACCGCCGATCGCATTGCCGGATTTCCGCCGGCGCGTGGCCATCTCCCGTTCCGGCGTTGATGCGGCGACAGCCTTGAGCGATGAATGGGCGACGGCCTTGTCGCTGTCTGCGGGTGTCACCGACGATCTGCAGGGCGTCTTTCTGATGCTCGCCAAGGCCGCCGTCTGCGGCGAACCGTGCCCGTCAGACGCGCGCATCGCCCGCGCCTACGGCACCCATTCGGCGCGGCGCGCCCGCCGTCTGCTCGGTTATTTCGAGGAGCAGGGGATTGTCGTCGTGCACACTGACTTTTCCGGCAAACGTATCGTGGCCTTCCCCGACATGAATTGCCAGACCGCACCCGGTGATGCGAACGCACCTGATACCGGCGATCAGCCGTTGGCTGCGGAATAGTGGCGCTTTCGGGCTTTGGCGCAGTTGACATTTTCATGACGGGCCTCTAAAGACCGCGCCAAGCACCGGGCAGCAATGTCCGGTGTTTCATTTGACATGTCCCGTGGATCGTTTCTGTTCGCGTAACCGAAACATCCTGTCAGGTCTCGGAAGAGGTCAGAGGAGGGCGTGTTTCCTTCGTGCGGTTTGGCAACAAACCGCCATAAACCTTTGAAAGGAAATACGATGAGCAAGCGCGAATCGTCCAAGTACAAAATTGACCGCCGTATGGGCGAAAACATCTGGGGCCGTCCAAAGTCCCCGGTGAACCGCCGCGAATACGGCCCGGGCCAGCACGGCCAGCGCCGCAAGGGCAAGCTTTCGGACTTCGGTGTGCAGCTGCGCGCCAAGCAGAAGCTCAAGGGCTATTATGGTGACCTGCGCGAAAAGCAATTCCGCGCGATCTTCGCCGAAGCCTCCCGCCGCAAGGGTGACACTTCCGAAAACCTGATCGGCCTTCTGGAATCGCGCCTCGACGCGATCGTCTATCGCGCCAAGTTCGTTCCGACGGTCTTTGCTGCCCGTCAGTTCGTCAACCATGGCCACGTCACCGTCAACGGCGTTCGCGTCAACATCGGTTCTTATCGCTGCAAGGCCGGCGACGTCATCGAAGTTCGCGAGAAGTCGAAGCAGCTGGTGACCGTTCTGGAAGCCGTCAGCCTCGCCGAGCGCGATGTTCCCGACTATATCGAAGTCGATCACAACAAGATGGTCGCCACGTATGGTCGCGTTCCGACGCTCAGCGACGTTCCGTTCCCCGTCGTCATGGAGCCGCATCTGGTCGTCGAATTCTATTCGCGTTAAGAAGAACCAGGCGTTTTCGCTTATGGAAAAGCCGCTCTTTCGGGCGGCTTTTTTGTTATCCGGAGAGAAGCGATGGCGGATTTGCAGGCGACCCTCGACAGCATCTACACCGATATTCTGCCGCGGGTCGGCGAGGGTAAGGTCGCCGACTATATTCCCGAGCTCGCCAAGGTCGATCCACGGCAGTTCGGCATGGCGATCGTCACTGTCGACGGCAAGGTCTATCGTATCGGCGATGCCGACATCGCCTTCTCGATCCAGAGCATTTCCAAGGTCTTCATGCTGACCTTGGCGCTCGGCAAGGTCGGCGAAGGTCTATGGAAGCGCGTCGGGCGCGAACCGTCCGGATCGGCTTTCAACTCGATCGTCCAGCTCGAGCACGAGAGCGGCATTCCACGCAATCCCTTTATCAATGCCGGCGCGATCGCCGTCACCGACGTCGTCATGGCCGGTCATGCGCCGCGCGAGGCGATCGGCGAATTGCTGCGCTTCGTGCGTTATCTCGCCGACGATGAGTCGATCACCATCGACGACAAGGTGGCGCGCTCGGAAACGCAGACGGGGTACCGCAATGTCGCGCTCGCCAACTTCATGCGCGCCTACCGCAATCTCGATCACCCCGTCGACCACGTGCTCGGCGTCTATTTCCATCAATGCGCCCTGTCGATGAGCTGCGAGCAGCTCGCCCGCGCCGGGCTGTTCCTGGCAGCGCGCGGCAGCAATCCGATGACCGGTCATTCGGTGGTCTCGCCGAAGCGGGCGCGGCGCATCAATGCGCTGATGCTGACCTGCGGCCATTACGATGGCTCGGGCGACTTCGCCTATCATGTCGGCCTGCCCGGCAAGAGCGGCGTCGGCGGCGGCATCTTCGCGGTGGCGCCGGGCGTTGCCTCGATCGCAGTCTGGTCGCCCGGGCTGAACAAGGTCGGCAATTCGCAGCTCGGTGCCGTGGCGCTGGAGATGCTGGCGGCGCGCACCGGCTGGTCGGTGTTCGGTGATTGATGCTGTGTTGCCGGGCGACTTTCTGCTAAAGGCAGCGTGATAGGGCGGGCTCGCAATTTCAAGCCTGCAATCTTCGATTGGACGAGGTCATGAATATCGCAGTCAACATCGCGGACGATCTGGGGTCTGTTGAATCAGGGGATGACATTGGCCATGCGCTGTTTGCCGACGCGCCGCGCTCGGTCTCCTTCAACAAGCTGCGCAAGCGGCTGCTCAGGCAGGTGCGCCAGGCCTTCGACGATTTCGATATGCTGAAGGGGCAGAAGCGCTGGCTGGTCGGCCTTTCCGGCGGCAAAGATTCCTATGGGCTGCTGGCGTTGTTGCTTGATCTCAAATGGCGAGGGCTGCTGCCGGTCGAACTCATCGCCTGCAATCTCGACCAAGGGCAGCCGAACTTTCCCAAGCATGTGCTGCCGGATTATCTGACGAGGATCGGCGTCCGGCACCGGATTGAGTATCGGGACACGTATTCGATCGTGAAGGAGAAGGTGCCGGAAGGGGCGACCTATTGCTCGCTCTGTTCGCGGCTGCGGCGCGGCAATCTCTACCGCATCGCCCGGGAGGAAGGCTGCGATGCGCTGGTGCTCGGCCACCACCGCGAGGATATTCTCGAAACCTTTTTCATGAATTTCTTCCATGGCGGGCGCCTCGCCTCGATGCCGGCGAAGCTTCTGAACGACGAGGGCGACCTGATGGTGCTGCGGCCGCTTGCCTATGCGGCCGAAGACGACCTTGCCAAGTTCGCTGCCGCCATGCAGTTTCCGATCATCCCCTGCGATCTCTGCGGCTCCCAGGACGGGCTGCAGCGCAATGCGATGAAGGACATGCTCGCCGATATCGAACGACGGATGCCGGGGCGCAAGGACACGATGCTGCGGGCGCTTGCGCATGTGAACCCGTCGCATCTACTCGATCCGAAGCTCTTCGACTTTTCCGGCTTGACAGTCACCGACCCTTCGTGAAAGGCCGGCTGCGGGAGGCTGGTCGTTGCATGAAGGACATGATTTCGCATGAGCATTTCAGATAAGGATATTCTGTTCCTTGGCGATAGCGTCAGGGAGGCGGCACGCGCCGAAATCATGCCGCGTTTCCGCAATCTCGGCACTGCCGACGTTTCGGAAAAGACCTCGGCAATCGATTTGGTGACGGAGGCGGACGTGCTCGCCGAACACAGGATCACCGCGGCGCTGAAAGAGCGTTTTCCCGCAGCACTCGTTGTCGGCGAGGAAGCCTATGACGCCGATCGGTCCGTCGTTCCGGCCCTTGCCGACGCCGAGCTCGCCTTCGTCATCGATCCTGTCGATGGCACCTTCAATTTCGCCGCCGGGCTTCCCGTCTTCGGGACGATGCTGGCGGTCACCGTCAGGGGCGAGACGGTCGCCGGCATCATTCATGATCCAGTCCTCGGCGATACGGTGACGGCGATCAAGGGAGCGGGCGCCTTCCTGACGCGACAGGACGGCCAATCGAGCCGGCTCAAGGTGGCGGAGCCCGCCGCCCTGAACCAGATGGTCGGCGGCATTTCATGGGGCCATATGGACGACCCGGATCGCTCGCGCATCTGCTCCAATCTGGCGAAGATCAGGATGACCTTCGCTTTCAACTGCTCGGCCTACGAATATTGGATGGTCGCCTCCGGCAAGCTGCATTTCATCGGCCATGCGAAGCTGATGCCCTGGGATCACCTGGCCGGCGTGCTCGCGCATCAGGAGGCCGGCGGCCATACGGCGAAATTCGACGGCACCCCCTATCGCCCCGGCGAGACGACGGGCGGTATTATCTCAGCACCCGACAGGGACAGCTGGCAGCTGATCCGCCGCGAGATCATCGGCATCTGATTTGACACGCTTCTCGAAAGGATTTGACATGACTGCGACTGTCGACGTGACCGCTCTTGCCGATCTCTTGCGCCGGGCGGCGAAGGCGGAGATTCTGCCGCGCTTCCGGCGGCTTGGCCGGGATGATGTGCGCGCCAAGAGCGAGGCGACCGATCTCGTCACCGAGGCCGACGAGCAGGCCGAGCGGATGATCAAGGCGGAAGCCGAGCGCCTTTGGCCGGCCGCCCTGTTCGTCGGCGAAGAATCGGTCGCGGCCGAGCCGGCACTGCTCGGCAGGCTCGCCGATGCCGATCTCGCCATTGTTGTCGATCCGGTCGACGGCACGTTCAATTTCGCCGCCGGCATCCCGGCCTTCGGCGTCATGGCGTCGGTCGTTTCCGGCGGCGAGACGATTGCCGGCATCATCTACGATCCGATGGGCGACGATTGGGTGATGGCGGAAAAGGGAAGCGGCGCCTGGCTGCGGCGGCCGGATGGCGAAGCGCGGCGGCTGCGCGCGGCCGAGCCTGTTGCGCTCGACCAGATGGTCGGCATGGCCTCCACCGGCTACCTGCCGCAGGAGAAGCGGGCCGAGATCCTCGGCAATCTAGCCAAGGTGCGCTTCCTCACCAACTACCGCTGCGCGGCCCATGAATACCGCACCCTTGCGGGCGGCCATGTGCATTACCTCATGTACAACAAGCTGATGCCCTGGGATCATCTCGCCGGCACGCTCATTTCCCAGGAGGCCGGCGCCTATGCCGCCCGTTTCGACGGTTCTTCCTACCTGCCACACCATCTCGACGGCGGGCTGCTGATTGCCCCCGACAAGGCCTCATGGGAGGTTCTGCGCCGTGAGGTGGTTACTGTTTGAACGCATGAAAATCGGCCGCAGAGCGCTGATTTTGCGGCCGTATCTGCGACGGGATTGCCGAGTTCATTCGGATAAAGTGTATCGGCGGCTTGCGCCCTATTCCGTGTAAAGCTTTTCCATGCGGAAATTTTCCAGCCTTTGCCCGCGTTTTTCGACGGTTTGCCGGCTCACCACGCGGAAACCCTTGCGTTCGAAAAACGGTCGAGCGGTTCGGCTCGCCTCGGTATAAATTCGCGTGAATCCGAGGTTCAACGCTTCCTTCTCGACCCTGCTCAACAGGCGGCTTGCGATACCCAGCCCCTGAAATTCAGGGTGCACGAACATCATGTCCAGGCATCCGTCACCGGTCAGGTCGGAAAACCCCACCGGCACTCCATTGATTTCCGCGATCCAGCCAGGCCTGCTTATCCGGCGCTGCGCCCACAGGCTGCGATCTTCCACCTTCGCCCAAGCCTCGATCTGAGCGGGCAAATAGTCTTTCGATGAAACCTCCCGAATGGCGCGCAGAAAAATCTCGATCGTCGCGTCCGAATCGCTTGGCGCGTAAGGCCTGATCAGAATTCGGTCGTCCATCGGAAATGCCTTTCGCGCTGACGCCAATGATTTCGATGTCAGAAGTGCGCCGCACCCGGATCGAGCTGTGGGCTGTCTCCGGGATGGGTGAAGAGCTTGCCGTTCTCGGCCCAGAGGGTGGCTGCGATCGTCACCAGGCCGAAGAGCGCGAAGCCGCCGAAGAGAGGCTGCACCGTGCCGTTGAACATCTGGCCGACCAGGCCGCCGAGGATGGCGCCTGCCGTCGTCGAGACAAAGCCGGTGATGGCGGTTGCCGTCCCGGCGAGATTGCCCATCGGCTCAAGGCTGATGGCGGTGAAATTGGTGGCGATCACGGCAAACATCATCAGCACGATGGTGAAGATGCCGTAGGCGGTGGCGAAATCCGCCTTTCCGGCCAGTGCAATGAGAAAGCCTGCTGCCGACAGCGCCGTGAAGATCAGCAGCGCGGCATGCGAAATGCGGCGCATGCCGAATTTGCGGACGAAGAAGCCATTGGCGAAATTCGCCACTGCAATGCCGCCGGCGGTCGCCGCAAAGGCGATCGGCAGCCAGTCGCCGAGGCCGTAAACTTCGCCGAAGACCTGCTGCACCGAGATCACGTAGGCGCTGATGACGCCGGTGAACATGGTGAGGCCGATCATATAGCCCGAGGTAATGCGGTTCGTGAGCACGGTCTTGAAGCCGTCCGTGACCGAGTTGACCGACAGCGGCAGGCGTTCTTCCGGCGGCAGCGATTCCTTCAGCCGCAGAAGTGCCCAGACGAAGAGGATGGTGGCGACGGCGCCGAGCAGGATGAAGATCCAATGCCAGTTGGCATAAAGGATGATGAGCTGGCCCACCGAGGGTGCGACGATCGGCACGATCATGAAGACGATCATGACATAGGACATGACGCGGGCCATTTCGCGGCCGCCGAAGCAGTCGCGGACGATCGCCATGGTGGTGATGCGCACGGCCGCGCCGCCGACGCCCTGAACGAAGCGCATGAGGAGCAGCATTTCGAAGCTGCCGGTGGCGGCAGCGGCAAACATGCCGACCACATAGCAGGCGAGGCCGCCGAGCAGGATGTTGCGGCGGCCGAAGGTGTCGGAAAGGCTGCCGAAGAATATCTGCGAAACGCCGAAGCCGAGAAAGAAGACGCCGATGATGAGCTGGGCGTCGTTGGTGCTGGTGACGCCGAGGGAGCGGCCGATATTGGGCAATGCCGGCAGCATGCTGTCGATCGCCATGGCGATGCTGGCCGTCATGATCGCAATGGTGACGACGAATTCACCGAAGCCCATGCCGATGCGGCGGGAGCCTTGGTTTTCCTGGTGCAGTTTATGTGGCGGCGTCATGTGGTGAAATCCTGGATGCGGACGAGGTCGGCCTTTCAAACGGCCGGATTGTGCTGCTGGAACAGGCGGCCCTTCTCGGCAATCAGCACGAAGACCAACCCGGCGATCGAGACAGCGAAATAACCGGCGACCATCGGCAGCGCCGTGCCGTCGAAGGCCTGGCCGATGCCGGCGCCGATGATGGCGCCGCCGACCGTGCTCATGAAGCCGAGCACGGAGGAGGCGGTGCCGGCCACATGGCCGAGAGGCTCCATGGCAAGCGAGTTGAAGTTCGAGCCGATCCAGCCGAACTGAAACATGGCCAGACCGAAGAAGGTGATGAACAAGGCGAAGGGCATCGGCTCGGAACTCGCCATTTGGACGATCAGCCAGATAGTGTTGATGGCGATGAAGCCGATCAGCGAGCCGTGCGACAGGCGACGCATGCCGAGCTTGCCGACGAAGCGCGAGTTGAAGAAGGACGACAGCGACATGAAGATCGCCACGCCGGCGAAGGCGACGGGGAAATAGACGCCGAGACCGTAAATGCCGACATAGACCTGCTGGGCGGAATTGATGAAGCCGAACAGCGCGCCGAAGATGAACGTGCTGGCGATCGTGTAGCAGAGCGCCACGCGATTGGTCAGCACCAGCTTGAAGGCGCCGAAGATCGAGCGGGCGGTGAAGGGGCGGACATTCTGCGGATGCAGGGTTTCCGGCAGGCGGATGTAGGCCCAGACGGCGATACCGGTCGCCATGGCGGCAATGAAGAGGAAGATCAGGTGCCAGTTGCCGAAGAACATGACGACTTGGCCGGCGCCGGGCGCGATCACCGGCACGATCATGAAGACCATCATGATCAGCGACATGACCTCAGCCATCTGCCGGCCGCCATAGATATCGCGGACAATGGAGACGGTGATGACGCGGGTTGCGGCCGAACCAACGCCCTGCAGGAAGCGCAGGGCGAGCAACCCCGCAAAAGAGGGGACGAAAACGATACTGATGGCGGACAGGATGTAGATGACGAGACCGATCAACAGCGGCGTGCGGCGGCCGAAACGGTCGGAGAGCGGTCCGTAGAACAGCTGAGCGCAGCCGAAACCGAGCAGATAGGTGGAGACGACGAATTGTCGATGATTTTCGCTCTCGACGCCGAGGCTCGCTCCAATCTGCTGCAGCGCCGGCAGCATGATGTCGATCGCCAAAGAGTTAACGGCCATCAGGAAGGCGGCAAGCGCGATGAATTCACGCTTGCCCATGGGCAGGCGGCCCGCGGACACGGCTTGTGATGAATCTGTCACAATGAAATTTCCATAAACAGGTCAAGGCGCTGCTGGCTGCAGCGCCTCGAACTCGAGAAACAGATTTGGAAACCGGGCGGACGTCCGGTGACCGGTCAGGCGGCGCCGCGAACGGTGACGCCGTTTTCCTGGAGATGCTGTTGCAGCTCACCGGCCTGGAACATTTCCCGGACGATGTCGCAGCCGCCGATGAACTCGCCCTTTACGTAAAGCTGCGGGATCGTCGGCCAGTTGGAATAATCCTTGATGCCCTGGCGGATCTCCGAATCGGCGAGCACGTTGATGCCCTTGTAGTCGACGCCGATGTAATCGAGAATCTGCACGACCTGGCCGGAGAAACCGCACTGCGGAAACTGCGGCGTGCCCTTCATGAAGAGGACGACGTCGTTGCTCTTGATTTCGTTGTCGATGAATTCGTGAATGCCGCTCATGGGACCTGATCCTTTCAACGGGCGGGTTAAAGGCCCACCGTTTCAATCGTTGTCCTTAGATAGCATGTGACAGCAGGAATTCCAGACGCCTAAACCAAAAAAAGACCAATCTGGTCAGACCACTTCGGCGATGTTGCTATCACGTTACGGTTGTCGGGCCAGATGGGCCTGCATCCGGTCAATTTCGACGTCGCCGAGGGGCCGGGTTCAGCGGTCGGATAATTGCGTCATGTCTCAGCTGCGGCGCTGGCGGCTGCGACCGGCGGCGGTGCGTCGCTTGCTGACCTGTTTGCGGGCGGGTTTGCGCTTGGCGGAGGTCGTCTTTCGGGCGGCAGCCGTTGTCGCAGCGGGGCGCGTCTTGCGCCTCCTGCGCTTCGTCGTGACGCGGCCGGTGGTTTTCTTCAGGATTTCCTTCAGCACGCTGTCGACGATGCCAGAGATCAATTCTTTGACAAGATCGGCCACAAAACCCCTCCGTTCACGGTGGAATCGACATGGCTGCTATTGAATTCCTGATGACTTCGGTTAGCAAGACGCCTTCGAGACCATACCTGCTTTTTCGCCGAGATCGGCGCCACAGCAGCCGGATCGCACGAACATGCCGGCCATTCGCCCGGCCGAAAGAGCGGAATGAGATTGATAAAAAAGCGGATCGTCCTGCATTTTCCGGGCTTCGAGCCGCTTGACGGCGTTGCCCACCGGGCGCGCTACGAGCGCTCAGCCAGGCAGAGTTCCGCCGTTTGGGGCTATTCGCTCGAGGTCGGGACTCCGGACGGCAGCGATCCCCTCAGTTTCGAGGTCACGACCAGCGGCGCGGCGCGTGGGGCACCCGAGATGGCGCCCGGGGCAGCCGGGGCGACGCTCGGGGAAGAGCCTGCTCCTGCCACTTGGCAGACGAAGAGCCGGATCCACATGGTCGATCACGACATGTTCGTGCGCAGGCTGCGCAGCGGCAATACGCTGAGCCAGATTGTTGCGGGTTTTCGCAGCTGCGCCCAGATCATGCTCGAAGGCGGCATGCGGGGCTATTTCCGTCATGCCTGGCGCTTCGGCCTGTTCTTCCTCTTTCCGTTCCTGCTGACGGCGCTGGCAATCGCGCTGACGGCGCAGATCGCCGTCGCGCCCTATAGTCTCGGCTTTTCGCCCTGGCACATGCTCTGGAGCGGGCCGCTGGCGCTCTGCTTCTTCATCTTCGCCTTCCTGCCGTTTTCCGAACGCTTCCACACGCTGCATCTCTTTGCCGATTGGCAAATGGCCGTCGCGCTCGGCCGCATGCACCGGGCCGATTGCAACGATTGGCTGGAAGACCGGGCCACCGCCGTGCGCAAGGCGCTTGATGAGGAGGCGGAGGAGTATGTGATCTCCTCGCACAGCATGGGATCGAACGTGGCCGCCCATGTCATCGGCATATTGCTGGAAAGGGAGCCGGAGATCTTCAAGGGCAAACGCGTGGTGTTTGCTTCACTCGGCAGCGCTATTCTGCAATGTGCGCTGCTGTCATCGGCAAGCCTGCTGCGCGCCCGCGTCGGCTTGATTGCCCGCTGCCCGGAGATTTCGTGGGTCGATGTGCAGTGCCTGACGGATTCGATCAATTTCTACAAAGTGCCGGTTGTCGCCGTCTCCGGCCACGCGGACGCGCCCCCGGCGAAGATGCTCCTGATCCGCGTCAAGCAGATGCTGACGCGCGAACATTACCGCAAGATCCGCAAGGATCAGCTGCGCGTCCATCGGCAATATGTGCTGGGGCCGGATTTGAAGGCGTCCTTCGACTTCACGCTGATGACATCGGGGCCGATGCCTGCCCTGGTCTTTACCAATCCTGATAAAAAGAGAATTCCCGGCTGAAGGCTGCCTTTTTGGCAAAGGCTCCCGCGCAGAGCCCGATGCGTCAGCTTGTTCTTGACGCGATACGTCGAGCCGGCGTAACTAGGCGCGACGGTTTCCCGCGGATGACTCCAAGGGGATTAATAGGGAACACGGTGAGGACGACCCAATAGGGATCAAGACCGTGGCTGCCCCCGCAACTGTAAGCGGATTGTCGATCATCCCAGGGTGATCGCTTTTGCCGATCATCCCAGGGTGATCGCTTTTGCCGATCATCCCAGGGTGATCGCTTTTGCCGATCATCCCAGGGTGATCGCTTTTGCGATCATCCCGAGATGAGCACTTAGCTCATCTCTTGGGGCCCATGGCCATGCCACTGCGAGTTTCGCGGGAAGGCAGATGATCGGCGCATATCCGCAAGCCAGGAGACCTGCCGTCAATCACGATCCAATCAACCGGGCGGGGATGCCTGGAAAGGAACAGACATGGTTGACCTGAACCTTCGCCGAACTCCGGCACGAATCCGTCTCGATTGGGTTTTTCACCGCTAGCGTCCGTTTGACCGTGCCTTATCCCGCGCAGCCGCGCGTGGCACGGCGAGGCTAGAATTTTCCTCCTTATCGAGATTTTCCATGCGCCAGTTTCTCATGAGCATGACGTTTGCCTTCGGGCTGACCGGCCTTGCAGCGCCGGGTCTTGCTGCCACTCAATATCCATTGACCATCACCAATTGCGGCCAGCAGGTGACCTTCGAAAGGGCCCCGGCGAAGATCGTATCGATCGGCCAGGGCATGACCGAAGTGCTGTTTTTCCTCGGACTGGCAGACAAGATCGCCGGAACCGCGGTCTGGGTCGGCCCGGTCCTGCCGCAATATGCCGAGGTCAGCAGCCGGATCAAGCGCCTTGCCGACAACGATCCAAGCTTCGAATCCGTCGTCGGCGCGGAGCCCGACCTGGTGGCGGCCGAATTCGAGTGGCATGTCGGTGCGCAGGGTTCCGTCGGCAAGCGCGAACAGTTTTCCGGACTCGGGATCAACACCTATGTCGCGCCCGCCGACTGTGTGGCCAAGATCAATGCCGATGGCGGCGATGGCGTGCGCAAAGCGCTGTTCACGATGGACCTGATCTATCAGGAAATCGCCGAACTCTCCGACATCTTCGATATCAAGGACCGCGGCGACGCCCTGATCGCCGATCTCAAGAAGCGCGAGGCCGATGCCGTCGCCTCGATATCGGGCGCATCGGCAAAGAATCTGCCCATCGTCTTCTGGTTCTCCAGCAAAGAGGTGAACGGCGATGCCTTCATCGCCGGGAAGAACAGCGCCCCGGCCTATATTCTGAAGACGCTGGGTGCTGCGAATGTCGTGACGACGGAAGAGGAATGGCCGCTGGTCGGCTGGGAGACGATCGCTCAGGCTGATCCCGCGGTCATCGTCATCGCTACCATGGATCGCCGGCGCTATGCGGCTGACGATCCGAAGGTGAAGCTCGACTTTCTGAAGAACGACCCCGTCACCCGCGAACTCGATGCCGTCAGGAACAATCGCTTCGTGATTATGGACGCGCAATCGATGAACCCGACGATCCGCACGATCGACGGCATTGAGATACTGGCAAAGGGCATCCAGTCGTCGGGTCTCGCCCAGTGAACAAGATGCTCCTGAAACGGGATGGATGGTGGGCGCCCGTCGCGCTCACCGTTGCCGCCTTCGTCCTTCTGGGACTGATGATCAGCCTGGCCGTTTCGATCGGCGAAATATCGATCCCGCTTCAAACGACAGCCAAGGCCGTCTCGAATCGGCTTTTCGGTACCGGTTTCGAACTCAGCCGCATTCATCAGGGCATCGTCTGGGACTATCGCCTCAGCCGCGCGCTGGTGGCCGCCAGCGCCGGTGCGTCGCTCGCGCTCTGCGGCGCCATCCTGCAGGCCCTGCTGCGCAATCCGCTGGCCGAGCCTTACGTTCTCGGCATCTCGGCAGGCGCCTCGACGGGTGCGGTCTGCGTGATGATCCTCGGTTTCGGTTATGGCGTGCTCAGCCTTTCGAGCGGCGCGTTCATCGGCGCGGTGGCGGCATTTCTGCTCGTCGGCGTTCTTGCCGCCGGCGCTGGCGGGACCGGCGAGCGCATCATTCTGTGCGGAATTGCTGGATCGCAGCTCTTCAACGCGCTGACCGCCTATATCGTCACGACATCGGCCAATGCGGAACAGGCGCGAGGCGTCATGTTTTGGCTGCTCGGCTCTCTCGGCGGCGTTCGCTGGCCGGATGTTTATCTCGCAGCGCCGGTTACCGTGATCGGCTTCCTCGTCTGCCTTGCCCATGTGCGAGCCCTCGACGCTTTCGCCTTCGGTACCGATGCTGCTGCATCCCTCGGCATTGCGGTGAGGCGCGTCCAGATCGTGCTGCTCGGCGCAACCGCGGTGATGACGGCGGCTGTCGTGAGCATGGTCGGCTCGATCGGCTTTGTCGGCCTCGTCATTCCGCATGCCGCACGTTTCCTGGTCGGGCCTGCCCATAGCCGGCTGCTGCCGGCCACAGCGCTCGGCGGTGCCCTCTTCATGGTCGCTGCCGACATCATCTCGCGGATCATCGTCCCGCAACAGATTCTGCCGATCGGCGTCGTCACCGCGCTGTTCGGCGCTCCGGCCTTCGCCGTCATTCTCTATGGCGCCAGGAGAACTGCATGAGCATCACAATCGACGAGGTCAGTTTCGCCGCAGGCGATACGCTTCTCGTCAATGGCATCAGCCTTGCGGTCGAGACAGGCAAGGTGCTGGGCCTGCTGGGGCCGAACGGCTCGGGGAAGTCGAGCCTGCTGCGGCTGATTTGCCGGCTGCGAAAGGTCCGCAGCGGCATTATCCGGCTCGGAGAGGACGATATCTCGGCGATATCGAGAGCCGAGCTCGCCCGCCGCGTCGCTTTCGTCGAGCAGCAATCGACGACCGAGACGCGACTAACTGTCAGGGACGTCGTGCGTCTCGGCAGGACGCCGCATCGCGGATTGCTGAATTCCTGGGCTGCTGACGACGATCTCCGCGTCGACGAGGCGCTTTCACGCGTCGATATGCGAGATCGTGCCGCGCAGCTCTGGCAGACGCTCTCAGGCGGCGAGCGCCAGCGCGTTCACATTGCACGAGCGCTCGCGCAGTCGCCGAGCGAACTTCTGCTGGACGAGCCGACCAATCACCTCGATATCCAGCATCAGCTGGACATTCTTTCCCTTGTCTCGAAGCTCGGCATTACCTGCATCATTGCCCTGCACGACCTCAATCTGGCGGCGATGTTCTGCGATAGGCTGGCCGTGCTCGAGAAGGGAGAGATCGTTGCCGCGGGAGCGGCCGAAACCGTGCTCACCGAGGGGCTGATCGGCCGCGTCTTCGGTGTCCGGGCGCATGTCGAAAGGTCTTCGATCCATGGCCGCGTCCACATCCAATATAGGATGGGATGAGCCGCAAGCCCATCATTCGAAGCGTCGCGAACCCTATTCCGGGGCCGAAGTCTGCAGGGCGAGCGCGTGCAACACGCCGCCCATATTGCCCTTCAGCGCTTCGTAGACCATCTGGTGCTGCTGCACGCGGCTCTTGCCGCGGAAGGCTTCGGCGACGACTTCGGCGGCGTAATGATCGCCGTCGCCCGCCAGATCGCGGATCGTCACCTTGGCACCGGGAATCCCAGCCTTGATCATGTCTTCGATATCGCCGGGTTTCATGGCCATGATCGTTACTCCTTGCGCATCATTCCGCGGCGAGTTCGCCGCGGCCTTCCATGAAATCAGGGAACCACGATTCATGTGTATCGCGCAATTGCTGAATCGGCAGCGTAATGAGATCGCCGACGACGAGTGCATCTCCGCCGACCGTGCCGAGGCGGCGGAAGGGAACGCCGGCGCCTTCCGCATTGACGCAGACGAAATCCGCCACATCGGCCGGCACCGCCAGCACATAACGCGCCTGATCCTCGCCGAAGAGCAGCGCATGCGGCGCACCCTTGCATTCGCCGAGATCGATCGTCAGCCCCTTGCCGGACGCCATGGCCATTTCAGCCAGCGCGACGGCAAGGCCGCCCGAGGAAATGTCGTGGCAGGCGGTTGCCTGGCCGTTGCGGATGACGGAGCGGACAAAATCGCCGTTGCGGCGCTCGGCGAAGAGATCCACCTCGGGGGCGGGACCTTCGCGGCTGTCGAGCACATCCCTGAGATAGACGGACTGGCCGAGATGGCTGCCGTCGAGGCCGATCATGATCACCTTGTCGCCGGCGTTGGCGCTGCCGATGCGAACCATCTTGCGCCAGTCCGGCAGCAGGCCGACGCCTGCAATCGTCGGGGTCGGCAGGATGGCGACGCCGTTGGTCTCATTGTAGAGCGAGACGTTGCCCGACACGATCGGGAAGTCGAGCGCGCGGCAGGCCTCGCCGATGCCCTTCACCGCCTGAACGAACTGGCCCATGATCTCCGGCTTTTCGGGATTGCCGAAGTTGAGATTGTCGGTGGCGGCGAGCGGTTCGGCGCCCGTCGCGGTGATGTTGCGCCAGCATTCGGCGACCGCCTGTTTGCCGCCTTCGAAGGGGTCGGCCTCGACATAACGCGGCGTCACGTCGGAGGAGAAGGCAAGCGCCTTGCTCTTATGGCCGTCGACGCGCACGACGCCGGCATCACCGCCCGGAAGCTGCAGCGAATTGCCCTGGATCAGCGTGTCATATTGCTCATAGACCCAGCGGCGGCTCGACTGGTTGGCCGAGCCGACGAGCTGCAGCAACGCCTGACCGTAATTCTTGGGTGCGGCGACGAGATTGGCGGGCAGGGGGGCAGGCTTGCCGGATTCGCGCCAGGGGCGATCATATTCCGGCGCCTGGTCGCCGAGATCCTTGATCGGCAGATTGGCGACTTCTTCGCCCTGGTGCACGACGCGGAAGCGCAGGTCGTCGGTCGTCTTGCCGACGATGGCGAAATCGAGGCCCCATTTGACGAAGATCGCCTTGGCTTCATCTTCCTTCTCCGGCTGCAGCACCATGAGCATGCGCTCCTGGCTTTCCGACAGCATCATCTCATAGGCGGTCATCCGCTCTTCGCGCACCGGCACCTTGTCGAGCTCGAGCAGGATGCCGAGATCGCCCTTGGCGCCCATTTCGACGGCCGAGCAGGTGAGGCCGGCGGCACCCATGTCCTGGATGGCGATGACGGCGCCGGTCTGCATCAGTTCGAGGCAGGCTTCGAGCAGGCACTTTTCGGTGAAGGGATCGCCGACCTGAACGGTCGGGCGCTTTTCCTCGATCGATTCGTCGAATTCGGCCGAGGCCATCGTCGCGCCGCCGACGCCGTCGCGGCCGGTCTTGGCGCCGAGATAGACGACCGGAAGGCCGACGCCCTTGGCCTCGGACAGGAAGATGGCGTTGGATTTGGCAATGCCGGCGGCAAAGGCGTTGACGAGGATGTTGCCGTTGTAGCGGGCGTCGAACTCGACTTCACCGCCGACCGTCGGCACGCCGAAGGAATTGCCGTAGCCGCCGACGCCGGAGACGACGCCGGAAACGAGATGGCGGGTCTTGGGATGATCCGGTTCGCCGAAGCGCAGCGCGTTCATCGCCGCAATCGGCCGCGCGCCCATGGTGAAGACGTCGCGCAGAATGCCGCCGACACCGGTCGCAGCCCCCTGGTAAGGCTCGATATAGGAGGGGTGGTTGTGGCTCTCCATCTTGAAGACGACGCAATCGCCGTCATCGATATCGACCACGCCGGCATTTTCGCCGGGCCCCTGGATGACGCGCGGCCCTTTGGTCGGCAGCGTGCGCAGCCATTTCTTCGAGGATTTGTAGGAGCAATGCTCGTTCCACATGGCCGAGAAGATGCCGAGCTCGGTGAAAGTCGGTTCGCGGCCGATCAAATCCAGGATGCGCTGGTACTCGTCCGGCTTCAGGCCATGGCCCGCGATGAGTTCCGGCGTGATCGGGATGGTGTTTGGAATGGTCATGAGCGGAAGGTCCCTGGCGCGTTTTGCGCTGTCTTTAGCTTATGTAGCGGCGGCGCGCGACAGAAAAAAGCCCGCCGTCAACACAGTGAACTGACTCCCGAAAGTTGGACACCCAACTTCGGGAGCAGTTCACAGGGGCGGGCAGGCTTTTTTCGTAAAAGCGGCAATTGCTCAGAACTTGTAGCCGATCTGGATGCCGGCGCGCGTCATGCCGTCGTTCGGGCCGTCGCAGAGATTGGCATGCGAGGAGTGGGCGATCTGGGCCATAACGTTCCAATGCGGGGTGAAACGGTAGCCGGCCCCGGCATACTCGTGAAAGAGGACGCGGCAGCCGAGTTCCGGGCCGTCATCATTGTCGTCCAGGTCGCCGGTATGGATGACGCCGCCGAAGCCGGCTTCGGCAAAGAGCTTGTCGTTGAAATCGACCGTCCAGGTGAAGCCGGTGAAGAATTGGGTGGCTTCACCCGCGGTGCCGATCGAGGTGCCGAGATGGACACGAGGACGCAGCAACTGTTGCTGCCAGCCAACGGCCTCCTCGTATCCGAAAGGGTCGAAGAGAGCGGTAATTTCCGGGAAGACGCCGTCTTCCCTGGAATGGCCCGATTGCACCGAGGCAGAAACCCCGAAACGCAACTCATCGAATATCTGCTCGCCGGCATCTGCCGAACCCGCCATCGAAGTGCCGGCTACAACAGCCACTGATGCAAGCGCCAAGAAGTGCTGCGCGATCCGCCCGAACTCGACCCTCATCTGCTGTCCTTTGATTCGCACCAAGCGTAGACAACAAAGAGGTAGCATGGGGGCGGGAGCGGTAAAGCGCTCTCGTCAGGCGTGTGCGTTTTTTCGGAATTATGGCGTGTATTTGCAACAGGTCATATTTCGCCATCATAGGCAGAGCCGCCATTTTCCAAGAGCCGGCGCAGGATCATCAATCCGGAGATCAGCTCCTGCCCTGTTTTCGGCGAGGAGAAACCGACGCGAACGCGATGATAGGATTTGTCCCCGCGTGCCGCCTTGAACTCGTCCTCGTCATCGACGAGCACGCCGTCCCGGAAGGCGGCGTTCTTGAAGGTGCCCGACATCCATGGCTCCGGCAATTTCAGCCAGAGGAAGGGCGCATGCAGGTGCGATGCGAACTCGAAGCCCTGCAATTGCTCGCGGGCGATCCGGACACGCCGCGAGAGTTCCTCGACGCTCTGTTTGCGAATCTCATGCGCCATGCCGCTTTCGACGAGGCGGGCGCAGGTCTCCGCCAGGATGAAGGGCAGGCCACCGGTGATCATCCGGTGCGTTACCCTGATACGCTGGGCGAAATGCGGCGGGCATGCGACCCAGCCGCCACGGACGCCGGCGGCGACCGATTTCGACAGGCCGCTGACGAGAAAGGTGCGATCGGGTGCAAGCGAGGCGATCAGCGGCGTATCATCGCCGGCCATGCCGCCATAGAGGTCGTCCTCGATCAGCCAGACGCCGTGTTTTCTGGCGATTGCCGCAATTGCCGCGCGACGCTCATAAGGCATGATCGTCACAGTCGGATTGTGAACGGTCGGCATCAGGAAGGCGAGCTTCGGATGCTGCTGCTGGCAGAGCCGTTCGAAATCGTCGGGAATCACGCCTTGGTCGTCGAAATCGACGGTGACCGTGCGACGGCCGAGAAGCCGGGCGCTGCGGCTGACCTGCGTGTAGCTGAGATTTTCGAAGACGATCTTGTCTCCTGGCGCCGAGACGGCGGCGATGACCGATATCGCCGCGGCATGGGCTCCGAGCGTCGGCACGATGTTTTCGGCCTCCGGCGTCCAGCCGCTGCGGGCAAGCCAGCGGCGGCCGGCTTCGAACCAGTTCTGCGGAAAGCTTCGGGAATAGGAGGAGATTTCGGAGAGATGCTGCTCGCCGATTTCGGCGAGAATGCCCGCTATGACCTTGCCCTGACCAAGATCGGGGGCGGCGGTGGTGTCGAAACGGATCTTGTTGGCGGGCGCATCCTGTAGGCGGGTGCCGCCGAGCGAGATCGTCAGCGGATCGCTCTGTTCGCCGGGCGCCGATTCGGAACGGTTCAGCACATAGGTGCCGCGCCCGACTTCGCCGGCAACGAGACCGCGTTCGTGCACCAGCGCATAGGCACGGCCGATCGTGCCGATCGTCACGCCGATATCATAGGCGAGGTTGCGCTGCGGCGGCAATTTGCTGCCGGCGGGCAGGGCGCCGCTCGATATCGCGGATTCGATGCTGTCGGCAAGGCGGAGATAGACCGGTCCTGAGCCGCGGGAAAGATCGGGAAGCCAATTTGTCATGGTGACAATTCCTATATTGTCACATTGTCACTGTCAAGTTTAAGAGTCAATTCCAACGGACAACCGAAAGGATTCCCGGAATGTCTGCCTTGCCTGAGATCAAAATGCCAATTGTACCGATTGTCTCTTATGAGGACAGGAGGCAGATCATTGTCCCCGACGCGCCCGCCGAGGCGACGACGCGTTTGAGGCGGATCTGGGCCGCAATTCTTTTGTGGCAACAGAAGCGGGAAGGCCGGCGCGCGCTGAGGACTCTGACGGCGAGCCAGCTCAAAGATATCGGAGTGTCGCAGTCCGAGGCGGCACGCGAGGTCGGCAAGTCGTTTTTCTGGGATTGATCCCGCGGAAATGGATCGCCGCGGTCAGCTGCAGCCCTTGTTGCCGCCGGACCAGCGGTTGACGTCGGCAGCAATGCGGCCGGCGACCGGCTCCTGCATCATCGGACCGAAAGCCTGAAGACGCGCCGGGCTGCCCTCGGCCTGCACCACCAGCAGCGGCCGGCTTTCCGGGCTGCCCTTGTGGACGAGCAGGATGCGTGGGCGGCCGGAGAAGGAGTTGAGCTCGGGTGCGAGCTTATAGGCTGCAAAGGCCGGATCCTTCGACTTGAACCAGCACGCATTGGCGCCGAGCGCCACGCGTTCCATGGTCGGCAGGGCAGCGCGGTTCGGACCCGCTGCCGGAGCTGGCGATTGGCAGCCGGCGACAGCAGCTGCAAGAGCGGTCAGCAAGGCGGCGTTTGCGACGGAGAGGCGAGGGCGCATGATCGGCTCCAGTGATCCGGATGAAGGTCTTTCGCATGCCATTGCCCGCAGAGGCCTGCGGGCGGCATGCATTGAGGACGGGCTCAGGCGGCGATAACGTCGAGCGCCGAGGCGAAGAGGCCGCGGCCGTCCGAACCGCCATGGGCGGCTTCGATCAGGTTTTCTGGATGCGGCATCATGCCGAGCACGTTGCCCTTCTCGTTCATGACCGCGGCGATATCGTTCAGCGAGCCGTTGGGATTGGTGTCTTCGGCATAACGGAAGACCACCTGGCCATTGCCTTCGATCTTCGCCAGCGTGGCTTCGTCGGCAAAATAATTGCCGTCATGATGGGCAACGGGGCAGCGGATGACCTGACCTTGTGCGTAGGCGCGGGTGAAATCCGTCTCGGCATTGACCACTTCGAGCTTGATCTCGCGGCAGACGAATTTCAGCGAGGCATTGCGCATCAGCGCGCCGGGCAGCAGGCCGGCTTCGACGAGGATCTGGAAGCCGTTGCAGACGCCGAGCACTTTCACGCCCTTTGCAGCCTTGTCGATGATCGCCTGCATGACCGGCATGCGGGCGGCGATCGCGCCGCAACGCAGGTAGTCGCCATAGGAGAAGCCGCCGGGAATGACGATCAGGTCGACATCCGGGATTTCGGCTTCCGTCTGCCAGATCGTCACCGGCTCGCGGCCGGAAATTTTCGTCAGGGCGGCAATCATATCGCGGTCACGGTTGAGGCCCGGAAGTTGAACGACGGCTGATTTCATGGGGTCCCCGCGGCTGGCGAAAGATATTGAACTGGAACGCTTTCGGCGAGCCATACTCCATTGTCGGAGACAAAGAAAGAATGGCCTTCTGAAAACATGCGGGCCGCATCCACACGCAGGATGAGATATTCACCGATGCGGCGCGTTGCGACGATTTTCGCGGTTTCGACATCCGCCGACAGATGAACGTGATGGCGCTGCATCTTCTTCAAGCCTTCGCGCCCGATCGAATGCCAGTTGGCCGAAGACGTGCCGTGATAAAGAGCCGCTGGCGGTTCCACCGGGGTCAATGCGAGATCGACGTCGACGCTATGACCCTGATTGGCGCGAATTCTGTTGTCGGCGAGCGTGAAGCGCTTCTTTGGATTATTCTCGATGATCGCGATAATCTCGGCGCGGGAGACATCGTATTTCGACGTCAAAGCCTTTTCGAGCTCGTCGAACGACACCCAGCCCTCGCCATCAAGCGTCAAGCCGGCGGTATCGGGCGCATGGCGCAGGACATAGCTCATATATTTCGAGACTTCCGTCTCCAGCTGTGCCTTCGTCATGACGCCAAACCCTCAAAATCTGCCGGAAGGCAGGTCTGTGATCATCCGTCGATCGCGATCGCGTAGTTCTCGATTACCGTATTGGCGAGCAGTTTTTCGCACATCGCCTTGAGGTCGGCCTCGGCCTTCGCCTTGTCGGCGCCCTCGAGCTCCAGGTCGAAGACCTTGCCCTGTCTGATATGGCCGACGCCCGAGAAGCCGAGGGCGCCGAGCGCGCCTTCGATGGCCTTGCCCTGCGGGTCGAGAACGCCGTTTTTCAGCGTGACGGTGACACGAGCCTTGATCACTTTGTCTATCCTGCCTTACTTGACGAGAACCGGGCCGGTGCCGCGCACAGGCTCGTTTTCATTGATGATGCCGAGACGGCGTGCGACTTCGGAATAGGCTTCGAGCAAGCCGCCGAGATCGCGACGGAAGCGGTCCTTGTCCATCTTCTCGCGGGTTTCGATATCCCAGAGCCGGCAGCTGTCCGGCGAGATTTCGTCGGCGAGGATGATGCGCATCATATCGCCTTCGAAGAGGCGGCCGCATTCGATCTTGAAATCGACGAGCTGGATGCCGACGCCGAGGAACAGACCGGTCATGAAATCGTTGACGCGGATGGCAAGCGCCATGATGTCGTCGAGCTCGGCCGGATTGGCCCAGCCGAAAGCGGTGATGTGCTCTTCGGAGACCATCGGATCATCGAGCGCATCCGACTTGTAGTAGAACTCGATGATCGAGCGCGGCAGGACGACGCCTTCCTCGATACCGAGGCGCTTGGCAAGCGAACCGGCGGCGACATTGCGCACGACGATCTCCAGCGGGATCATTTCCACTTCCTTGATCAACTGCTCGCGCATGTTGAGCCGGCGGATGAAATGAGTGGGGATGCCGATCTTGTTCAGATGGCTGAAGATATATTCGGAAATCCGGTTGTTGAGGACGCCCTTGCCGTCGATGACTTCATGTTTCTTCTTGTTGAAGGCGGTGGCATCGTCCTTGAAAAACTGGATCAAGGTGCCCGGTTCCGGACCCTCATACAGAATCTTTGCCTTGCCCTCGTAGATACGGCGGCGACGGTTCATCGTGGTCATTCTCTGTTGTTGGCGCTCTTGGGATAGCGCGAGTGGATCGATCTCGTGGCGTCCCCTTAAAGGAAAAGAGTGGGTTTCACAATCCGCCTGTCGCTCCTTCCCTCTTTTCGGGATTTCTGGACCCGGTTTCCGGATTTTACGGAATACCGCCAGGGGAATCGAATGGATTCCCAAGACGAGTTTAGCGCCTTTTCCTGTAGCGTGGAATGAAGGCGAAATGGCGGGCCGCTTATCCAGGTTTTATTTGGCAGCTCTGCTTGGCAGCGCGCGGCCAAGCTGCGCCTGCAGGGCGCGAGCGGCAGTTTGCCCGTGACGCCAGCTGCCGGCGCGGGCGAAGGAAGGGATCTGCATGGCCGGCATTGGCCGGGCGAGCGCATAGCCCTGCAGCATGTCGCAATCGAGTCCTTCGAGGATGCGGACGTGATCCGCAGTCTCGACGCCCTCGGCAATGACGCGGATGTTGAGCGAGCGGCCGATGTCGATGATCGAGCCGACCAGTTTGCGCTGCTCGGCCGATTGCGGCAGCAGGCGGATCAGCTCGCGGTCGATCTTCAGCGTCGTCGGGCTCAAGCGCAGCAGGCTGACGATCGAGGCATGGCCGGTGCCGAAATCGTCGATCTGGATGTCGATGCCGAGCTTGCGCAGCTTCTTGAGGTTGGCCGACACCAGCGCGTCGCAATCGTCGAGCGAGATC
Source organism: Rhizobium sp. M10 (assembly GCF_002531955.1). NCBI lineage: Bacteria > Pseudomonadati > Pseudomonadota > Alphaproteobacteria > Hyphomicrobiales > Rhizobiaceae > Rhizobium > Rhizobium sp. M10. Next base: position 81,354 of record NZ_NWTA01000003.1, on the reverse strand, counting down.
GATTCCAGCAGTTCGAAGGCGATGGCGCCGGGATCGATCTTCAGGGCGCGGAGCTTCTTGCCGAGATCGGGATCGGCAAGCCGGCGGGCGGAAACGTTGACCGATACTTTTGGAATCGACAAACCATCCCTGATCCAGGCGCGGCGGTCGGCCAGGGCGCGCTCCAGGATCAGCGCATCGATCGTCGAGACGACGTCGAGATCCTCGGCGATATCGAGAAAGCGATCGGGCGTCAAAAGCCCATGCCGGGGATGCTGCCAGCGGGCGAGCGTCTCGACGCCGGTGACATCGAGGGTGCGGGCATCGAACTGCAATTGATAGAAGGGCACGAATTCGTTGCGCTCGAGGCCGATCAGAATCTCGTCGGCGAGCTGCTTGGCCGAGACGACATCGCTGCGGGCCGATGCCGAGAAGAATTCGAAGCGGTTGCGGCCCAGCCCCTTGGCGCGATAGAGCGCGATGTCGGCGTCGAGCAGGATTTGCTTGGCGTCGAGCCTGGCGCCGCTGTCGACGGCGATGCCGATGCTGGCGCCGAAACGGCAGTCGTGCCCCTCGTATCTGACGGGCTTGCGCAATTCGCGGATCACGCGTTCGGCAAGGCCGGCGATCTTTTTCGAGGCGGGATTGACGGCACAGAGGATGACGAATTCATCGCCGCCGATGCGCGCGACGAAATCGGCGGCGCGAACGGAGTTTCTCAGCACATTCGCCGCGTGCTGCAGCATGGCGTCGCCGGCCCGGTGGCCAAGCGTGTCGTTGATCTGCTTGAAGCGGTCGAGATCGATGTGGAGGATCGCCAGGGCAAGGCCCTTGGCGCGGCATTCGGCCGAGCGCTCGTCCAGCATCTTGTCGAGATAGCGCCGGTTCGGCAGGGCGGTGAGGTAGTCATGCAGCGCCAGGTGCTCGATACTCTCCTTGGCGGCTTCGAGCTCGCGGTTGCGGGCTTCCGCCAGATCCTTGGCGCGCTGCAGCTCGTTGCGCAGTGCGACGTCCTCGGTGACGTCCCAGTTGGCGCCGATCAGCTTGCGGTGGCCGTTGCCATCGACGAAAAAGGCCGAGCGAGCACGGATGATGCGTTCGGCGCCGTCACCACGGATGATGCGATATTCCTGCTGGAAATCGCTGCCGCTTTCGACGCTGCGGCCGGCCAGGCCGAGCACGCGTTCGCGGTCGTCGGGATGCAGGCTTTTCGCCCAGGCATCGCCCGCGATCTGATGCGAGGCGCCCTGCAGGCCGTAAATGGCGATGAGGCGATCGTCCCATTCGACCGTATCATTCTCGATATCGGCCTCGAAGACGCCGATGTGGGAAATCGCCAACGCCAGGTCGAGCCGGCGCGACAGGCGCGACAGCGTCTCCTCGGCTTCCTTGCGGGCGGTGATATCGATATCCGTGCCGACGATGCGGGTCGGCACACCGTTCTCGTCCCATTCCACGCAGGCGCCGCGGCAGTCGATCCAGACCCATTGGCCTTCCCTGTGACGCTCACGATACTGGAAGATCTGATAATCCGGGTCGCCGGCGTTCTGGCGCTCGATGGCATGCGCGACGAATTCGCGGTCGTCGGGATGGACGAGCTGTAGCCAGGCATCGTAATCGCCGGAGACCTCCTCGTCGGGCGCCATTCCGCGAATGGTTTTCCACGTGGGCGAGTAATATTTCCGGTCGAGGCGGTAGTTGTGATCCCATACGCCGAGGCCCGAGCCGACCAGCGCATGGTTCCATCGGCTCTCCCGTTCCGCCAGTTCGGAATCGCCGGCTGCCCCGCCGACGCCTGCCGCCGCCGCTGTGGCATCGCCATGCGGGTTCTCGGCCTCTGGATGGGCTTTCTTCACGGGCATTCTCGCTTAATCATCTCAGGCGCAGTCTGCTGTCTTTTCATTAAGAAAGACTTAGAAAGCAATTGCTGAATTAACGAGAAGGCGGTTTTCCTCAATCAGCGGAGAGACGGCTCAGGAACTGGGCAAAGACCATGGTGCCCTCTGGCCAGGGACCGTGACCGGAATCGGCATTGATATGCCCGGCCTCGCCGGCATCGACGAGAAAGGAGCCCCAACTGCTGGCGATATCGTCGGCATGCTCGTAGCTGCCGAACGGATCGTTGCGGCTCGCCACGGTGATTGACGGGAAGGGCAGCGGCTCGCGCGGGTAGGGGCCGAAGGTCATCAGGTGCTTCGGGCGGATGTCGGGATTGGTGACATCGGGCGGGGCGACGAAGAAGGCGCCGGCCACCCGATTGCGGAAAAGCGGGATGGCGTGGATCGCCGAGGGCACGCCCAGCGAATGGGCGACGAGCACGACGGGCCGGGTCGAGGCGTTCACCTCCTCGGCGATGCGGGCGATCCAGTCCTCGCGGACCGGCTTCGTCCATTCGGCCTGTTCGACGCGCCGCGCCGTGCTGAGCTTCGCTTCCCAGCGGCTTTGCCAATGGCCGGGGCCGGAATTGGTATAGCCGGGGATGATGAGCATATCTGCGTCTGAGGCTTTCATAGTGCCGCCGATGTGAGAAAGCCCGTCGAAGATGTCAAGAGGGGCATCAAGGGAGAGAGCGACACGCGCCTTGATATTTGTTATATTGCTCCAGTGCCGGTTGCGGATTTCGTATCGGCTTGCCCGCCGATGCGTGCCGCCGCCGACCAATCTCGGCTGAGGAGGAGAAAGCCATGGCGGCATTTCATGTCATGACGGGTGCCAGCGAAAGCTTAGCGCGGCCCGTCGTCAATCGCATTGGCATTGCTGACGTCTTCGACGCGCTGAAGCGTGGGCTCGACGATTTTAAGGAAAAACCTTCGCATTATGTGTTCCTGTGCCTGATGTACCCGATCGCCGGCATCTTCCTGACGCTATGGACCTCCGGCGCCAATCTTCTGCCGATGGTCTTCCCGCTGATGTCCGGTTTCGTGCTGATCGGCCCGATCGCGGCGATCGGCCTTTATGAGATCAGCCGCCGGCGCGAGGAAGGCCTCGATACATCATGGACGCATGCACTCGAAGTGCGCCACTCGCCGGCACTGCCGTCGATCGTCGCGGTCGGGCTGATGCTTTTTGCCCTTTTCGTCGTCTGGCTGGTAACGGCACAGACGCTTTACACCAATCTTCTCGGAGAAGTGTTTCCGCGCTCCATGACAGATTTCACCCGCCAGGTTTTCGGAACGGCTGGAGGCCTGCAGCTGATCATCTGGGGCAATCTCATCGGCTTCGTCTTCGCGCTGGTGGTGCTGGCTATCTCCGTCATCACCTTTCCGCTGCTGCTCGACCGCGATGTCGGGGCCGTCGCCGCCGTCGTGACCTCGATCCGGGCCACGGTCGCCAATCCGGTGCCGGTGCTGCTCTGGGGCCTGATCGTCGCGGCACTGCTCGTCATCGGCACGATCCCGGTCTTTGCCGGGCTTGCGCTCGTCATCCCGATCCTCGGCCATGCGACCTGGCATCTCTATCGCAAGCTGGTTGCGCGGGAAATCGCCTAAACAGAGCCTCATTCCCGGGCGGCGGATTCCGATTTCCCCGGGAACCTCAAACCTGCCTCGGAGTTCTTAGCGTAGGCTTCGAGGGAGGATTTCAGAGGTGACGATGAAACATCTGTTCGCCCGCTTCGCAACCAAGACATCGGAATGGGCGGGCAAGCCCGTCATCTTCATCCTGGCGCTGAGCATCGTCATCGTCTGGGCCGCACTCGGCCCCTTCTTCGACTATTCGGAAACCTGGCAGCTGATCATCAATACCGGCACGACGATCATCACCTTCCTGATGGTCTTCGTGCTGCAGAACGCGCAGACGCGCGACACGCGGGCGATCCAGGCCAAGCTCAACGAAATCATCCTGACGAGCCACGCCGAAAACCGCTTCATCGGCATCGAAAATCTTGACGAGGATGAGTTGAAACATCTCGACCGACTGGTCGCCAAGGCTGCCAAGGGCAGGGGCGAGACGGAGGCTTGCAGGACGACGGAAGCCGCAGAAACCGTTACGCCGAAAAAGACCGAGGCGCGCAAACGCCCTGGGAACGCTAAAGCCTCAAAGATGAAACAACGGCCGCTTGAGAAAAGCTAAATACAATCCAGGATCCTATTAAGAAGACGAATCCCACACGGGCGAGGCCAGACTTTCAATGCATGTCGCCCGGAGAGAGCGGTGGCTTCGGGGGGAGATGCATCAAAACAATGAGCTAAAACAACGGCTATACTGCCGGTTCATATGTGGCAGATCCTCGGCACAAGGCCGAGGATGACGCCGAGGGGTTGGGGTTCTCTCAAGCGTTCCCAAATACCCGCCGGAAAATCGTGTCGACATGCTTGGTATGATAGCCAAGGTCGAACTTCTCCCGAATATCCTCCTCGGAAAGCGCCGCGCGAACCTCGGTATCCGCCAGGAGCTCCTCCAAAAAGTCCTTGCCCTGTTCCCAGACCTTCATGGCGTTGCGCTGCACCAGGCGGTAGGCGTCTTCGCGGGAAGTGCCGGCCTGGGTCAGTGCCAGCAGGACGCGCTGGGAGTGGACGAGGCCGCGGAACTTGTTGAGGTTCTTCTCCATGTTCTCGGGGTAAACCAGGAGCTTTTCGATGACGCCGGCGAGGCGTGAGAGGGCGAAATCGAGGGTGACTGTGGCGTCGGGGCCGATCATGCGTTCGACGGAGGAGTGGGAGATATCGCGCTCGTGCCAGAGGGCGACGTTTTCCATGGCCGGCAGGGCGTAGGAGCGGACCATGCGGGCGAGGCCGGTCAGGTTTTCGGTCAGCACCGGGTTGCGCTTGTGCGGCATCGCCGAGGAGCCCTTCTGGCCGGGTGAGAAATACTCCTCCGCTTCCAGCACCTCGGTGCGCTGCAGATGGCGGATCTCGGTCGCCAGGCGCTCGATCGACGAGGCGACGACACCGAGGGTGGCGAAATACATGGCGTGGCGATCGCGCGGGATGACCTGGGTCGAGACCGGCTCGGCCTTCAGGCCAAGCGCCTCGGCGACATGTTCCTCGACGCGCGGATCGATATTGGCGAAAGTGCCGACGGCGCCCGAGATGGCGCAGGTCGCGACTTCTTCGCGGGCGGCGACGAGGCGCTGGCGGCAGCGCTCGAATTCGGCATAGGCGAGCGCCAGCTTGACGCCGAAGGTTGTCGGCTCGGCGTGGATGCCGTGCGAGCGGCCGATGGTGACGGTGTCCTTGTGTTCGAAGGCGCGGGTTTTCAGCGCCGCCAGCAGCCGGTCGAGATCGGCGATCAGGATATCGGTGGCGCGCACCAGCTGGACGTTGAAGCAGGTGTCGAGCACGTCTGATGAGGTCATGCCCTGATGGACGAAACGTGCATCCGGGCCGACGATTTCGGCCAGGTGGGTCAGGAAGGCGATGACGTCATGTTTGGTGACAGCCTCGATCTCGTCGATGCGGGCAACGTCGAAGGTGGCGGCGCCGCCCTTTTCCCAGATCGTCCTTGCCGCCGATTTCGGAATGACGCCGAGTTCGGCCAGCGCGTCGCAGGCATGCGCCTCGATCTCGAACCAGATGCGGAACTTGGTTTCGGGAGACCAGATGGCGACCATTTCGGGCCGGGAATAACGCGGGATCATGGGCGGCTGCCTTCACTTCAAGAGGTTTGAGCGTCGAAGTTATGTTTTCACGCAATTCCAGGGAAAGCCGCCGAGCGTCTTTGCTGAATTGCTTCAGCGCCCCTGTAGCAAAGACGGGCGGCAATCTCAACGCATGCGTTTGGCAAGATAATAGCTGCTGACGACAAGGCAGACGAGACCGAGCGGCAGGAAAAGGCGCAGACCGATCACCAGGAACTGATAGACGGCGCTGATGCTGGTGAAGATGAACTGGAACACCCAGATGCCGCTTCCGAAGGGCGCGTGCCAGCGCGAATAGAAGATCCGATATTCCATCGCGAAGAGGAAAGCCGTCATCGCGATCGTGGCCGCGATCAGCGTCACGAAAAAGGCGGCGAAACGCGCCTCCGGCGGCTTGCCATAGGCGAGGAAGCGGGCGGCCGGCAAAGCGAAGGGCCAGGCGAGCAGGCCGCCGAGGAAATAGAGCGCGGCGACTTCGGCAAGCCGGCTCGTCTCCAGGCCGTTGCGCAGATAGAGACCCAGCATAGCCGAGACGAGCATCTGCACGGCCCAAAGCAAGGCGCCGAGGATCAGATGGGAGTAGGGCGGCCATGCCGCCCTGAGGCGCTCCATGTCGGGCAACCAGCTCAGGGATGAACCGGAACGGCGATCCAGCGCCCATTCCTTTGCGCATCGAAGGCCAGGACCAGGGCGATATGAACCTGGTTTGCGGCGTCCGGCTGATAGACGACGGCGCCGCCGATCCTGTATTCGACCGAACATGCGCGCTCGGCCGGAACCGATTGCACCTGGCGCGCTGCCTGCCGGTTCGGAGCGCCTTCCTTCTCGATCATCTGCAGGCTGAAGCCGAGGACCCGCTTGGCGATCGCCGCGCAGTCCTTCGGCACCGCGATCGGCAACTCGCCGAGCGAAAGCGTATAGGGCGATTTCGGCGGGCCGTCGCTCGCAAGCGTGGTGTAGCGCAGCGTCTTTGCCGGAGAGCCGAGTTCGGTCGGCGGATTGAAGGCGGCGATCAGGCCGGGGTTGGTCAGGAGATCGTATTTGTCCATCTGGCCGCGCGCCGCCGTGAGATTCTGCCGCCGCGCCTTGGAAAGATTGGCGTCCTTGTCGGTCAGCTCGGTGCGGAAGGGCGTGCCCTCGAGATACTGGCCCTTATCGGTATCGATGAAATAGGTGTTGGAATAGGGGACATTGCTGCCCTCCTTGAGGCCGAACTCCTGGAAGGCGAAGACCTTGCCGTCGGCGGAAAAGCCGATCGGCTGGATGCTGGCAATGTCGCCGGCAAGTGACACGCCGGGCAGGCCGGCGAGTGCGGCGGCGAGCAGGCCGCCTAAGAAAAGCTGCTTCTTCATGCTCGTCCCCCTTCGGCTGCCTGACGCAGATCGGTGACGGTCCGGCGATAGTCCTCAACCGTATCGCCCTTGAAAATCGCCGAGCCGGCGACGAGGACGTTGCCGCCGGCGCGCGCGATTGCCGGCGCCGTTTCCACAGTGACGCCGCCGTCGACCTCAAGCTCGATCGGCCTGTCACCGATCAGCGACTTTGCCGCCGCGATTTTGGCTGCCATCGCCGGAATGAACTTCTGTCCACCGAATCCGGGATTGACCGACATGATGAGGATGAGGTCGACATCGTCGAGCACGTTCTCGATGGCGCTGAGCGGGGTTGCTGGATTGAGCGTCACCCCGACCTTCTTGCCGAGATTGCGGACGGTCTGCAGCGACCGATGCAGATGCGGCCCGGATTCGGCATGGACGGTGATGCGGTCGCAGCCGGCCTTGGCGAAAGCTTCGAGATAGTCGTCGACCGGCGAGATCATCAAGTGGCAGTCGAAGGTGGCGCCCGTATAGGCGCGCAGCGACTTGATGACATCGGGGCCGAAGGAGATGTTCGGCACGAAATGCCCGTCCATCACGTCGAGGTGGATCCAGTCGGCCCCGGCGGCGGTGACATTACGCACCTCCTCGCCGAGCCTGGCGAAATCCGCCGCGAGGATCGAGGGGGCAATGCGAATGGGCAGCGTCATCAAGTCTTACTCCGTATGGGCGTCAGCCGAGCTCGGCGCCGGAATTCAAGGCTGGCCGCCGCTCATTGCGTCGGCGCAGCCGGTGGAAAAAAGCCGTTGCCGCGCCATTCGAGCAGGCGGTACGGGTTTTGCGAAAGTTCATGCGTGCCGGTGAAGGCGACGGCACCGACCGGGGTCTGGAATGTCGTGCCGAGCAGCGTCTCCTGCAGGGGCTTGCCGGCCGCAGCGGCGGCTTCGGCCGCCTGGCCGGCAATCAATGCCGCCGCCAGCGACGGCAGGACATAACCTTCCGGCTCGATCCCTTTGGCGCGCAACGTTTCGGCCGCCGCCGCGGCTTCCGGCAGAACGGAATATTCGGGCAGGGCGACGGCGCGCACGCCGGACCCGAGTGGAAGTGGCAGATCGGCGGCGCGCATGGCGTCGCCGCCGAGGATGGAGAGCGGGATGTTCTCGGCTTCCGCGTCGCGGGCAATGACGGCGATGTCGTTACGGTCACCGCCGACGAAGACCCTGGTGGCGCCGGCCCGTTTCAGGCGGCGGACAAGAGCGATCTGTTGCTCCTGCCCCGGGCGATAGGTATCGGTGAAGACCGGTTTCAGGCCGTTCTGTTCCAGCGCGTTGCGCACCGCTTCCGTCAGTTCGCGGCCGTGAATCGTGCCGTCCTCGATCAGGGCGATGGGGTCGGCTGCCCAATTCTTCAGGATCACTTCGTTGATCTTTGCCGCCTCGGCGCCATCGGCAGGCGCCATGCGGAAGAGCGGCCAGGCGTTTTTCAGCGCATCCTCCATCAGGATGCGGGAGCGCACGGAGACGGTGATCGCCGGAATGCCGGCATCCTTCAGCTTCGGCAGGGCGCCTTCCAGCGTCTCGCTGCAGAGAAAGCCGACGGCGATCTGCACCTTGGCCGCGACAAGCGCATCGCCGACTGCCGCGCCGCTATTGTCCTCGCAGGTCTCGTTGACGGCGACGAGCGTATTGCCCGACTGCTGGATCTCGAAACCGGCGCCGGCGGCAATCTGTGCGCCGAGCAGGGCGAGCGGGCCATTTTCAGGGGCAACGACGCCGATCGTCACGCCGGCCGCGTGGCCTTGCGCCGCCGCTCCCAGCAGCATCAGAACGGCTGCTATGCCACGCAGGTTGATCATGAAAGGCGGAGATCCCTAGCCATCGTCCATGCCCTTTTATCCGCAAGGCCGCGATCGTCAAAGAAAAACAAGCGTAACCCAATGCTTTTCACCGGTCCTATTGTAGAAAAGGTAACCCATGCTCGCCATATTGGCGCGATGGAAAGTCGAACTGCAGCGCAGGACGTCCTTTCGGTGACGCAAAGGACGCTGCAGCACTTTGAATTGCCGCGTAATTTTGTCCTCAAATCGATTCCGATTTATGGATGTATGCAGGCGGCAGAAGAGCGTACGGAGAAGCAGTTGTTGAACAGGCAGCATATCGACCCCGGCCTTTATCGCGATGCCATGAGCCGTTATGCGGGCCATGTGCAACTCGTGACGACGGTGATGGAAGGCATGCGCCGGGGCGTCACCATCACAGCCGCCTGCTCGGTCTCGGATAATCCGGCCTCGGTGCTGATCTGCCTCAACAACACCAATCCGAAGAACGAGATTTTTTTCCGCAGCGGTATCTTCGTGCTGAATACGCTCGGCGCTCACCACCAGGGCGTTGCCGATGCTTTCTCCGGACGCACGGCGCTTGCCGATGACGAACGCTTCGCCAGCGCCCGTTTCGACACGCTTGTCACCGGCGCGCCGGTCCTTGCCGATGCGCTTGCCGCCTTCGATTGCCGGGTGACCGACATCAAGGAAATGCCGACGCATAACGTCATCTTCGGCGAAGTCGCCGCCGTCCGCTTCAGTGAGAAGCATCCGGCGCTCATCTATATGAACCGGGATTATCACACGCTGTGATCGGAGCAGCGGAGATTTTGAGGGAATAGAGAATGGACAATGCCGGGATCGAGGAAATGTTTCAGGGGCTCGGCCCAGTCACGATCAAGCGCATGTTCGGAGGCAAAGGCATTTATCACCTCGGGCGCATCGTTGCAGTCGAAGTGCGCGACGAGATGCTGCTGAAGGCCGACGAGACAAGCGCCCCGGAATTTGCCGCCGCCGGCGCCACGCAATGGGCCTATGAGGGCAAGAAGGGCAAGCCGGTGAAGATGCCCTACTGGTCGATCCCCGAAGAGGCCTACGACGATCCCGATCTGATGGCGAAATGGGTAAGGCTTGCTTATGAGGCGGCGCTACGCGCAGAAGACTAGCCTCGTTCGGCAATCGGCAAAGCTGCAATCGCCGCCTTGGTGAAGGCCGACAGGGGCGTGGGCAAATCCGTCAGGGCAAACCAGCCGAAATCCGAAAGCTTGTCCGGTTCGGTCAATTGCGGCTCGCCTTCGACATCGCGGGCGAGATAAAGGATAGACATCCAGTGCTGGCGGTCGGCAGCGATGATCTGTTCGGTCACGGCAATCCGTTCGATCCGGCCGATCTTGAGGCCGGTTTCTTCCTCGGCCTCGCGACGTGCGGCTTCTTCAGCCGGCTCCATGTGATCGACCTTGCCGCCGACAATGTTCCAGTAGCCGGCTTCAGGCGGATTCACGCGTTTATAGAGGAGGATCCTGTCGTCTCGCAGGATCACCAGACCAACGCCGAGGCCCGGGAAATCATGGCCGGGCCTGCCCATTGGATGTTCAGACCTTGGCGCTGCCGGCGATCAGCATGAAGGCGGGGATGTCGTCGCCGAAACCGACCGGGGTCGGGCCGTCGTCGTGATCGCGATGACGGCGGCGGTCGCGGCTGTCGTCGTTTGCCGGGTAAGGCCGATTGTTGCGCGCATTGTTTTGCGGCTTCTGCTCTGCTTTGCGCTCGTTCTTCAAGACTTCGGCCCTTGCTGGTGCTGCTTCGATCACTTGGACGTCATTATCCTGTATGTCGTTATCAGATTTATGACTCGCAGCGCCACGATTGCCGCGCCCGCGCCCACGATCCCTCTCGCCCCGCTCACCCTTTGCGCCGCGGTCGCGGCTGTTGCGCCGCGGGCGCTCGTTGTCGGCGCTTTCTTCGGCCGGTGGCAGCGAATTCACATCGCCGCTCAGCCATTCGACCTTTTCGCCGATCAGCTTCTCGATCGCATCGACGAATTTGGTGTCACGCTTGGTCACGAGCGTAAAGGCGGCGCCCGACCGGCCGGCACGGCCGGTGCGGCCGATGCGGTGGACATAATCCTCGGAATGGATCGGCACGTCGAAATTGAAGACGTGGCTGACATCGGGAATGTCGAGGCCGCGGGCGGCAACGTCGGAGGCGACCAGCAGCTGGAGATTGCCGTCACGGAAGCTCTGCAGCATCATCGTGCGGGAACGCTGGTCCATGTCGCCATGCAGCGCACCGACGGAGAAGCCGTGGCGCTCGAGCGAACGGAAGAGATCGGCGACATCCTTCTTGCGGTTGCAGAAGATGATGGCGTTCTTCAGTTCGCCCTGGGCGCGCACCAGTTCGCGCAGAACCGCGCGCTTCTCGTAATCCTTGCTGTGCGAGGCAACGAAGCGCTGCGTCACGGTCTTGGCGGCCGATGCCGGCTTTGCCACCTCGATGCGCTCGGGATTTTGCAGGAAGCGGTCGGCGAGCTTCTGGATCTCCGGCGGCATGGTTGCCGAGAAGAACAGCGTCTGGCGGGTGAAGGGGATGAGCTTGGCGATGCGCTCGATATCGGGGATGAAGCCCATGTCGAGCATGCGGTCGGCTTCGTCGATGACGAGGATTTCGACGCCGCTCATGAGCAGCTTGCCGCGCTCGAAATGGTCGAGCAGGCGGCCGGGCGTGCAGATCAGCACATCGGCGCCGCGCTCAAGCTTGCGGTCCTGGTCTTCGAAGGACACGCCGCCGATCAGCAGGGCGACGTTCAGACGGTGGTTCTTGCCGTACTTCTCGAAATTCTCGGCGACCTGGGCAGCGAGTTCGCGGGTCGGCTCGAGGATCAGCGTGCGGGGCATGCGCGCGCGGGCGCGGCCCTTTTCCAATAGCGACAACATCGGCAGAACGAAGGATGCCGTCTTGCCGGTTCCGGTCTGCGCGATGCCACAAATATCGCGGCGTTCGAGCGCAAAGGGAATGGCCCCCGCCTGAATAGGCGTGGGGATCGTATAGCCCGCGTCGGTAACAGCGGATAACACTTTTTGGCTCAAGCCAAGGTCAGCAAATGTCGTCAAAGGGAAAACTGTTTCCGTTCCGGTTCGGCCGAGCTCTGAACGAGTCGGCGGGATTGCATGCCGCAATGCAGCGCGACATAGCCCCGAATGGCCGGCAAGTCAAGAAATAGAGAGGGCGCACTCCCTGCAGAGTGAAGCGATGGTTACCTGACGGCTATTACTTGATGTAGGTGGCGAGTTTAAGTCCGGCATTCATGAAATATACTGGATCGACCGCCTGGCCGTTCTGGCGCACTTCATAGTGCAGATGGGTGCCGGTTGAGCGGCCGGTACTGCCGGCAAGACCGATGACATCGTTGCGGCCGACCGTGTCGCCGACCTTGACGAGAACCTGTGACATGTGGCCGTAGCGCGTCGAGATTCCGTTACCGTGGTCGACCTCGACCATATTGCCGTAGCCGCCGGTCCAGCCGGCGGCGATGACCTTGCCGGGCGCCGTCGGGCGGATTCTCTCGCCCGGCGAAAAGCGGAAGTCGATGCCGGAATGCAGCGCCAGGCGGCCGAGGAACGGGTCGCGGCGGTTGCCGAAGGGGCTGGTGACGTCCTTGCCGATGGCGGGGTTGCGGAAGGGCAGGGATTCGGCGGTGCTGCGCACGGCCTCCAGCCGGGTCAGCGCGCCGTCGAGGGCGGCCAGCGAATTGTTGAAGTCGTCGTTGCTTTCGGGTTCAAGGTAGGGGCCGCCGACGGCGCTCTCCTCCTCCTGCCTGGCGGCGGCCGTCTCCTCAGGCACAGGAATCTTGAAGCGGGTCAGCACGGTCTCGATGGCGCTGGCGGCGTGGCCGGCGTCACTCGTCAGCTGTTCGACGCGGTTGCGCTGGTCTTGCTCGACATCCTTCAGCGACAGCGTCACCTTGGAGAAGACGCGATCGGCGCGGTCGCCGACCGTCTCGGCGGACGGCGCATAGGCAAGCGTCGAATTGCCGGGCATCGCGTCGGCGGGCGCTCCGCTCGCCAGCTGTCTCTCGATCGCCTCGATGCCGCCGGTGAGCGAAGCGCGCTTGTCCTTGATATCGGGGGCAAAGGACTGGACGGGCAGTGACGGCGCGGGCTGGGTGCCGTCCTTTTCCGTCAGGCCGGAACTTTCGGCGCGGTCGAGCAGATTGTCGAGCTTGCCGTGGCGCGAGGTGAGCGCCAGCTGCTGCTCCATCAGCTTGTCGACCTTGTCCTCGACCACCTGCTGGTCAAGAAGCTGGCGGGAGGTGATGCGGTCGACCTGGGCGCGTAGGGCGGCGATGCGGTCCTCGTAGTCATGCTGCATGCGCGCCTGGCGCGCCATGGTGGCGCCGATCAGGTCGTCGCGCAGCACGAGGTAGGAGGTCGCCAGCAGATAGCCGATCGAGAAGACGCCGACGAAGCAGAAGGCAAGCGCCGCCATCCACGGCCGGACCGTCATGTGGCGCACCTTGTCGCCGCTTGCCAGGATGAGGATGTGTTCCTGCGCCCGCCTGCCGAATACCCGGTGCTGATGTCCGCTGTTCACGCAGGCTCTCCCGATTGATGCTCTACGCCTCTTTCGGAAATTAGACACCGTTATGGTTAATGAATGCTTTCGCAGCCGCCATTTGCGTCAGAAAATCAATCACCTCAGGCGTGGCTGATCGATGCCAGCGAGCGGTAGAAAGACGGCGTCAGCCCGGCTTCGGCACGGGCGAGATCGTTGAAGGGCGGCTTCAGCGGCCCGCGGAAATTGGCGCGCACCAGCTCCTGGAAGGCCTTTGCCGGATCGCGCTTTTCGCGGGCGCAGAGGAAGCGGAACCATTTGGCGCCGACGGCGACATGGCCTTTTTCGTCGTTATAAATGACGTCGAGCACGGCAGCGCTTTCGAGATCGCCGGTTTCGCGCATCTTGGCCTGCAGCGACGGTGTGACGTCGAGGCCGCGGGCTTCGAGAATCAGCGGCACGACGGCGAGCCTTGCCGTCAGGTCGTTGCGCGTCGAATGGGCCGCCTGCCACAACCCGTCATGGGCGGGAAGATCGCCGTAATCGGCGCCGAGATCGTTGAGGCGGGCGCGTACCATGCGGAAATGTTTCGCCTCCTCGAAAGCGACCTGCATCCAGCCGTCGAAGAAGGAATTCGGCACCTGTTCGGTCGCGAATCGGGCAACGATATCGAGCGCCAGGTCGACGGCGTTGAGCTCGATATGGGCGATGGCATGCAGCAGGGCGATCCGGCCTTTCAGCGTGTGCAGCGAGCGTTTCTCCACCTGGGTCGGCGGCGTCAGCACCGGTTTGTCGGGACGGCCGGGCCTTTCCGGCAGGGCGGCGTCGAGTGGTGAGCGCAGCGACACCCGGCGGGCGAACCAGCGGGTGGCGCTTTCCTGGGCAAGGGCCGTTTTGCGGTCGAGATCGGCCGAACGGATGGCGTCAATGGCGCCGCCGCGCAACGAGCTTATCGCGAAATCACCGGTCACGCGGCCAGATTCCTGACGGCCTCGAGCACGGTTTCGGCATGGCCCTGCACCTTCACCTTCTGCCAGATCGTGGCGATCGTGCCATCCTGGCGGATGAGGAAAGTGGTGCGCTCGACGCCCATGAAGTTGCGGCCGTACATGCTCTTTTCCTTCCAGACGCCATAGGCCTGCAGCGTCGTCTTGTCCTCGTCCGAGGCGAGCGCCACCGAAAGACGGTGCTTCCTGATGAACTTGTCATGGCAGGCGGCCGAATCGGGCGACATGCCGATCACGGCGGCACCGGCTGCTTCGAACTCCGGCGCCAGCGCCGTGAAAGCCAGCGATTCGGCAGTACAGCCCGTCGTGTCATCCTTGGGATAGAAGAACAGCACCAGCGGCTTGCCGTGAAAATCGGACAGCGAGATACGGCCGCCGCCGTCGCGGGGGAGATTGAAATCGGGGGCCAGGGCACCGATGCCGGGAACCGCCATTGGGAAAACCTTTCTTTTGCCGGGTTTGTGGATGACACTCTCTCTCCCCGAATTATATAGTGGACGGAAACCCGTCCAGCATGGCCGGGTTCAATTCTTCGATTTAAGGGAGAGCCCGAAGGCGCATGTCAGCCATCCGCGGCGAAAAGGTCACGTTTCGCAAGAAGGATATCGTTGCGCTGGACCGCTTGCCGTCCGCCCAGGCCGAGGATCCGATCATCGTTTATTGCCCGCCGCCGCGTTCACCGATGCGCCGCACGGCGAAGCTGACCTTGGGATTTCTGGGACTGATTCTCCTGATCCTCGGCGCCATCGTCTTCACCGTCGAGAGCGGCATGTTCGACAAGCCGCTGTCGCAGCAGGCGCAGGCGGCGTTGAACGGCGTGGCCGGACCGCGCTACCGCGCCGAAGTCGGCTCCACCGTCATCCGATTCACCTCTGACTTCCGGCTGGCGCTCGAAGCGCGCAACGTCAATATGATCGACCAGCAGAGCGGCCAGCACTTGTCGACGACGGGTTCGGTGCGGCTGGGGCTCGATCCGCTGCAGCTTTTCCGCGGTCGTATCGCCGTCGCCGATATCGAAGCGGAGGACATCGCGCTCGACACCGCGCTTCTGCCCTCCGGCAACCCCGTCAAGCTCGACGATCTGCGCATCGACGCCATGCCGGCGGCGATGGAGAGGATCTTCTCGCAGCTCGACATGTTCGACAGCATCGTGACACGCGGCTCGACCAATTCCGTGCGCATCTCCGGCATCGACGTCAAATTGGCCGATACCGCAAACGGCCCGTTATCGCTCGTCGTCGACAATCTCGTCTTTGCGCATGCCGGGCCATCCTCGCTGCAATTGCGAGGTGAGGTTGCGCTGAACGGCGAGGTGGCCGAGCTCGACGTGCTGGCCGAGAAGGACGGCGGCCGGGTGTCGAAGCTGGTGGCGACGCTCAACCACGCCGACCTCACGCCCTTTGCGTTGAAACGCAACGATCAGGGCGTGATACGGCAGGGGCTCAGTGCCTTCGTCGACCTGACAGTGTCGGCGACCAGGGAGCGCGACGGCGTGCAGCCGGCGCTTGCCGCAACGGTCGATATCGATCCCGGCCTGATTTATGCGGATGGCGATCCTCAGGAGCTGTCGGGTGGGCAGATCAACCTCGCCTATGATTTCGCCAAGCAGACGCTCGAGATCGCCAAGTCGAACGCCCGGTTCGGCGCGACCACGGTTCCCATCAACGGCGCGCTGATTGATCTCGACAAGCTCGACCCGCAGGCCGGCAAGGGCTTCGGCATCGACCTGCTGGTCAGCGGCGGCACCGCCGCGCCTGGCGCCTCCGGCGAACAGCCACTCTCCTTCGATATCCAGGCGACCGGGCGCTATCTGGTCGCCGGCCGGGAATTTCTGTTTCCCAACATGACCGTTTCCAGCCCGCTCGGCGCGCTCTACGGGGCGTTGCACGTCAGGCTCGGCGATAAGTCGCCGGAAATCAGCTTTGCCGGGCAGTCCAGAGAGCTGCAGACGACGGCGATCAAGCAGCTCTGGCCGTTCTGGATGGCGCCCAAGGTACGCACATGGGTGCACGGCAATCTCTTCGGCGGCACCGTCACAGACGCTGCCATATCCGTCTTCATTCCGTTCGGACGGCTTGACGAGGCAGCCGGCGGCAAGGGATTGAAGCTCGACGCCAACCAGATCCGCATCGGCTTCGACATTGCCGGCGCGCGGATGAACGTGGCCGGCGACATTCCGCCGGTGCGCGATACGGCGGCGCATTTCGATCTGACTGGCCCGGTTGCGACGATTTCGATCAAGAGCGGCACCTCCTATTTCCCCTCCGGCCGGTCCGTCGGTCTCGGGCAGGGAACGTTCGTCATCCCTTCCGCCTACGACAAACCGCTGATGGCCGATATCGATCTTGCGGTCTCCGGTGCGGCGGACGCCGTCGGCGAGCTCCTGACCTACAAACCGATCCGGGTGCTGCAGCGCGCCGGCTTTACGCCCGACGATTTCAAGGGACACATCGACGCGAATGTGAAGGCGCATTTCGGACTGCTGTCGTCGCAAAACCCGCCGCCGGCCGAGTGGAAGGCCGCCATGAAGCTCGCCGACGTCGATCTGGCCAAGCCGTTTTCCGGCCGCACGATCAGCAATGTCAGCGGCATGCTGAATGGCGATCCGAAGCAGATCACGCTCGACGCCAAGGGCGAGATCGACGGCATTCCCGCCGAGATCGATCTGACTGAGCCGGTCGAAGCGTCGTCTGGCGTGGAGCGGCAGCGCGTGATCACAGCGACACTCTCGGATGATCAGCGCAGCAAGGTGATGCCGGGGCTTTCCGATATCGTCAGGGGTAACCTGAAGATGGTGCTGACGCGGATAGACGACGACCGGCAAGATGTTCAGCTTGACCTCACCAAGTCGATGCTCGACCTGCCTTGGATCGGCTGGTCGAAAGGCAGCGGTATTGCCGCATCCGCGGAATTCGAGATGTCCGGCCCGCCCGAAAATACTGAGATCAAGAATTTCCGGCTGAAGGGGGACGGCTTCGGCGCCACTGGATCGCTGAACGTCGGCAAGACGGGCCTAATCTCCGCGGATTTCGACAGCGTCAGGCTCTCCTCGCTCGATGATTTCGCCTTGTCGGTGAAGCGCAGCAAGGGCAATTTCGACGTCTCCGTTTCAGGAACCAGCGCAGATGCGCGGCCGGTCATCGCGCGATTGAAATCGGGCTCGGACAGCGACGAGGGCGGCGATAGCGACAATATCGGCGTGTCGGTGCGGGCCAAGCTGAAAAACGTCGTCGGTTTCAATGACGAAAAGGTCGGCAATTTCCAGGCACAGGTGTCACTGCGCGGCGACAAGCTGCAGGCTCTGAATTTTTCCGGCGTTACCGACAGCGGCGAGGCCGTCGTCAGCCAGATGAAGGATGGCGGCGTCATCAATATCACCAGCGGCGATGCCGGCGCGGTTTCCCGTTTCGCCGATCTCTACCAGCACATGCAGGGCGGCCTGCTCAATCTGGCGATCCGGTTGGGTGCTGAGGGCGGCTGGGACGGCTCGCTCGATGTGCGCCGTTTCTCGATCGTCAACGAACAGCGCCTGCGCTCGATCGTGTCGACACCCGTCGGAAACGAGCAGCGCAGCCTCAACGAGGCCGTCAAACGCGACATCGACACTTCATCGCAACGCTTTCAGCGCGGCTTTGCCCGCATCGTTTCGCGGGGTGGCATGATCGGCATCGAGAACGGGGTGCTGCGCGGCGACCAGATCGGCGCGACCTTCCAGGGCGTGGTGCGCGACCGCAAGGGCAATATGGACATGACCGGCACCTTCATGCCGGCCTACGGCCTCAATCGCCTCTTCGCCGAACTGCCGCTGATCGGCGTCATTCTCGGCAACGGCAGCGACCGCGGCCTGATCGGCATCACCTTCAAGCTGACCGGCAAGTTCGACCAGCCGAACCTGCAGATCAACCCGCTGTCGATCATCGCGCCCGGTGTCTTCCGGCAAATCTTCGAGTTTCAGTGAGACGGGCAAGGCAGAAGCGCTAAATCTCTTGCGCCTGAGAGATCGTCGAGATCGTTGATCGTGCCGGTGCTCCCAATCCATCTGGTCGCAGATCCCGGCGGGCGGAAAAGGTTCGACCAGGCAAGTCGAATAGTGATGCTTTGCTTATTTTAGATAACTCTGATGTAATGTGAATCCGGCAAACAACGGTCGGCGCAATGTCGGAGGATGCCATGCAGTGCGCTCGGACAGTCTCTTTCATATCGGTCGCGGTGATCGCCGCTGCAGCAGGCGAGGCTTCGCAGTCTGCGGATAAGGGCGCGCGGCTGAGGCCGCCGGAGCTCATCCGTTCCGCCCATGTGTTGACGGTCCCCCTCGATGCGACCGTGACGCCGCCGACGTTCTCGATCAGCTGGTGGTCACGCGTGACGCGCGCACCAGACGTCGACCCGCCGCCCTATGTCTTCCGGGAGGCTGAACGAACGGACGCGACATCTCAGCCTGGCGGCGAGTGAGGGGTGTGCGCCAACTGCAAAATTGGGCAACGAAAAAGCCGGCGCGGGCGCCGGCTTTGATTTCCGTTCGGAATTGAAGCCGCCTACGCCGCGCGGCGGATCAGGATGTGCTTCTTCTTGCCGAGCGACAGCTTGATGACGCCGTCGGCGGTGATTTCATTGCTGCCGATCAGGCGGCGTTCGTCGCTGACCGCCTCGTCGTTGATGCGCACCGCACCACCCTGGACGTGGCGGCGGGCTTCGCCGTTGGAGCCGGCAAGGCCGGCGCGGACCATCAGCGAGAGCAGGCCGATGCCACCGTCGAGTTCGGTGGCCGGGATCTCGACGGAAGGCAGGTTTTCCGAAAGACCGCCTTCCTCGAAGGTCTTGCGTGCCGTCTCCGCAGCCTGCTCGGCGGCCGGACGGCCATGCAGGATCGCGGTGACTTCGGTTGCCAGGATCTTTTTGACTTCATTCAGCTCCGACCCGCCGATCGCCGAAAGCCGTGCGATTTCATCCATCGGCAGGGTGGTGAAGAGCTTGAGGAAGCGCGGCACATCCGCGTCCTCGGTGTTGCGCCAATATTGCCAGAAGTCATAGACAGGCAGCAGGTCGGCGTTCAGCCAGACCGCGCCGGAGGCCGATTTGCCCATCTTGGCGCCGGACGACGTCGTCAGCAGCGGCGAGGTCAGCGCATAGAGCTGCGGCGTCCCCATGCGGTGACCGAGATCGATGCCGTTGACGATATTTCCCCACTGATCCGAACCACCCATCTGCAGACGGCAATCGTAGCGCTTGGCCAGCTCGACGAAATCATAGGCCTGGAGGATCATGTAGTTGAATTCCAGGAAAGACAGAGACTGTTCGCGGTCAAGGCGTGTCTTCACGCTGTCGAAGGACAGCATGCGGTTGACCGAGAAATGGCGGCCGACATCGCGCAGGAATTCGAGGTAGTTCAACGAGCGCAGCCATTCGGCGTTGTTGATCATCAGCGCGGCGTTGCCCGGCTTGTCGTAATCGAGATAGTTCGAGAAGCAGCTCTTGATCGAGGCGATATTCTGCTCGATCGTCTCGATCGTCATCAGCTTGCGCGCTTCCTCCTTGAAGGACGGATCGCCGACCATGCCGGTGCCGCCGCCCATCAGCGAAATCGGGCGGTGGCCCGTCGCCTGCAGCCAGTGTAGCATCATGATCTGCGTGAGATGGCCGACATGGAGGCTGGATGCCGTCGGGTCGTAGCCGATATAGGCCGTCACGGTTTCCTTGGCGAACAGATCGTCGAGGCCGCTTTCATCGGATACCTGATGGATGAAGCCGCGCTCTTTCAGCGTGCGGAGGAAATCGGACTTGAACTCGGACATGGCTTTCGTCTCTTGGTGTCTGCGCTCGGTCCCGTTTGGCCTTACGCAACTTCGTTGTTGTTGATCTGTCGCGGCGCGTTTAGCACTGTTTTTACAAAAGTGCATCCGGGAATCGCATGGGAGGCAAGCCTCATGGACGTGATCAGAACCGCGATCGGGCTGATGAGCGGCACGTCGATGGATGGGATCGATGTCGCGTTGATCAGGACGGACGGCCGCGGCTTCATCGAGCGCGGGCCATTCCTCGGTGTGCCCTATGAGGCCGAATTTCGCGAGCGGCTCAAGCGGGCGCTGGACCTGGCGCGTCCGCTAACCGACAGGTGCGAGCGACCCGCGGAACTTCGTGACATCGAGCTTGAGTTGACCCAACGGCATGCAATTGCCGTTACGGCATTCCTTGAGCGTTTCGGGCTGTCTGCCGATGCCGTCGACGTTCTCGGCTTTCATGGTCAGACCGTGCTTCACCGGCCCGACGAAGGACTGACGATTCAGATCGGCGACGGCGGCGACCTCGCCCGGCGAACCGGCATATCGGTGGTCTACGACATGCGCTCCAACGACATGGTCCATGGCGGGCAGGGCGCGCCGCTGGTGCCGGCCTATCACGCCGCACTCGCCGGAAAATTCCAGCAGGGGGGGCAGGCGGTCTGCTTCGTCAACATCGGCGGCATCTCCAATCTGACCTTCGTCGGTACGGACGGCCGGATCGTCGCCTTCGACAGCGGACCGGGCAATACGCTGATCGACCAATGGGTGGAGATGCAGACCGGCAAGACCTATGATCCCGGCGGCGAGATCGGCGGACGCGGCAAGGTGGTCGCCGCCCTGGCGGAGCGATATCTGGAAAGCCCGTTCTTCCGCGGCAATGTCCGCCGCTCGCTCGATCGCGGCGATTTCGCGCCGCTTCATCAGGGCGAGGCGAGCCTCGAAGACGGCGCCCGGACGCTCGCGCATGTCGCCGCGGCCTCGATCATCAAATCCGCTGGTTTTCTCCCGGAAACTCCATTGACCTATATCGTCTGCGGCGGCGGCCGGCTAAACGCCACTTTGATGGCGGAGTTCTCGGCGATGGCCGCGGGCTTGGGATCAAGAGTGTTGAGTGCCGAGGAAGCAGGCTTTGATGGCGATGCGATGGAGGCAGAGGCCTGGGCCTATCTCGCCGTCCGCTCGCTGGACGGGCTGCCTCTGACGTTTCCCGGCACGACCGGAGTCAGCGCTCCCGTCAGCGGCGGTGTGCTCGCAACGCCATGAGCGACAGGATCATCCTGACGACGCCGCGGCTCAGATTCGTCATGTGGGACGAAGGCGATGCGGCCCTTGTGCAGCAGCTGCATTCGACGATGGCAACGACCAGATATCTTCCCGGCAGCGCGCCCTGGAGCCCGGAGAAGGCCGCTGAACGGCTGCGGGGCTGGTTCGAGGAACAGGCCCGCGACGGCACGACCAAATACAAGATTGTCACCGAGGACGGACGTTTCGTCGGCCGCGCCGGCATTTCGCGGTTCGGGAGCGAGCAGTTCGAACTCGGTTATTCCCTGATCGAGGAGGCGTGGGGCAAGGGCCTGGCAACAGAAGCGGCGAGCGCCCTGGCCGACTGGTTCTTCGAAAGGAGACTTGCGCCCGCTTTCATTGCCTTCACGCATCCCGAAAATATCGCCTCGCAGCGCGTTCTCAGGAAGGTCGGCATGCGCGAACGTGCGCCGATCTTGATCGATGGAGTGCTCGATATGGCTTTCGAGATGGCCGCTGACATGCGGCCGGAAAATCCCTAGCTCTTGACGGCAAGCGGCCGAACGCGCCCGCTCTGGTTGCCGTCCTCGACGCCCCTGACCTGGGCAATGAACGAGAACTTCTTGCGAAGGCCGAGGATCGGCTTCTCGATGAAGTGCCAGGAGAGCACCGCGACGGCGAGAGCCGATGGTAGGCCGACGGCATAGAGCGCCAGCGCCCCATATTTCGGATAGAGAAAGGCCGACGGAAACGCGCTTATCCAGATCTGCAGGAACGGGTCGTGATAGAGATAAACGCCGTAGGAATAGTCGCCTTTTCGGAAGAAGGCGGGGATCGGGACTTCCGACAGACCGATGAAGACGGTCATGTAAACAAGCGAGGTGATGACGATGGGCCGGTTGATCACCGATTCAATTGCCCGGCTGTCGAGAGTGAGAATGGCAGCGACGCAAACGAGGCAGGCGGCGGCGAAGATCCAGCGCGAATGGGGAATGACCCCCTTGAACTGGAAGGCAACGATGCCCATCAGGAAGGCGGTTATCAGCTGTGAGCCTCGGCTCATGAACAGGAAGCGGGCGACGGGCTTGATTGTAGCAGGCAGCAGATAGGGCATCTTCTGCACGATGAGGCCGATGACGATGTAGGCGGCCGTCACGGCGAGCAGCTTGTAGCGTGTCTTGACGATGGCCGTGATCATCAGGAACGACATGATGATGTAGCAGAAGATCTCCCAGGGAACCGTCCAGAGAGCGCCATTGACCTTCTGGCTCGGATTATCCTGGAACACGCCCGGCAGCTCGTAATGGATCCAGCCGACGATGTTCAGGAAGTATTTGAAGAAGCGCGGATCGGTGAAATAGTCGGCATGGTGGACGATCGTGACGATCGGCCCGATGATCAGCGAACAGACGACGATATCGACGGCAAGAGCCGGGACGATGCGCAATCCGCGATTGGTCAGGAAGTTCCGGAGGCTCAGGCGCTGGGCGCTGCCGGCGATCAGGAATCCGCTCAATGCGAAGAACATCGGAACTAGAGCGTATTCGGTGAACCAGAATATCGACCCTCTGATGAAGTCATTATTTCCGGTCAGTAAAAACGAATGGGTCAATACGATAGAAAAGGCGAGCCCTATTCGAAGAAAATCAAATCCCGGACCGATTCCCTTATACTTATCCAGGACTTCCCCGAACGACTTGGTCATTTGCGGACCTCGCTTCTGTTTGGATCGCGAGGAACCTACCGCACTGCAATATATATTGCAACACGGTAAGTGATCTGTTTCGGGACAAGAGATCCGACTGGGTCTCGAGCCCTCCGCAAGACGCGGCGCGTTCGCGCTGCGGTTTAGCGGATCCGCTTGGCGGCCGGCTCCGGCACCAGTTCGCCGTTGAGGCGGCGGTCGAGATAGTCCTCGCATTCGCTCATCAGCGTCTCCACCTGACCGTTGAAGAAGTGGTTGGCGTTGGCCACAGTGCGATGGGTGATGAGGATGCCCTTCTGGGTCTTCAGCTTCTCCACAAGACCGTTGACGTCCTTTTCCGGCGCCACCTTGTCGGCCTCGCCGTTGATGATCAGGCCGGAGGATGGGCAGGGCGCCAGGAAGGAGAAGTCGTAGGTATTGGGCTGCGGGGCGATCGACATGAAGCCCTCGATCTCCGGCCGGCGCATCAGGAGCTGCATGCCGATCCAGGAACCGAAGGAATAACCGGCGACCCAACAGGTCTTCGAATCGGGGTGCAGGCTCTGCACCCAGTCGAGCGCGGAGGCGGCATCCGACAATTCGCCGGCGCCGTGGTCGAATTCGCCCTGGCTGCGGCCGATGCCCCGGAAATTGAAGCGCAACGTCGTGAACCCGCGCTTCTGGAACATGTAGAAGAGCTGGTAGACGATCTGATTGTTCATCGTGCCGCCGAACTGCGGATGCGGATGCAGGATCAGGGCGATGGGCGCGCTTTTTTCCTTGGAGGGCTGGTAGCGGCCTTCAAGACGGCCGGCTGGGCCGTTGAAAATTACTTCGGGCATTGGTACTCCGGGTTTTATTTCGCGTTCGCGCTGCGTTGGACGACAACATGACTTGACTAACGTTGTCAGCTTTTCTAAAACGCAGTTTAGAACAATTCGAAACTTGCATGGCGATCCACGCTTCGTGGAACGTGTCATAAGGCAAGCCCGGCGGAAATTTCAAGAAAAATGAACCGCGGGTGCTGAAGCAAGCTCGTCAAGCGCAGGACTGAAGATCATGGCGCCGCCACGCCTTTATCTCGACTGGAATGCCACAGCGCCGCTGCACCCGGCAGCGCGCGAGGCGATCATGCGCGCCATCGACGTGTTTGGCAATCCGAACAGCGTGCATGGAGAGGGGCGCGCTGCGCGCGCCGCCATCGAAGGCGCGCGACGCAAGGTAGCGGCGCTGGCTGGCACCGATGCCGGCAATGTGGTCTTCACCAGCGGCGCGACGGAAGCCGCCAATCTGGTTCTGACGCCGGATTTCCGCATGGGGCGTACGCCGCTTCAGCTTGGCCGTCTCTATTTTTCGGCGATCGAACACCCCGCCGTGCGCGAGGGCGGACGCTTTCCCAAGGAGAAGATGACCGAAATTCCGGTGACGGAAGCCGGCATCGTCGATCTCGACGCGCTTGACCCCTTGCTTGCTGCCCATGACAAGGCCGCCGGCCTGCCGATGGTCGCCGTCATGCTCGTCAACAACGAGACGGGCATCGTCCAGCCGGTCGAGGCGGCGGCAAAAATCGTGCATGCCCATGGCGGGCTTTTCGTGGTCGACGCGGTGCAGGCGGCCGGCCGCATCCCGCTCGATATCAACAGGATCGGCGCCGATTTCATGATCGTCTCCTCGCACAAGATCGGCGGGCCGAAGGGCGCCGGCGCGCTGATTGCGCGCGGCGAGGCGCTGATGCCGCGGCCGCTGATCCAGGGTGGCGGGCAGGAACGTGGTCACCGCTCAGGGACACAGAATTCGCTGGCGCTGATCGGCTTTGGCGCGGCGGCGGAGATGGCCGCGGGCGAGCTGGAGACGCGCAATGCGGCAATCGGCGCGTTGCGCGAGCGGCTGGAGGAAGGCATGCGACGGCACGCCGCCGACGTGATCATCCATGGCGAGAGCGGCGAGCGCGTCGCCAATACGATCTTCTTCACCCTGCCGGGTTTGAAGGCCGAGACCGGACAGATCGCTTTCGATCTCGAAGGTGTGGCGCTTTCGGCGGGTTCGGCCTGCTCGTCGGGACGGCTTGGCGAAAGCCATGTGCTGACGGCGATGGGCCGCGACGCCAAGCTCGGCGCACTGCGCATCTCGCTCGGCTTCTCGACCACGGAAGAAGATATAGACAGGGCGGTTGCCGCTTTTGCGAAGATCGCCTGCCGGCGCAGGTCGGCGGGCGAGGCGGCCTGACCGCATCATAAACTTGCGGAAACGCAAATTTCCGCTTGCCAAGCGGGCTGAAAAGTCCCTTTTGGCCTCTTACATCAGGGCAAGGAATTGCCCGACCATCAGGGCAAGCGATTGCCCGACAGGAAGGGCGAGACGATTGCCCATATGCTACAAGCTGCCGGACCTTGGATCCGGCGAGATTGGAGAATGAAATGGCTGCCGTGCAGGAAACGATCGACCAGGTGCGCCTGATCGATGTGGACCAGTACAAATACGGTTTCGAGACCGTCATCGAAATGGACAAGGCGCCGAAGGGCCTGTCCGAGGATATCATCCGCTTCATTTCGGCCAAGAAGCAGGAGCCGGAATGGATGCTGGAATGGCGTCTGGAGGCCTATCGGCGCTGGCTGACGCTGGAAGAGCCGACCTGGGCGCGCGTCAATTATCCAAAGATCGATTTCAACGACATCCATTACTACGCCGCGCCGAAGAGCGCGCCGGGTCCGAAGTCGCTCGACGAGGTCGATCCGGAGCTGTTGAAGGTCTATGAGAAGCTCGGCATTCCGCTGCGTGAGCAGGAGATCCTGGCCGGCGTCGAGAAGCCGAAGATCGCTGTCGACGCGGTCTTCGACAGCGTCTCGGTCGTCACCACCTTCAAGGCGGAGCTGAAGAAGGCCGGCGTGATCTTCATGTCGATCTCGGAGGCCATCCGCGAACATCCCGATCTCGTCCGGAAATATCTCGGTTCGGTCGTGCCGACCTCGGACAATTATTACGCGACGTTGAATTCGGCTGTCTTTACCGACGGCTCCTTCGTCTTCGTGCCGAAGGGCGTTCGCTGCCCGATGGAACTGTCGACCTATTTCCGCATCAACGAGAAGGGCACCGGCCAGTTCGAGCGCACGCTGATCATCGCGGAAGAGGGCGCCTACGTCTCCTACCTCGAAGGCTGCACGGCGCCGCAGCGCGATGAAAATCAGCTGCATGCCGCCGTGGTCGAGCTCGTGGCTCTCGACGATGCCGAGATCAAATATTCCACCGTCCAGAACTGGTATCCGGGTGATAAGGAAGGCAAGGGCGGCATCTACAATTTCGTCACCAAGCGTGGCGATTGCCGCGGCGACCGCTCGAAAATCTCCTGGACGCAGGTCGAAACAGGCTCGGCGATCACCTGGAAATATCCTTCCTGCATCCTGCGCGGCGACGACTCCAGAGGCGAATTCTACTCGATCGCCGTCTCGAACGGTCATCAGCAGATCGACAGCGGCACCAAGATGATCCATCTCGGCAAGAATACGTCGAGCCGCATCGTCTCCAAGGGCATCGCCGCCGGCGTCTCCAACAACACCTACCGCGGCCAGGTCTCGGCCCACCGCAAGGCGTCGAACGCACGCAATTTCACGCAATGCGATTCGCTGTTGATCGGCGACAAGTGCGGCGCCCATACCGTGCCCTACATCGAGGCGAAGAACTCGACGGCGCAGTTCGAGCACGAAGCGACGACCTCGAAGATCTCCGAGGATCAGCTGTTCTACTGCCTGCAGCGCGGTATCCCGACAGAGGCGGCGATTGCACTGATCGTCAACGGCTTCGTCAAGGAAGTGCTGCAGGAGCTGCCGATGGAATTCGCTGTCGAGGCGCAGAAGCTGATCAGTATTTCGCTGGAAGGCTCTGTGGGCTGACATGAGCGAGGCGGACAAGAAGCGCATTCTTGAACGTCTGGAGAATATGCGCGGGGAAATATTGGCGAAAATTCGCCCCCGCGGGCAAAGAAACGAGACGGAAACGCCGCCGGAGCAGCCTTATGTGTTTCTCCGGCAGCGCATGGAAAAACCGGGAAAGATCATGCAAGGGATCCCGGAATTTCTCGAATGGGTTTGGCTCGTAACGGTCGCGGTTTTCCGCGTTTTCCGTTTTTTTTGGCGATAGCGCCGAGCACAACATGTCGATGTCCTTAGAAATTACGCGAGGCTCCGATGAGCTACGCAGAGAAAACGCAGGAACCAAAGATGCTTGAAATCAGAAACCTTCATGCCCGCATTGCCGAAGACGGCACCGAGATCATCCGTGGCTTGAACCTCACCGTGAAGGCTGGCGAAGTTGCCGCGATCATGGGGCCGAACGGCTCCGGCAAGTCCACACTCTCCTATGTGCTGTCCGGCCGCAGCGACTACGAAGTCACCGAGGGCGACATTCTCTATAATGGCGAGAGCATTCTCGAGCTCGATCCGTCCGAGCGCGCCGCCAAGGGTGTCTTCCTTGCCTTCCAGTATCCGGTCGAAATCCCGGGTGTCGCCACCATGCAGTTCCTCAAGGTGGCGATGAACGAGCAGCGCAAGGCGCGTGGCGAGGACGAACTGACGACGCCGGATTTCATGCGTCGCGTCAA
Organism: Rhizobium sp. M10; assembly: GCF_002531955.1. NCBI lineage: Bacteria > Pseudomonadati > Pseudomonadota > Alphaproteobacteria > Hyphomicrobiales > Rhizobiaceae > Rhizobium > Rhizobium sp. M10. Next base: position 53,804 of record NZ_NWTA01000003.1, on the reverse strand, counting down.
GGATGCTGCGGCCAAGCTGCAGATCAACACCGAGATGCTGAAGCGGCCGCTCAACGTCGGCTTCTCCGGCGGCGAGAAGAAGCGCGCCGAGATCCTGCAGATGGCCCTGCTGGAGCCGAAGCTCTGCGTGCTCGACGAAACCGACTCGGGCCTCGACATCGACGCGCTGAAGATCGTCGCCGACGGCGTCAATGCGTTGCGTTCGCCCGATCGCGCTGTCGTCGTCATCACCCACTATCAGCGCCTGCTCGACTATATCGTGCCTGATACGGTTCACGTGCTCTACAAGGGCCAGGTGATCAAGTCGGGTGACAAGACGCTGGCGCATGAGCTCGAAGCCAACGGCTATGCCGATATCATCGGCGCGGCGGCCTGAGTTCGGGTGGAAAGGACGACCTCCATGAACATGCAGACGACGAGTCGCCTGACCGCGGCCGAAACCGCGCTGATCGACGCCTTCAACCAGCAGATCGGCGAGTTGCCGGGCAACGGCATGGTGACGGCGCTGCGCGACCGGCTTCTCGATGACCTGAAGAAGGCCGGCCTGCCGACCCGCCGCATCGAAGCCTGGCATTACACCGACTTCAAAAACCTGCTGCGCGGCTTGCCGCCGCAGGCAGGCGACGCCGGCTCCGACCCGCTTGAGCCGCTCGTCGCGGGTTCCAGGGTGCTGGCGGTGATCCAGGGCCATGCCAATCAGAAGGCGGTCGCAGAGGGCCTTGGCGTGTCAGCCTATAGCGAACGTCTGCGTGACGGCTCGGCCGCAGGCGGGCTCGATGCGCTCGGCAGCGACGATGCGGTCGGCCGCATCAATGGCAGCTTCGTGCGCGACGGCTATGTGGTTGACGTGCCCGATGATACCGAGCTTGAAAATCCGCTCGAGATCCAGTTCATCCATGCTGGCGGGCAGACGCATACGCGCCTTCCCGTTTCCTTCGGCGCCGGCGTCAAGGCAACCGTTATCGAGCGTCACCGTGCGGTGACGGGCGATGCTGCCTTCGTGTCCCATGTCAGTGACATCACCGTCGGCAAAGGCACGGAACTGACATGGATCATCCTGCAGCAGCAGGGTGCTGACGATACGCATCTCGGCCAGATCCGCGTCGATCTCGGCGCCGATGCCAAGCTTCGCCTGTTCGTCATCAATGCCGGCGGCAAGCTGGTGCGCCAGGAACTGCATATCAAGGTGACGGGCGAGGGCGCCGACCTGACGCTGCGCGGCATCAACCTGCTCGGGGCCGACAGCCATACCGACGTGACAATGGTGCTCGGCCACGACGTGCCGCATACCGGCTCGACCGAGGTAATCCGCAACGTCGTCTTCGACCGCGCCAAGGGTGTCTTCCAGGGCATGATCCGGGTGGCTCCCGATGCGCAGAAGACCGACGCCAAAATGGCGTGCAACACGCTGCTGATGTCGGACGATGCCGAGTTCTCGGTCAAGCCCGAGCTCGAGATCTTCGCCGACGACGTCCAGTGCGGCCACGGCGCGACGGTGACCGATATCGACGCCAATCATCTCTATTACATGATGGCGCGCGGCATTCCGGAGAACAAGGCGCGGGCAATGCTCGTCAACGCCTTCGTCGCCGAGATCGTCGAGGAACTGGAAGACGAGGCCCTGGTCGAGGCGCTGGAAGGCGTGATCTCGGCCTGGCTCGAGAAGCACGCCTGATCGGATACAACAATGGACAAGATCGTGCCGGCCACGCCATACGACGTCGAAGCCATCCGCCGGGATTTTCCGATCCTGGCGGAGAAGGTGCACGGCAAGCCGCTGGTCTATCTCGACAACGGCGCCTCGGCCCAGAAGCCGCAGTCGGTGATCGACGCCATCTCGCATGCCTATAGCCACGAATACGCCAATGTGCATCGTGGCCTGCATTATCTCTCCAATGTCGCGACGGATGCCTACGAGGCGGCGCGCGAGAAGGTGCGCCGCTTCCTCAACGCCCCTTCGGTCAACGACATTGTCTTCACCAAGAATTCGACCGAAGCGATCAACACCGTCGCCTATGGCTGGGGCATGCCCAAGCTCGGCGAAGCTGACGAGATCGTCCTGACGATCATGGAGCACCACTCCAACATCGTGCCCTGGCATTTCATTCGCGAGCGGCAGGGCGCCAAACTGGTCTGGGTGCCGGTGGATGACGAGGGCGCCTTCCATATCGAGGATTTCGAGAAGTGCCTGACGGAGCGCACGAAACTCGTCGCCATCACCCATATGTCGAATGCGCTCGGCACGATCGTTTCGGTCAAAGAGGTCTGCCGCATCGCGCATGAACGCGGCATTCCGGTCTTGATCGACGGCAGCCAGGGCGCCGTGCACCTGCCCGTCGACGTGCAGGATATCGATTGCGACTGGTACGTCATGACCGGCCACAAGCTCTACGGCCCGTCGGGCATCGGCGTGCTCTACGGCAAGAAGGAGCGGCTTTTCGAGATGCGCCCCTTCCAGGGCGGTGGCGAGATGATCTTCGAGGTTGCCGAGGATGCGGTCACCTACAACGATCCGCCGCATCGCTTCGAAGCCGGTACGCCGCCGATCGTCCAGGCGATCGGTCTCGGTTATGCGCTCGACTATATGGAGAAGGTCGGCCGCGAGGCGATCGCCCGCCATGAGGCCGATCTTGCCGCTTACGCGGTCGAGCGGCTGCAATCGATCAATTCGCTGCGCGTGTTCGGCACGGCGCCCGACAAGGGCAGTATTTTTTCCTTCGAGCTTGCCGGCATCCACGCCCACGACGTCTCGATGGTGATCGACCGGCAGGGCATTGCGGTGCGTGCCGGCACCCATTGCGCCATGCCGCTCTTGAAACGCTTCGGCGTCACCGCCACATGCCGTGCATCCTTCGGCATGTACAATACCCGCGCCGAGGTCGATGCCCTGGCCGATGCGCTTGAATATGCGCGCAAGTTCTTTGCTTGAGGAGTGTCCGTGATGAGCCTGGACGAAAGCGAACAGAAGATCGACGTGCGCGAAGGGATCGTGCATTCCAGCATCCCGGCCGATGAACTGGCACGGCTGAGCGACGACGTCATCGGCGCGCTGAAAACCGTCTACGACCCGGAAATTCCCGCCGACATCTTCGAACTCGGTCTGATCTACAAGATCGACATCGAGGACAACAGGATGGTGAAGATCATGATGACGCTGACCGCGCCCGGCTGCCCGGTCGCCGGCGAGATGCCGGGCTGGGTGGAAAACGCCGTCGGCGCCGTCGAAGGCGTGTCTGGTGTCGAGGTCGAAATGACCTTCGATCCGCCGTGGACGCCGGACCGCATGTCGGAAGAGGCGCAGGTCGCCGTCGGCTGGTACTGACATCCCTCGGTATTGATCCGTTTACCTCGGACGACTACATTTGAATCACGAAGCACCGGATCTTGACCCCGGTTGTGGAAGGAGATGAAGCCGATGGGCTTTGCAGTGATGAGCATGACGGACGGGGCTGCGGCCCGCGTCAAGGCGATCGTCGAAAATTCCGGGCCGGAAGCCAAGGGCGTTCGCGTCGGCATCAAGAAGGGCGGCTGCGCCGGGATGGAGTATACCATCGACCTGGTGACCGAACCCAACGCCAAGGACGACCTGATCGAGCGCGACGGCGCCAGGGTCTGGGTCGAACCATCGGCCGTGCTCTATCTGCTCGGCACAGAGATGGGCTTCGAGCAGACGACGCTGCGCTCCGGCTTCACCTTCACCAACCCGAACCAGACATCGGCCTGCGGCTGCGGCGAATCCGTCGAATTGAAACCCGCCGATCTCGCGGCCCTTGCCGCGCAACGGCAGAGCGAGCCTGTGCATTCCTGAAGAATCACGCCGGTGGAGAATTTCTGCCGAGTTAGACCGCGGCCTATCTTAGGAGTGGGCGCTCAGTCGCGCTTGATGCTCATCAGCATTTCCCACAAGTCGGCGCCGGTTTCGAAGACGACGGCGTTCGCCTTGTAGCTTTGCTCGGCTTCGAGCATATCAGTCAGTTCAGTGGCGAGGTCGACGTCCGACGACGTCGCTTCAACGGTTGCGCGAACGCCCGGCTCTGTGGAGGCGAGGCTGGTATTCAGTCTGGCATAGTCGGGCGTGCTGCTGTTTGCAACATTGCTGGCGATTGCGCCGATCCGCGTCGTCTGCGCCCTCATTCCCGAAAGAGCAATGTTGGTAATGCCCGATATGCTCATCAGCCGTTCCCCAGATCTGAATGGAATGCTTGTACCTGCAATGGCTTAGGGAATGTTGAACGGGTTGCGTTAGCAAAGATCTATGGGCACGGAGATAACACCGCCCACCTGTTCCGGACTGAGACAGGAAAGCTGGGGCCGTGACCTGCCTGCTACCGCGACGCAACCCAGTCGTGCCAATCGCTTTCGTTGCCGTTGAAGACGTTGAGATCGATCTTGCCGTCGACGCCGTCGGAAAGACCCGAACCGGAATATTGCCAGAAGACCCATTTGCGGCCCGGATAAACCTTGGAGGGGTGGGCGGCCACTGAGCGCAGCCAGAAGGGATAGTCGAGCATCTGGCCCTTCAAATTGTCGCGGTAGAAATCCGGTGCCGTGTAGATGATCGGGCGCTGGCCGTAATGACGCTCCAGCTTGTCCATGAACACCTGCATCTTTTCCCGGACGCGGGCGGGGGAAATCCGCCGCTTGCAGCTCGATTCGCCGTTCCATTCGACGTCGATCACGGGCGGAAGCGCGTTTGCTTCTCTCGGTACGTTGCGGATGAACCAGTCGGCCTGTTCGCCTGCCGTCCGGCACCAGTAAAAGAAGTGGTAGGCGCCGTGTTTCAGGCCGGCTTCCTTGGCCCGGCGCCAGTTCTTCCTGAACATCGGATCGAGGTGATCGCCGCCGTCCGTCGCCTTGATATAGACGAAGTTCGCGCCTTGCCTGCGCAACGTCTCCCAGTCGATTTCACCTTGCCAGCGCGATACGTCGACGCCGTGCACGGCAAGCTTTCTCGGCGACGTCGAGCCGAAATTAATCGGCTTGGCGTCGCGGAAACGGTGGCCGTAGATCTGGCCGCGCGATGGCGATCTCGTGCGGAGATCGGGCTCGATTCTTGGGTTGGAAGGCATGAGCATCGCCACGGGCTTTTCTGTCGGCATCGGCATGCCGACCGGCCTTTCCGCGGGCACGAGCGCCTGCGGCTCCGGAACCGGCCCGGTCCAGCTCAACGCTTCCTGCGGCGCGCTTGCCTGTGCGGTGTCGCCCACGGCGGCGGCCGGTATCGGGCCGTCCGGCTTGGTGATCGCATTGGTTGTTTCCGCCGAAGGCACAGGAGTGAGCACATCTTCGGCCCCGGAACTGGCGGCGCATCCCGACAGGATCAGGGCGGCGAGGAAGATTGCAGATACAGCCGATGGACGCATGAGAACCTGTACGCAAAACAAGAGATCGACGGTGATCGGAACCGCCTTTATGAAAAGCTAACAGGGACTTGCTAAGAAAGGTTAAATTTGAACCCTGTGCCCAGAAACGGGCATCGCTGGGTTCGACCGCTTGCCAAACGTTGAGGCCGCAACCAGCCCCTCCCGACGACGGGAGGGGCTTGCCGAATTGCTGTTACTCCGCTGCTTCCGCGTAGCTTTCCACCGGCGGGCAGGTGCAGATCAGGTTGCGGTCGCCATAGACGTTGTCGACGCGGTTGACCGGCGACCAGTATTTGTCGACGCGGAAGGCGCCGGGCGGGAAGCAGGCCTGTTCCCGGCTGTAGGGGCGGTCCCATTCGCCGACGAGGTCTTCCACCGTGTGCGGGGCGTTTTTCAGCGGGTTGTTGACCTTGTCCATCCGGCCGTCCTCGATGGCGCGGGATTCCTCACGGATCGCCAGCATCGCCTCGCAGAAACGGTCGAGCTCGGCCTTGGTCTCGCTTTCCGTCGGCTCGATCATCAGCGTGCCGGCCACCGGCCAGCTCATGGTCGGCGCATGGAAGCCGCAGTCGATCAGCCGCTTGGCGACGTCGTCGACGGTGACGCCTGAACTGTCGACCAGCGGCCGGGTGTCGATGATGCATTCATGCGCCACCCGGCCGGTCTTCGACTTGTAGAGCACATCATAGGCGCCCTTCAGCCGGGCGGCGATATAGTTGGCGTTGAGGATCGCCACCTTGGTCGCCTGCGTCAGGCCTTCGCCGCCCATCATCAGGCAGTAGCTCCAGGAGATCGGCAGGATCGAAGCCGAACCGAAGGCGGCGGCCGAAACCGCGCCCGGACGGCCGTCGGTCTCGGGGTGGCCGGGCAGGTGGGGCGCCAGATGCGCCTTGACGCCGATCGGGCCCATGCCGGGGCCACCGCCGCCATGCGGGATGCAGAAGGTCTTGTGCAGGTTGAGATGCGACACGTCGGAGCCGATGTCGCCGGGGCGGGACAGGCCGACCATGGCGTTCATGTTGGCGCCGTCGAGATAGACCTGGCCGCCGTGTTTGTGCACCAGTTCGCAGATCTCCTTGACCGTCTCCTCGAAGACGCCGTGCGTCGAGGGGTAGGTGATCATGCAGCAGGAGAGATTTGCCGCATGCTCTTCGGCCTTCGCACGGAAGTCCTCCATGTCGATGTCGCCGTCCTCACGCACCTTGACGACCACCACCTTCATGCCGACCATCTGGGCCGAGGCCGGGTTGGTGCCGTGCGCCGAGGTCGGGATCAGGCAGACGTCGCGATGAGCCTCGCCATTGGCGATGTGGTAGTTGCGGATCGTCAGCAGGCCGGCATATTCGCCTTGAGCGCCGGAATTCGGCTGCATCGAGAAGGCGTCGTAGCCGGTGACGGCGCAGAGCTTTTCCGTCAGGTCGTCGAGCATCTCGCGATAGCCGAGCGCCTGGTCGGCCGGCACGAAGGGATGGATATCGGAAAATTCCGGCCAGGTGATCGGCAGCATTTCCGCCGTCGCATTGAGCTTCATCGTGCAGGAGCCGAGCGGGATCATGGCGCGGTCGAGCGCGAGATCCCGGTCGGAGAGCCGGCGGATATAACGCGTCATCTCGCTCTCGGCCCGATTCATGTGGAAGATCGGATGGGTGAGATAATCGCTGGTCCGGAGCAGGCCCTTCGGCAGGCGGTAGGAGGGCTCGAAATCGGCGATGGTGAAATTGCCGCCGAAGGCGCGCCAGACGGCTTCGAGGGTCGCAGGCCGCGTGCGCTCGTCGAGGCTCATGCCGATCCCGGTTTCGCCGACCTTGCGCAGATTGACGCCTTCGGCGACGGCGGCGCGTAGGATGAGCCCCTGCATATGGCCGACATCGACGGTGATCGTGTCGAAGAAGCTTTCGGGTTCAACCTTATAGCCGAGCTTTTCCAGGCCCTTGGCCATCAGCACGGCCTTCTGATGCACCTGCTGGGCGATCGCCTTGATGCCATCAGGCCCATGAAAGACCGCATACATCGAGGCCATGACGGCGAGCAGCACCTGAGCAGTGCAGATGTTCGAGGTTGCCTTCTCGCGGCGGATATGCTGCTCGCGGGTCTGCAGCGACAGGCGATAGGCGCGGTTGCCGCGGGCATCGACGGAAACGCCGACAAGGCGGCCGGGCATCGAGCGCTTGACGGCATCCTTGACCGCCATATAGGCCGCATGCGGGCCGCCGTAGCCGACCGGGACGCCAAAGCGCTGCGAGGAGCCGACGGCGATATCGGCGCCCATTTCGCCGGGCGATTTCAGCAGCGTCAGCGCCAGGATATCGGCGGCGACGACGGCGATGGCGCCGGTCTGGTGCAGGCGGGCGATCAGCCCGGTGAAATCATGCACGTGACCATGGGTGCCGGGATATTGGAAGATCGCGCCGAAGACGTCGACGGGATCGAGATCGGTGAAGGGATTGCCGACGATGACGCTCCAGCCGAGCGGTTCGGCGCGGGTGCGGATGAGGGCGATGGTCTGCGGATGGCAATCGGCATCGACGAAGAAAGCCTTCGCCTTCGACTTGGAGACGCGCTCGGCCATTGCCATGCCTTCGGCAGCGGCGGTCGCCTCGTCGAGCAGTGAGGCGTTGGCGACATCGAGGCCGGTCAGGTCCGAGATCATCGTCTGGTAATTCAGCAGCGCTTCCAAACGGCCCTGGCTGATTTCAGGCTGATAGGGCGTGTAAGCCGTGTACCAGGCTGGGTTCTCCAGGATATTGCGCTGGATGACCGGCGGCGTGATCGTGCCGTAGTAGCCCTGGCCGATCAGCGAGACCAGCACCTTGTTCTTGTTGGCGGTCTCGCGCAGCTTGTCGAGCGCCTCGCGCTCGGTCATCGGCGCGCCCCAGACGAGCGGCGCCTTCTGGCGGATGGCGGGCGGCAGCGTCGCATCGATCAGCCCGTCGAGGCTGTTATAGCCGATCACCTTCAGCATGTCGGTCATCTCGGCCGGCGAGGGGCCGATATGGCGGCGATTGGCGAAATCGTAGGGCTGATAATCGGTGAACTGGAATTCGGTCGGCGTCGTCATTACGCGATGAGCTCCTTATAGGCGGCCTCGTCGAGGAGACCATCGGCATCGGCACGATTCTTGAGCTTCAGCTTGAAGAACCAGCCGGCGCCCTGCGGATCGGAGTTGATGAGCGAGGGATCGGCGACGATCGCCTCGTTGACAGCGGTGATCTCGCCGTCGAGCGGACAATAGACTTCGGAGGCTGCCTTGACGGATTCGACGGTTGCCGCATCGTCGTTCTTCGCAAAGCTCTTGCCGATTTCGGGCAGCTCGACGAAGACGAGATCGCCCAGCTGTTCGACGGCATAGGTGGTGATACCGACGGTTGCGACATCGCCATCGAGTTCAAGCCATTCATGTTCAGCGGTAAATTTCAGCATGGAAAAATCCTTTCGGAAACAGGGTTTCAGCGTTTGTAGGTCGGCGTAACGAAGGGCAGGGCAGAGACGGTGACGGGCAGGAACTTGCCGCGTACCTCGGCATAAACCTGCGTGCCGGCCGCGGCATAAGAGACCGGCACGTAGCCCATGGCGACGGGGCCTTCGACGCTGGGGCCGAAGCCGCCGGAGGTGACTTCACCGATTTCGGTCTGGCCCTCGGCATCGGCATAGAGCCTGGCATGGCCGCGCACCGGCGCCTTGCCTTCCGGCTTCAGGCCGACACGGCGGCGGGCGGCGCCGTTTTCGAGTTCGGAGAGAATGCGGCCGGAGCCGGGAAAACCGCCGGCACGCGCGCCGCCGGCGCGCCGCGCCTTCTGCATCGCCCATTCCAGAGCGGCCTCGACCGGCGAGGTGGTCGTGTCGATATCGTTGCCATAAAGGCAGAGACCGGCTTCCAGGCGCAGCGAATCACGGGCGCCGAGACCGATCGCCTGGACGTCGGGATGTTCGAGCAACCGCATGGTGACATCCACGGCCTTGTCGGCGGGAACCGAGATTTCGAAGCCGTCCTCGCCGCTGTAGCCCGAGCGCGAGACGAGGCAGGAAACGTCGTGCAGGCGGCAGTGGCGCACATCCATGAACTTCATCGCCGCGACATCGGCCCAGAGTTCGGCGAGAACCTCGACCGCACGCGGTCCCTGCAGCGCGATCAAAGCGCGGTTCAGAAGCGTGATGTCGCACTGGTCGCCGATATGGGCCTGCAGATGGGCGAGATCGGCCTCCTTGCACGAGGCGTTGACAACGACGAAAAGATGGTCGTCGACATGAGTGATCATCAGATCGTCGAGGATGCAGCCGCTGTCGTCGGTGAAGAAGCCATAGCGCTGGCGGCCTTCGGCAAGGCCTAAGATATCGACCGGCACGAGGCTTTCGAGCGCCAGAGCCGCATCCTCGTAGCTGCCCGACTTAGCCTTCACGATGACCTGTCCCATGTGGGAGACATCGAAGAGGCCGGCCTCGGTGCGGGTATGAAGGTGCTCCTTCATCACGCCTGCCGGATATTGAACCGGCATGTCGTAACCCGCGAACGGCACCATGCGGGCGCCGAGCGAAAGATGCAGGGCATGCAGCGGGGTTTTCTTCAGGGCAGCAGTATCGTCCAAACGACGCCTCCGGGGTTTGCGCCTTGTTGCGAAGGCGCGGGCTCAAATCTGAAGGCGCGGCTGCGCACTTCTCTCCTGAGCCCCCTCTGTCCTTGACGCCTGAGATTGTTATCCCTTCGGCGAGCGTTTCGAGAACGCTTCTCTCCAGAGTTCCGTCTGCCCCTTGCTGGTCCTTTGGCCTGAGAGTTTCCGGGGCGGTTGCTCCTTCGGCACCGGTGGCGAAAGCACCGGATTCTCCCAACAGGGTTGGCCGCAATTATCCGGCGGGCGCAGCGCTTGGCAAGGCCAAATGTCGTGAGCGGACAAATTTTTGTCGCCATAGTCAGGTCCGGCCGCCGGCTGCGGCAAATCTGCTTTTGCAATCTGAGGGGAAACCGGCTATCGCGACATGCTGTTGAAGGGGATTTCATGCGGCGGAACGGACTGAAAGCAACGCTCTTTCTGCGCATGCTTTGCGCCTTGAGCTTGGCTTTGCTCGGTTTTGCCCACCAGGCGCCGCAGGCTGTCGCTTCCGACGGCTATGACGCTGCCGACTATATGCTGCCCGACGGCAGCTTTGCCTCGCTTTGCGTCACCGTGAGAGACACCGGCGGCAAGACTGTCGCCTTCAAGCCGAATTGCGAGGCCTGCCGGCTATCGGCCTCGGTGATCCTGCCGACGCCGGATGCGGGGTCCTGGCTTGAGCGCAAGCTCGCCTCGCTCGGCAATGCGCCGATCGAGATCGCCGCCTTTGCCGGCGCCAGCGCCGTCAGCCGGGCGAATTCGCGCGCGCCTCCGTCCCTCATCTGATCTGCCTCCGCAACCTATGACGCAGCATGCCGGTCCGCCCAAGAGAAGTCCGCGGCCGGCGAGGAGATATCCGATGAAGACTATCAAGACTTTTGCGCTTGCCGCGCTTCTTTCCGCAACCGCCTTTGCCGCCGAGGCACATATGACCTTCCTCAACAAGGAGGCGACGCAGGAAACCACCATTCTCGCCACGCTGCAGCTGCCGCATGGTTGCGACGGCAAGGCGACCACCGAAGTGCGGGTCAAACTCCCGGAGGGCTTCGTCTTCGCCAAGCCACAGCCGAAAGCCGGCTGGGAGCTCGAAGTGATCAAGGGCGACTACCAGAAGACCTACGACAACCACGGCGACAAGGTGAAGACGGGCGCGGTCGAGATCCGCTGGAAGAACGGCAATCTTTCCGACGATTTCTACGACACCTTCGTCATCCAGGGGAAGGTATCCGGCATTGCGGCGGGTACGTCGCTGGCCTTTCCGGTGATCCAGATGTGCGGCGACGCGGTTGCGGCCTGGGATCAGGTGGCAAAGGACGGCAGCGACCCGCATGGGATGAAAAATCCGGCGCCGCTCTTGAAGATCGTCGCCGGGGATAGCCATGGTCACGATCACGACATGGCCGGCATGGACATGGGTAAAACCGGCATGGACATGTCGGGAATGGGCGCTGCGGTGCCGGCCGGCGAAACGGTCAAGGCGGGGGATCTTGAAATCTCAGGCGGTTTCGCCAAGGCGATGCTGCCCGGCCAGCCGGTCGGCGGCGGCTTCTTCACGGTGAGGAATAGCGGCCAGGCGGACGATCGCCTGGTGTCGGTAAGCTCGCCCGCGGCCGGTGAGGTTCAGATCCATGCGATGGAAACGAAGGACAATGTCATGCGGATGCGGCAGCTGAAGGATGGCATCGCCATTGCTGCGGGCGAAACCGTCAAGCTCAAGCCCGGCAACCTGCATCTGATGTTCCAGAAGGTGAAAACGCCGTTCAAGCAGGGCGATACCGTGCCCGTGACGCTGACCTTTGAGAAGGCCGGCAAGGTCGACCTGGTGCTGCAGGTGCTGTCGGCCCAGGGCAAGTGAGCGCAGTCCAGGAGCCCGCGGCCATGGCTGCGGGCTCCTAACCCAGGTGTGGCTTCGTTCGGAAAGCGGTTGCCTCAGACGTCTTCGTAGGATTGCAGCGCCTGCCTGAGGCCGGTCTGCGGCTGGCGGTTGCCTTTGGCCATCAGGTCGAGCGCCACTTCCGTCGATTGAATGATGCTGGAGGGCTCCTCGGCCTGGTCGGGGCTTTCGGCCTTCAATTGCCGGTCGGCAATGCGCTTTGCATCACGCGCTGCCGTGCTCGTTGCTACACGCTGCGGTATCCTCAGCGATTCGAAGGCAATGGCGGCGGTGTTGGCCGATATGGACAGGAGCTGCGTCATGCCGTCACGGTAGCGGCATGGTCTTGGCGCTATCGTAAGAAAATCATTGGCATTTTACCGAGTGGCAGGAATTCGCGCGATTCCATTGGAACAGCTGCCGAATTGCGGTAAATCCGGTCTATGATTCAGGCTTTCCTTGTCGCCCTCGGCGGCGCGATCGGTTCCGTTCTCAGATATTACGTCGGCCAATGGGCGCTGAGGCTCATGGGGCCCGCCTTCCCCTGGGGCACGCTCGCCGTCAATGTGGTCGGCTGCTTCGTCATCGGCGTCTTCGCCGAACTGATCGCACGCAGGTTCAACGCCTCAATGGAGCTGCGCCTCTTGCTGATTACCGGCTTCCTCGGCGGCTTCACCACCTTCTCGGCCTTCTCGCTCGATGCGATCTCCCTGTTCGAGCGCGGCGAGGCCGTCGCCGGCGGGATCTATATCGCTGCAAGCGTCGGGCTTTCGATGGCGGCTGTCATATCAGGGCTCGCCGTCATGCGCGCTTTTGCCTGATTTCGATTCCGGTTTCCGTTTTGTGTGAAAATGCTCTAAAGGCTCCGGCAAGAACGCCGGCTCGGCCCGTGCGGCAATTTCCGAAAGATCGACTATGGCTGGCATAGAACATATCAAGGTTGAACCCGAGGAAGCCGGCATGCGGCTCGATCGCTGGTTCAAGGTGCATTTTCCCGGGCTCGGCTTCGGTCCGCTGCAGAAGCTGCTGCGCTCCGGCCAGGTGCGCGTCGACGGCGGCCGTGTCAAATCGGACGCGCGCGTGCAGCCCGGCCAGACGGTGCGCGTGCCGCCGCTCGATGTCGATGCGAAGCTGAAATCCGGTCCGATCGCCGGCAAGGATCTCAAGCATTCCAGCGATTTCGAACTGCTGTCGCGCATGGTGCTGCATGAGGACGAAAAGGTGATCGTGCTCAACAAGCCGCCCGGGCTTGCGGTGCAGGGCGGCTCCGGTGTCGCCCGGCATATCGACCAGATGCTCGAAGCCTGGACCAGTCCCAAGGGCGAGAAGCCGCGGCTCGTCCACCGCCTCGACCGCGACACGTCAGGCGTTCTTGTCATCGCCCGCACCCGCGGCGCCGCCCAGAAGCTGACGGCCGCCTTCCGCGAGCGCGATACCAAGAAGACCTACTGGGCACTGGTCAAGGGCGTGCCGCGCAAGCACGAGGACAAGATCTCGACCTGGCTCGTCAAGGAGCCAACCGCCGATGGCGATCGCATGCGCATCGCCAAACACGGCGAGGACGGCGCCGATCATGCGATTTCCTTCTACCGCGTGCTGGAGACGGCGGCGCAGAACCTCGCATGGCTGGAGATGGAGCCTTATACCGGTCGTACCCACCAGTTGCGCGTCCATGCCCTGCACATCGGCCATCCGATCATCGGCGATCCGAAATATTTCGACGACGATCCGAATTGGGATTTTCCGGGCGGTATCCAGAAGCGTCTGCATCTACACGCGCGCCATATCGATATTCCGCACCCTTCCGGCGGTCGCCTGCGCGTCAGCGCGCCGTTGCCGCCGCATATGGTGCAGACCTGGAACCTCCTCGGCCTCGATCTTGCCGGTGCTGAAAGGGATAGTGAATGAAAATTGCGCTTTTCGATTGCGACGGCACGCTGGTCGACAGCGCTGGGCTGATCCACGAAACGATGCGCCGCACCTTCGAGAAGTTCGGCAAGCCGGAACCGCGGTTTGAGGACACCAAGGCCATTATCGGCCTGTCGCTGGATATCGCGATCGCCCGCATGCAGGGCAGGCCGCATGTCGAGCAGCAGGACATCGACATGACGGCGCATTACAAATCGCTGTTTACGGTCGTGCGCCAGGATCTCGACTACAGGGAGCCGCTGTTTGCCGGCATTCGCGAGATGATCGACGCGATCAGCGGCCGCGAGGATCTGCTGATCGGGGCGGTGACCGGCAAATCCCGGCGCGGGCTGAAGCTCGTGATGGAGACGCACGGCTTCGACCAGCATTTTGTCGTTGCCCGCACCGCCGACGATTGCCCTTCCAAGCCGCATCCGGCCATGGTGACGGAATGCTGTGACGAAACCGGCATGAATGCGCGCGATGCCATTGTCATTGGCGATGCGGTTTACGATATGCAGATGGCAAAGGCTGCCGGCGCCAAGGCGATCGGCGTTGCCTGGGGCTATGCCAGCGTGGATGAGCTGATCGCCAATGGCGCCGATGCGATCGCCTATCATCCGAACGAGATATTGCGCCATTTTTCCTGAGGTGAGCCCATGCGCGATCTGCTGAACGATCTTTCCGAAGGCCTGAGCCATCCCGATCCCATCCGCCGGGCGCAGATCCAGATGAAGAAGCCGCTGCCGAAGCGCTTCTATGCCGATGTCGCCATTGCCGAGCATGAGGGCGGTTTTGCCATTACGCTCGACGGCAAGATGGTGCGCACGCCGGCGCGCCAGGTGCTCGCGGTTCCCACAGAGGCGCTGGCACGGCTTGTCGCCGCCGAATGGCAGGCGCAGGGTGAAGAGATCGATCCGGTGACGATGCCGGTGACGCGGCTCGTCAACACCGCGCTCGACGGCGTGGCCACCAATGCGCAGGCGATCTTCGAGGACATCCTGCGCTTTTCCTCGAGCGACCTCCTCTGCTACCGCGCCGACGGACCCGAACTGCTGGTCGAGCGCCAGAGGGAGCGCTGGGATCCGGTAATCGACTGGGCGGCCAATGATCTGGGCGCCCGCTTCATCCTCATTGAGGGGGTGATGCACCACGAGCAGCCGCGCGAGGCGACCGCAGCCTTTGCCATCACGCTGGCGCGGCATCAGAGCCCGATGGCGCTCGCCGCTCTCCACACCATCACGACGCTGACCGGTTCGGCGATCCTGGCACTCGCCTTCGCCGAGGGCCGGCTGACGGTTGAGGAGGTGTGGTCGCTTGCCCATCTCGACGAGGATTGGACGATCGAGCATTGGGGCAGCGACGAGGAAGCCGAGGAGCGCCGCGCCAAGCGCTTTGTCGAGTTCAAGGCGGCGGCGGATGTTTTTTTCGCCCTA
Organism: Rhizobium sp. M10; assembly: GCF_002531955.1. Taxonomy (NCBI): domain Bacteria; kingdom Pseudomonadati; phylum Pseudomonadota; class Alphaproteobacteria; order Hyphomicrobiales; family Rhizobiaceae; genus Rhizobium; species Rhizobium sp. M10. The sequence goes on along the minus strand of NZ_NWTA01000003.1, from coordinate 38,638 downwards.
AGCGCCTGAAACATATTGCCTTCCCGGGCATTATGACGAAACTGCGACTCCAATGGGGTGGGTGCGGGATTTTGTCATGAATTGGCTGAGGTCGAGTTTTTGCCGGGCCGTACTCGTCTGTATTGCGCTCACGGACTGCGCCAGCCTTTTAGGTCCGAAGCCTGCGCCGCAGCTCTACGATGTGCGCAGCGCCGTCGTTCTCTCCGGACCGAACATGCCGGCCGAACTGCTCTCCGGCATCAACGACCGCGTCAATGCCGCGATCAATGCCACTGTGCGTGATACCGCGCTGCCGCGGGTTGTGCTGACGATCCGCGTGATATCCATCCAGAAAGGCCTCGGCTTCCAGAAGGACCGCAACGTCGCCAAGATCAGCGTCGACGCGGCTTCGGTGGAGGATGGGTCGGTGATCGCCGTCAGCGCCTTCGACGTGACCAGCATGGCCGCCGATCCCAAGCTTGCCGACGAAATCATCGCCGATGATGTGGCAGCCAGGATACGCTCGGTTTTCTCGCTCAGCGGACGCAGCCGCTAGAACAGGATGATCTTAGGCCCGATCGGCCTTAGATCTGAATCCTGTTCTAAATTAAAGAGTTAGAGCATGATGTCGTGCGAAAACCGCTCACACTTTTCGGCATCATGCTCTAGCGCATATCGAACACGCAGGCGGTGAGGGAGATCGCATGAAGGAAATTCTCGAAGAACTGGAACGCCGGCGCGGCATCGCCCGCCTTGGCGGCGGCAAGGCGCGTATCGAGGCTCAGCATAAGCGTGGCAAGCTGACCGCGCGCGAGCGCATCGATCTCTTCCTCGACGAGGGATCCTTCGAGGAGTTCGACATGTTCGTCGAACATCGCTCCACCGATTTCGGCATGGACAAAAGCCGTATTGCCGGCGACGGCGTCGTCACCGGCTGGGGTACGGTCAATGGCCGAACGGTCTTCGTCTTCGCCAAAGACTTCACCGTCTTCGGCGGCTCGCTTTCGGAAGCGCATGCCGAGAAGATCATGAAGGTGCAGGACATGGCGCTGAAAAACCGCGCGCCGATTGTCGGCATCTATGATGCCGGCGGTGCCCGTATCCAGGAAGGCGTGGCCGCACTTGGCGGTTATGCCGAAGTGTTCCAGCGCAACGTGCTCGCTTCGGGCGTTATCCCGCAGATCTCCGTCATCATGGGTCCCTGCGCCGGCGGCGACGTCTATTCGCCTGCCATGACCGATTTCATCTTCATGGTGCGCGATACCTCCTACATGTTCGTCACCGGCCCCGATGTGGTGAAAACCGTCACCAACGAGACGGTAACCGCTGAGGAACTCGGTGGCGCGGTGGTGCATACCACCCGCTCTTCGATTGCCGACGGCGCCTATGAGAATGATGTCGAAACGCTGCTGCAGGTGCGCCGGCTGATCGATTTCCTGCCGCTTTCGAACACCGCGCCGCTGCCCGAGATCGAATGTTACCAGTCGGTGACGGAGACCGACGCATCGCTCGACACCCTGGTGCCGGCGAGCGCCAACAAGCCTTATGACATCAAGGAACTGATCCGGAAGGTGGCGGACGAGGGGGATTTCTTCGAGATCCAGGCGAGCTTTGCCGGAAACATCGTCTGCGGCTTCGGCCGCATCGAAGGTTCCACCGTCGGCTTCGTCGCCAACCAGCCGATGGTGCTGGCCGGCGTGCTCGACAGCGACGCCTCGCGTAAGGCCGCCCGCTTCGTGCGCTTCTGCGACTGCTTCAACATTCCGATCGTCACCTTCGTCGACGTGCCGGGCTTCCTGCCGGGCACTGCGCAGGAATATGGCGGGCTCATCAAACATGGCGCCAAGCTGCTCTTTGCCTATGCCGAGGCGACGGTGCCGAAGCTCACCGTCATCACCCGCAAGGCTTTCGGCGGCGCCTATGATGTGATGGCGTCGAAGCATCTGCGTGGCGACTTGAACTATGCCTGGCCGACGGCGCAGATCGCCGTGATGGGCGCCAAGGGCGCGGTCGAGATCATCTTCCGCAAGGATATCGCCGATCCGGAAAAGATCGCCGCCCATACGAAAATGTACGAGGACCGGTTCCTGTCCCCCTTCGTCGCCGCCGAGCGCGGTTATGTCGACGAGGTGATCATGCCGCATTCGACCCGGAGGCGGCTGGCGCGAGGCCTGAAGATGCTGCGCAACAAGGATCTCGCCAATCCGTGGAAGAAACACGACAACATTCCGCTCTGACATTCGAAAATGAATAAAGCCGCCGGCTCAGGTGTTTGCCTGCTGTCGAAAAAGTGAACGGATGTCAGCGATCCGTGTGTTCAATCCCTGTCGGGGACGGGCTAACGCTCGGCTGCAATATTTTAAATGGAGAGGTTTTATGTCAAGTTTCGAGCGTCTTTCTGCCTATCAGCCCTATGGGCTGGCCGCTCTCAGAATCATCACCGCGCTGCTGTTCATCGAACATGGCACGATGAAGCTTTTCAGTTTCCCGATTCCGGCGATGGAGGGCTCACTGCCGCCGCTGATGCTTTTTGCGGCTCTCCTGGAATTGGTCGGCGGCATCCTCATTCTCGTCGGCCTGCTGACGCGTCCCGTCGCCTTCGTGCTGGCCGGCCAAATGGCGGTCGCCTATTTCATGGCGCATGCGCCGCGTAGCTTCTTCCCCGTTGTCAATGAGGGCGACGCCGCGATCCTGTTCTGCTTCGTCTTCCTCTACCTGTTCTTCTCCGGCCCCGGTGCGTTTGCCGTCGACAGCCGCAAGACAGCCTGATGATATAGGCTGCGGGGCGTTGCAATGCCCCGCAGCGTTTTCTTTATTTAGGCAGTGAGCTTGAGACCGGCGATGCCGCCGACGATCAGCGTGATACAGGCAAGACGGGAGACACTTGCCTCATCGCCGAGCAGCCAGATGCCGAGCAGCACGGTGCCGACCGTGCCGATGCCGGTCCAGACCGCATAGGCGGTGCCGATCGGCAGATGCTTCACCGCCAGGCCGAGCAGCACGATGCTGACCACCATGGATATGACAGTCAACGCTGTCGGCAACGGCCGCGTGAAACCATCCGTATATTTAAGGCCGATCGCCCAACCACATTCGAAAAGACCGGCAAGAAAAAGCAGAAACCAGGCCATGCGACTCTCCTTGTTCAAGAGCGAGGCCGTCCCCGCGACGTTGCATCCGTCAGGATGCCGCAGTCGTCTGCGATAGCGTCTATATGCGTGAGGGGACGGCTGCGTTCAAGGTGGGGAATCCGCATGGCCGCCATGCCACCCGTTTCATGCGGGCGTGATCAGGGCTGCCGGCCAGCCCTCGAGGAGAGGCTCTTGGCGCGGCGGCAGAGGCGATCGAAGGTTTCGAGGAAGCGTGAGCGGTCTTTCGGGCTGAAGGCGGCGTTGTAGCCCTTGCTCTCGCCGGTTTCGCGCAGATGCGCGCCGAGATCGCGCATGGCGCTTGCCATGCCGATATTGGTCTCGTCGAAGACACGGCCCGTCGGGCCGCTGACGAAAGCGCCGGTGGCGACACAGCGCACGGCGAGCGGTACGTCGGCAGTGACGACGACGTCGCCCGGACCGGCATGCTCGGCGATCCAGTTGTCGGCGGCATCGAAGGCGTTGGAAACAATGACGTTGTGAACCATCGGATCGCGCGATGGGCGCAGGCCGGAATTGGCGACGAAGGTAACTTCGAGGCCGTGGCGTTCGGCAACTTTCAGGACTTCCGGCTTCACCGGGCAGGCATCGGCATCGACATAGATCATGACAATATCCTTGCCGGCTGGATGGCAAGCTGGCGGACCATATCGATATGGGGAATGCCGTCTTCCAGATATTCCTCCGATGCCACGACGAAACCGAAAGCTTCGTAGAATCGGCGCAGGTGGGCCTGCGCCGACAAGCCGATGGGGTTTGCCGGATAAAGCCGTTCGCAAGCAGAGATCGCTTCGCTCATCAATGCATCGCCCAGCCGCTTGCCGCGATGGGCGGGCGAGACGACGACGCGACCGATCTTTGACGGATCCTGCGGCCCGTGCGGTTTCAGGATCCGCGCCGAAGCCAGGAGTTCGCCGCTCTCCATCAGCCGTAGATGCAGGGCATCGATATCTTTGCCGTCGAGTTCCGGATAGGCACAGTTCTGTTCGACGACGAAGACATCGACACGCATTTTCAAGAGGTCGTAGAGCTCCCGCGCGAGGAGCTCATCGACGCTCTTGAGGTCGGCTGTGTAAGTCGTCGAAGCCATCAGTAGACCACCACACCGCGGATGCTTTCACCCTTGTGCATCATCTCGAAGCCCTTGTTGATGTCTTCGAGCGGCATCGTGTGGGTGATCATCGGGTCGATCTGGATCTTGCCCTGCATGTACCAGTCGACGATCTTCGGCACATCGGTGCGGCCGCGGGCGCCGCCGAAGGCGGTGCCCATCCAGTTGCGGCCGGTCACCAGCTGGAACGGCCGGGTGGAGATTTCCTGGCCGGCGCCGGCAACGCCGATGATGATCGATTTGCCCCAGCCGCGGTGCGATGCTTCCAGCGCCTGGCGCATCACCTTGGTGTTGCCGGTGCAGTCGAAGGTATAGTCGGCGCCGCCGATCAGGTCGCCATTGCGCTTCGTCATGTTGACGAGATAGGGCACGATGTCGTCGCCGACCTCCTTCGGATTGACGAAATGCGTCATGCCGAACTTCTCGCCCCAGGCCTTGCGCTCCGGATTGATGTCGACGCCGATGATCATGTCGGCGCCGGCAAGACGCAGGCCCTGCAAGACGTTGAGGCCGATGCCGCCGAGGCCGAAGACGATGGCGGTGGCGCCGATCTCGACCTTGGCGGTGTTGATCACCGCGCCGATGCCGGTCGTCACCCCGCAGCCGATGTAGCAGATCTTGTCGAAGGGGGCATCGGGATTGACCTTGGCAAGGGCGATCTCCGGCAGCACCGTGTAATTGGCGAAGGTCGAGCAGCCCATATAATGATGGATCTTGTCCTTGCCGATCGAAAAGCGCGAAGTACCGTCAGGCATCACACCCTGGCCCTGGGTCGAGCGGATGGCGGTGCAGAGATTGGTCTTGCGACTAAGGCAGGAATAGCACTCGCGGCATTCCGGCGTATAGAGCGGAATGACGTGGTCACCCTTCTTGACCGAAGTCACACCCGGGCCGACATCGACGACGATGCCGGCACCCTCATGGCCGAGAATGGCCGGGAAGAGGCCTTCCGGATCGGCGCCCGACAGGGTGAAATCGTCGGTGTGGCAGATGCCGGTCGCCTTGACCTCGACCAGCACTTCGCCGGCTCTCGGCCCCTCCAGCTGCACGGTCATCACTTCCAGCGGTTTGCCGGCCTGAACGGCTACGGCGGCGCGAACGTCCATTTGATATCTCCCTGACAATGTTATTGGGGCGGAGCTTGGCATGGTCGGCGCGCCGCGCTCAAGCGAAAACGGCCGGCCGCGCGGCTTTCTCTCAGGCGAATTCCATGATCACGGCATCGACGGCCAGGCTCTCGCCGGCCGCGGCATTGATCTTCGAAACAACGAGATCGCGCTCGGCGCGCAGCACGTTTTCCATTTTCATCGCTTCGACGATCGCAAGCGTCTCGCCGGCCTTGACCTCCTGGCCCTCGGCAACCGCGATGGCAACGACGAGGCCGGGCATCGGGCAGAGCAGGAGCTTGGAGGTATCAGGTGGCAGCTTCACCGGCATCAGCCTGTCGAGTTCGGCTTGGCGCGGCGAAAAGACCTTGGCGGTGACGGACAATCCCTGCCAGTCGATGCGCAGGCCGTTGAGAACGGGACGGATCTGGGCAGTGATATCCCGGCCGCTGACCTTGCCGCTCCAGACCGGATCACCCGGTCTCCAATCGGTGACAACACTCCGGTTCTCGCCCTCTACCGCCATGTCCATATCGAAGGGGATGGTGACGAGGCCGTCGAGCAATCTGACATCGACGTAGTTTTCGCCTGTCTTGACCACCCAATGCTCACGCAGCGGGCCGGATGCGGCGCGCAGGCGATCGGCGAAACCGTCGCGGCGGTTCGTCTCGATCAGCGAGGCCGACAGCGCGATGGCAGCAAGCGTGGCCTCCTCCTGCCGGTCCGGCTTCATCGGCGCGAAGCCGTCAGGATATTCCTCGGCGATGAAACCGGTGGAAAGCCGGCCTTCGCGCCAGCGCGGATGTTTCATCAGCGCCGACAGGAAGGGGACATTGTGTTCGATGCCATCGACGACGAAGCCGTCGAGCGCCCGGCCCATGGCGTCGATCGCTTCGCCGCGCGTCGGCGCCCAGGTGCAGAGCTTGGCGATCATCGGATCGTAATACATCGAGATTTCAGCGCCTTCGAAGACGCCGGTATCGTTGCGGATAATGACATTGCCGGTCCGGCCTTCCGCCGGCGGGCGGTAGCGCGTCAGGCGGCCGATCGAAGGCAGGAAATTGCGGTAGGGATCTTCGGCATAGAGCCGGCTTTCGATCGCCCAGCCGTCGAGGCTGACATCCTCCTGGCCGAAGCTGAGCGGCTCTCCGGCCGCGACGCAGATCATTTGTTCGACGAGATCGATGCCGGTGACGAGCTCGGTGACGGGATGCTCGACCTGAAGGCGGGTGTTCATTTCGAGGAAATAGAAGTTGCGGTCGCGGTCGACGATGAATTCGACGGTGCCGGCGCTCTGGTATTCGACGGCTTTTGCCAGCGCCACCGATTGTTCGCCCATACCCTTGCGGGTCTTTTCGTCGAGGAAAGGCGAGGGCGCCTCTTCGGCCACCTTCTGGTTGCGCCGCTGGATCGAGCATTCCCGCTCGCCGAGATAGACGACGTTGCCATGGGCATCGGCCAGCACCTGGATTTCGATGTGGCGCGGCTCGACGACGAACTTCTCGATGAAGATGCGGTCGTCGCCGAAGGAGCTTTTCGCCTCCGAGCGGGCGCGCTCGAAGCCATCGCGCACCTCCGCCTTGTTCCAGGCGATGCGCATGCCCTTGCCGCCACCGCCGGCCGACGCCTTGATCATGACGGGATAGCCGATGCCGCCGGCGATCGTTTCCGCATGGGCGGCATCCTCGATGATGCCGAGATGGCCGGGCACTGTCGAAACGCCGGCGGCATTGGCGAATTTTTTCGATTCGATCTTGTCGCCCATAGCCATGATCGCCTTTGGCTTCGGGCCGATGAAGACGATGCCCTGCTTTTCCAGGTCGGCGCAGAAAGAGGCGCGCTCGGAAAGAAAACCGTAGCCGGGATGCACCGCCTCGGCGCCGGTCGCCTTGCAGGCGGCGATGATCTTCTCGGCGACCAGATAACTTTCGGAGGCTGCGGCAGGGCCGATATGGACGGCCTCGTCAGCCATTTCGACATGCAGCGCATCCCGATCCGCATCCGAATAGACCGCAACGGTCGAAATGCCCATACGGCGCGCGGTCTTGATCACGCGGCAGGCAATCTCGCCGCGATTCGCGATCAGGATTTTCTTGAACATCGAGACTCCACCCAGAAATGCGTTCCGGAGTTTTACGCATAAAACACCGGAACGCACAATCGGGCTTGAGAAAGCTCAGGCGACCGCGGCTTTGGCAACCGGTTCTTCGTCGACGATGCGAAGCCAGCGGCTGCGGCGCGGCTCGGGACGATCGTGCAGTTCGACGGCAGCCATGATGCCGGCCCAGTGCGGATGGTTGGCAGCCGGCAGGGTTGCCTGCTCGATCTGCTGGAAGACGCCATATTCGGCCGGAGACACGACGATGACGCCGCCTGCGGCGATGCTTCTGAAGATTCGCATCGTAAAGTCGACGTCCTGGCGGGTGATGCTCCTGCGGTCGACGGCGCGCGACAGCTTGTAGCCGCCGATGCCGTCAGTGATCGCCAAACGAAGCTGGTCGAGGGCAAGCGCTCTCAATTCACCCGGGACATCGGCCGAAATCTCCATGATGTGGAGAATGAGCTCGAGCTCCAGCGCCGAGTTGACGACGCCATCGGTCGTGAACATGCGCATGATCCAGGCAACGTTGATGTCATCCAACGAGCCCTGCGGATAGGTGTGGTTGACTATGAAACCGGCGAGCTGCTCCACGAAGAAAGCATTCCACTCGGCACATTTCTCAGGACAGGAATTGTTGAGCGCCAACATCGCCGCGACATCCTGGGATGTCCGGATTCCCTCGGGAAAGGCATGTTTGCGCAATAGCACGATATCTTCGGCCGCCAGCCGATGCTTGCCGGCCACGACGCAGGCCGGAAAAGCGAGACGAAATTCGCTCATGTTTTAACTCCAGGCTTCATCATGAAGCCACAGACGGTTTTATCCCCTGCGAATTGACGATCCCTCAAGAAGGGGAGTTAACCCGATACTCTCGAATTCAGGAGGATTTTAGCGACTGTGCTGCTGGCGCTCGCGCCAGATGATGAAGAGCCCCGATGCAACGATGATGAAGATGCCGATCCACTTGGAAAAATTCGGGAAATCGTTGAACAGCGCATAGCCGAGCACAGTGGCCGAGATGATCTCGAAATATTGGAAAGGCGCAAGCAGCGACAGCGGCGCAAGCCGGAAAGCCCGGACAATTAGCAGATGCGCATAGCCGGAGATCGAGCCGAGAGCGAGAAGCAGCACGAGACCGAGACCGGAGGCGGGCAGGGAGATGGTGAAATCCGCATTGCCGGCGCCGTTGCCGGCGAGAAGGGCGGCGGCCATGAAGACCGTTCCGCCGATGCCGGCCATCGTCTGCATGGTGAGCGGCGAATCGGCCTCGCCGATCGCGCGGTTGAGGAAAAGATAGAGCGAGAACAGAAAGGCGCAGGCGACCGGCAGCAGCGCCTTGAGGCCGAAAATCTCGTAACTGGGTTGGATGACGATCATCGCGCCGCCGAAACCGACGGCGATCGCCATCCAGCGGCGCCAGCCGACCTTCTCTCCCAGAAACACAGCCGACATGGCGGTCAGCATGAAGGGCTCGACGAAATAGATGGCGAAGACGTCGGCAAGCGGCATGTATTTGACGGCGACGAAGAACAGCAGGCTGGCAGCGCCGTGCAGCACGCCGCGCAGAATATTCATCCATGGTCGTTTGGCCGAAAACGCCTTGAGCCCGAAAAGAGCGACGAGGATCGGCAGGGTGCAGGCGATCTGGAAAAAGAATCGGTAGAACGTCACCTGGCCCGGCGACATCGCCTCGAAAGTCGCCATGTATTTGGCGATGGCGTCCATGGTCGGCAGGATGAACATGGCGCCGGACATGATGGCCATGCCCTGCAGGGAGTTTTGATGGGGCTCTGACATGGCGGCCGATTCTTGCGGGAACGGCACCCATCAATCACGGGAAAGCCGGGCAAATCAAGCCGTCAAACCTCTCCAAAGCATGTCGCGAAAAAGTGTGCAGCGGTTTTGCGGCAACGACATGCGGAAAACAAAGACCTAAAGCGCAAGAAGCGATCTGAAGGATCGCGAAGCGCTTTAGCGGTCAGGTCTCGTTCACCGTCTCGCCAAAAACCGTCTCGAAAGCGGCGCGCAGCCTGACATCGACATCCACCATCATGACAGGCAGGCCGAGGTCGACGAGGCTGGTCACGCCATAGGCCGATATCCCGCAGGGCACGATGCCGCTGAAATGATCGAGGTCCGGATCGACGTTCAGCGACAGGCCGTGGAAGGTCACCCATTTGCGCAAGCGGATGCCGAGGGCGGCAATCTTGTCTTCAGCCATCGTTCCGTCGGCCAGCAACGGTTTTTCCGGGCGGCGCACCCAGACGCCGACGCGATCCTCGCGCCGCTCGCCGCGCACGTTCATCATGTCGAGCGTGCGGATGACGACCTCCTCGAGGGCGGCGACGAAGGCGCGCACGTCCTGGCGCCGGCGCTTCAGGTCGAGCATGACGTAGGCGACGCGCTGACCGGGGCCGTGATAGGTATATTCGCCGCCGCGTCCCGTCGCAAAGACCGGGAAGCGATCCGGCTGGACGAGGTCGCCCGCATTGGCGCTGGTGCCGGCGGTATAGAGCGGCGGATGCTCGACGAGCCAGACAAGCTCGTCGCCGCCGTCTGCGATCGCCGCGACCTCCCGCTCCATCGCTTCCACCGCTTCCTCATAGGCGACGAGCCCATCGGCGATGCGCCAACGCACCGGGCGGCTATCGAGTTTGGGGAGCATGGAGAATTCGAGATCGGTGCGAAGCATGGCCATTCCTTGCCGCTTGCCCCGAAATACCTGATAAATAGGGGCGGCAGGGGATCTATATGGACCCGTTTTCCAGCCAATTCAAATGCTGTGAAAGGTTTTCAAAAAAACTGTCATATCGCCCTTGTGCACCCCAAATGCTTTTGCTACATGCTGCCCCGCCGACGCAAATCGGCACCTACCACGATGCGGTCGTGGCGGAATTGGTAGACGCGCAGCGTTGAGGTCGCTGTGGGGCAACCCGTGGAAGTTCGAGTCTTCTCGACCGCACCATCCCTTTTCAGGGAACGCTCGCCGGGCGATGATGTCGGTATAAGCTGATCACCTTGTATATGTGTAACACGGCCGGTAGGCCGTGATTGCCGCCGCTGCTGACATAAGCATCGACGACGGTGAAACACGTCACGCTGGTCTGAAGCGCGACTCACGCGTTAATTGATTCTCGAAGATCGCGATTTGATTTTGAGACGCTCCGCGAGATTTTCTCGTAAACGGCTTAACCCATCCTTAGTTGCGGCCAAGATATATGTCGGCCCGGTGTATATCTGCGGAAGCATTGGGAATAATGAAGATAAAAGACGCGGCAGGCTGGTCGTTCCTCGACATCTATTTCGTCCTCGACATCATCGAGAAGGTCCTGGTCGGCTATCTCTTTGTCGCGATTGTGCTGCGCATCCTGCCGCAGGCGCACGGTGACAGAGCGATTATCGATTGCCTGCTGCTAGTCTCGGAAGGCGCTGCCGCCTTTCTGATCCTGACCCGCCGACCGACGAAGAATGCGTCGCTTCGGGTCTATGACTGGACCGTCACCGCCATAGGAACGCTCTTCCCGCTGCTCGTCTCTCCAACGACGACGGAGCCGCTTGCGCCGCTCTGGCTCTGTGGAATGGTGATGTGCCTCGGCTTTACCCTGCAAATATCGGCAAAGCTGGTATTGCGGCGAAGCTTCGGTCTGGTGCCGGCCAACCGTGGCGTCAAGATCGGCGGCCCCTACAGGTTTGTCCGCCACCCGATGTATGCGGGCTATTTGATGACGCATGTCAGTTTCTTCCTAGCCAATCCCTCGATCTCGAATTTCGCCATTTATGCGACGGCTCTTGGCGCGCAATGTCTGCGGCTTCTGGCGGAGGAACGTTTGCTCAAGGAGGATCCCGCCTATACGGCCTTCATGGCCACGACCCGTTACCGGCTCGTTCCATTCGTATTCTGAGGCGATAAAGCGCGTCGCATCAAATTTGATTCATGCGACGCGCTTTAGCCCTTTGTTTTATGCATGTCGTTGTCCCGGAACCGCTCACACTTCCGGGCGACATGCAGTAGAAGCGGATTGAAAGGAAGGGGCCGAATTTGCGGCCCCTTCCTTTTTTGATCAATGCGTTGCGCGGCAGGCTTCGGTGCGAGAGGCGCCGCTATCCGCACCCTTGGTATGGGAGCCGCTCGGACCGACCATGCTGTGGCACGGGGGCAGGGGCTTGATGCTCGCGGTCGCCGTCTTGTCGACGACTGGGACGGCCATGGCGGACGGGGCGAAGCCGTCGCTGTCATTGGTGTAATCGCTGGAATAGGCCGGGGCCTTGCGGTTGCTGTAGTGAACCGGAGCGGGCTTGGCCATCGGGCTCGGCGCAAAGCCGTCACTGTCATTGGTATAGTCGTCGGAATATGTCGGCTGAGCGAAGGCAGCGCCTGCGAGGCTGACGGCGAACAGGGATGCGGCGAGGGCAAATTTGATGCGCATGGTTTCTTCTCCTCAATCTGTTGTTGAATTCAACAACATAAACCATCCCCGGCGAGTTAAGAGTTCGCGCCCCAATTCAGGCGAAATTGTGAACGGAAAACGGTTGGCCATCGGCCTTTTGTTCAAATGAAATCACGGTCTTGTCAACGATCTTGACGTTTCCGTTACGGCAGCCGCCAACAAAAAAGGGCCACCAGATGCCTGTGCTCGCTACAATCCCAAATTGTTAAATTTTGGTAATGTTAGGCGCGCAGCCATACGGGAGGCGGCGGCTCGCCTCCCGTTTTGATCGCCATGTCACCCATGAGGTTCAGTCTTCGTTGGGGATATGGGCGTCGATGCCGGTCAGTTGCAGCTTGTTGCGGACATGATAGACGCCGTCGACTGAAAGCGCGCCGAGCTCGACCTTGCGGGCAATGCCGATCGTCTCCACCGAGCCTTCCAGGGTGATGACGTGGCCGTCGGCATGGACCTCGATACTGTTGATGTCGACTTCCGGAATGTTTTCGAGATTGTCGTTTACCCGCGCCTCGAGCTCGTCGCTGTCGTCACGATCGATCGTGCCGGCGCGCAGCGAATCCTTCAGGCGGTTCTCGTTGCCGTCCTTATCCGTGCCGTCGATGCGAAAGCCTTGGTTGGGATCGCTGTCGAAATTTGCCTTGGTCTCGCCGTAGGGGCGGTTGGCCGGGTCGCTGGCAGCGGTGCCGTCGGCATAGGGCCAGCCATCGTCGAGATTGCGTTCTTCGAGGTCGCGATAATCTTCCTCACGGGAAAGCTCGGGGGCCTCGCGTGAAATCGGGGTCTTGTCACCGATCCTTGCCATTATGGTCGCTCCTTGTTTCTCTGCGGGAGAACGCCGACAGGGGCGAATGGTTCGGCGCGACGGGCGATTTGTCAGCCTTGCGTCTTCTCCCATTTTTTGACGAGGCGGTCGCGCTTCAGCCTCGAAAGCCGCTGCAGCCAGAAAATGCCGTCGAGCTGGTCGACCTCGTGCTGGATGCAAATGGCGAGGAAACCTTCGGCGGCCGCGTCGTGCATCTTGCCGTCGGCATCCTGATAGCGGAATCGGATCGCTCGCGGGCGTGTGACTTCGTCGGTGGCGCCTGGCATGGAGACGCTGCCCTCGGCATGGATCATCGTCTCCTGCGACCGCCAGGTGATCTCAGGATTGACATAGAGGCGCACGCCGTCGGCCATGTCGAGTTCGAGCACCGTCACACGAAGGAAGACGCCGATATGGGCGGCGGTGATGCCGACGCCGGGGGCTGCGCGCATCGTCGCCAGCAGGTCGTCGGCCAGCGCGGCCAGCGACGCATCGAAGGCCGTCACCGGCGCGCAGACGGTGTTCAGCGCCTGATGCGGATAACGCAGGATCGGACGGACGGGCATGAAGCGGGCTTTCTCGGTTTGAACGACGGGAAACTATCGCCGGTCGTAGCTATTGTCATCAAGAAGCGCGGTTTGGCGCTTTACGGCAGGGATGCTTTGAGCTAGCAGGAGCAGAAATTCCGACTGCGGGAAGCCTTGCGCGGGATTTACTATCCGCTTGTTGACAATGTGTTTTCGGCCGACATTTGCGAATGCGGCGCGGCAGTCGTTGAAATTCGAACCAGGTGCGAGGGCGGCAGATGACGACGACCGATACGGAAGACCGCACTCGCCGGCGCGATGACGAGGAAGCGGATATTTACGACGAGGACGGCAATGTCCGCGGCGATTTCCTGGCCCTCGTCGGCGCCGCGATCGCCGATCGCGATACGCTGTTCCTGCGCCAGAATGTTGCCCGCCTGCATGAATCCGAAATAGGCGACCTGCTGGAATCGATCCAGCCGGATCAGCGGCTGGCGCTGGTGCGCCTGCTCGGCGAAGATTTCGACATGACGGCGCTGACCGAGGTCGACGAGGCGATCCGCCGCGAAATCGTCGACCAGATGCCGAACGAGCAGATCGCCGCGGCGATCGGCGAGCTCGATTCGGACGATGCCGTCTACATTCTCGAAGATCTCGACAAGGAAGACCGGGAAGAGATCCTTGCGCAACTGCCGTTTACCGAGCGCGTGCGGCTGCGCCGGGCGCTCGACTATCCGGAAAGTTCGGCCGGGCGCCGCATGCAGACGGAATTCGTCGCCGTGCCGCCGTTCTGGACGGTCGGCCAGACGATCGACTACATGCGCGACGAGGAGGATCTGCCATATTCCTTTTCGCAGATCTTCGTCATCGATCCGACCTTCAAGCTGCTCGGCGCCGTCGATCTCGATCAGATCCTGCGCACCAAGCGGCAGACGAAGATCGAGCAGATCATGCGTGAAACCAACCATCCGGTTCCTGCCGAGATGGACCAGGAAGAGGCCGCCCAGCTCTTCGAACAATACGACCTTCTCTCGGCCGCCGTCGTCGACGAAAACGGCCGGCTGGTCGGCGTATTGACCATCGACGACGTCGTCGACGTCATCCATGAGGAAGCGGACGAGGACATCAAGCGCCTCGGCGGCGTCGGCGACGAAGAGCTGTCCGACAATGTGCTTTCGACGGCGCGCTCGCGTTTCCTCTGGCTATTGATCAATCTCGGCACGGCGATGCTCTCGGCCAGCGTCATCGGGCTGTTCGACGCCTCGATCGAGAAGATGATCGCGCTTGCGGTGCTGATGCCGATCGTCGCCTCGATGGGCGGCAATGCCGGCACGCAGACGATGACGGTGACGGTGCGCGCGCTCGCCACCCGCGATCTCGACATCTACAATGCCGGCCGCATTATCCGCAGAGAGGCGGGCGTCGGCATCCTCAACGGCGTCATCTTCGCGACGATCATGGGTGCGATTGCCGGCACATGGTTCCACGACTACCAGCTCGGCGGCGTGATCGCGGCGGCGATGATCATCAACCTGATGGCGGCAGCCCTTGCCGGCATCCTGTTGCCGCTGTTGCTCGACAAGATGGGGGCCGACCCGGCCATCGCCTCCTCGGTCTTCGTCACGACGGTGACCGACTGTACCGGCTTTTTCGCCTTTCTCGGTATCGCGACCTGGTGGTTCGGCATCTGAATGGTGGCTGAAATTGACTATTACGTAAAAGTCAATATTATTGCCGGTTCGACGACGGGGAACACATGCCGGTGAACAAATATTATAGCATAACGGAGCTCACGCGCGAATTCGGTGTCTCGACGCGCACGCTCCGATTCTACGAGGACGAGGGACTGATCCATCCGGAGCGGCGAGGGCGCACCCGGCTGTTCCGGCCGGCGGACCGCCGGCTGATTGGCGAAATCCTGCGCGGGCGGCGGATCGGTTTCACCATCGCGGAAATTCGCGAGATCATCCAGGTCTACAAGGAGCCGCCGGGCGAACTCGGCCAGCTGAAGCTTCTGATGAAGCGCGTCGACGAGAAGCGTGAGGACCTGCGCCAGAAGCGCAAGGATATAGACGACACGCTGACGGAACTCGACAATATCGAGGAAGCCTGCCTCGGCCGCCTCGCCGAAATCGGCGTCACCACCTGATAACGGGGGCAGAGCCTTCGTCGGTCCCTATTCCGCCTCGGCGCTGCATTCGGTGACGAGCGTCTGCACCCGTTCATCCTTCTGGACGTCGATCTCGTTTGCCTGCAGTGGGATCAACAGGTTTTGGGCCTGCAATTTTCCGAGCGTACACTGGCAGAAACTGCGGCAGAGCGCTTCACCTTGCTGCATCACGCAAGTGGAGTTGCATTGCCTTAGGTAAGTTTCCGCCGGATCCGGCGTCGGCGGCGGGACGAGAAGGGAAAGCCCGTAGGCGATGGCGATCAGCACAGGCTGGTGGATGAGATAGAAGGCAAGGCTGTGGCGGCCAAGCCGCGCCGGCCACCAGGAGCCGGTGCCAAGAGCGGCAAGCCGGTGCGGCAGACCGGTTCTGATGGCGATCGAGGCGACGCTCAGTCCGGCAAAGAACGGCGTTGCCCAGGGAAACAGCGGCACGTAGTCGTTCGATCGTTGCGGCATTTCGGCAAGGCCGATCCAGGCGAGATATCGCGGATCGAAAAAGGACGAGCGCAGCAGGCCCGGCGTGCCGAAATTGTCGATGATCCAGGCGGCCAGGAGTGCCAATGTGACGACGAGCGTGACGGCGAGCGGCAGCCGGATGAAAACGATGCCGATGAGCGTGAGCGCCGCGATGCAATGCAGAATGCCGAAATAGATCCACCCGTCCGGCATCGCGATGCGGGTGACGATCGAAATGGCCGCGGCTGCCGCGGCAATCATGCCGAAACGCTTCCAGAAGGACGGCCAGCGAATCGTCGGCGTGCTGGAAAGCACCAGACTGACGCCGACGATGAAGAGGAAGGTCGTGGCGATCGCCCGGGCATAGATCTTCAGCCAGCCGGTCTCGGCCGTGCCCGGCGCGAGATATCCCATGAACTCCATGTCCCAGGAGAAATGGTAGCTCGCCATGGCGATCAGCGCGATGCCGCGCGCCGTATCCAGTAGACCGATGCGTGGCGGTCTTGCCGCCGCATCGGCCTGCATTGCCGGCATGGTCATCAAAGTCTCCCGGTCAGATCATTTCCGTCGTTCGACGGCATGTCGCGGCGAAGAGCGGAAAGGTGAAGATTGGATGGCGGGCCGGCATCCATGATCGCCAGCCGTGCCTCCGAGAAGAACTGCCGCCGTGTCAGCACGAAGATGACGATCGCCGTCGTCAGCATGAAGACATAAGGGTTGATGAACCAGCCGAGATAGCCGATCGAGAGGAAGATCGCCCTGAGACCTTCGTTGAAATGGCTGCCCGCGATGACATTCATGCGGATGACCCGTTCGGCGGCGCGCTCGGCGGCGATGACGTCGCTCTCCGTGTCGCGCATCATCGGGATGGCACCGAAAAGGATGGTGCAATAGTTGAACAGCCGATAGGACCAGCCGAACTTGAAGAAGGCATAGCCGAAAAGCGCCGCAAGACCGCCGACCTTCATCTCGAAGGCGGCATGCCCGCTGTGGAAGACGAAGGGCAGGTCGGCAAAGACGGCGTCGACCTTCTCCGTCGCGCCGAGCAGGGCGAAGCAGCTGCCGATCGCGAAAATCGAGGTGGAGGCGAAAAAGGCCGTGCCGTTCTGCAGGCCGGCCATGATCTGCGTGTCGATCATCTTCAGGTCGCGGCGCAGCGAATTGTAGATCCAATCTCGCCGCCGTTCGGTCATCGCATGGGTCAGGCTGGTGCGGCCGAAGAAGGTGCGGCCCTTCAACAGCCAGGAATAACCCGCCCAGACACAGGCAAAGAAGGCCAGAGCGATATAGTCCGCCGTCGTCATCAACGATTCAGTCTCCGCATGAACGCGGCCACCTTACATATGCGCTGCAATGCTGCAATGCTGCAATGACCGGTGAGCCAGGCCCGCGCGGTTTATGCGCGTAACTATGACAATCGAATTCGATTTCCGAGCGGATGATGGCCAAGGCAACGGGAGGGAACAGGGCGCGTTGACGAGGTCAGCCGGTTGCGCTAACGTTAGCAAAAATGGAGATCAACATGAAGCTTGTGCGCTACCGGTCCGTCGACGGAATTTACTATGGGGTCGAAAGTGAGGGCAGGATCGATCGCTTAGCCGGCGAACCGTTCGAAGGTATCGAGCGGACGGGGAAGGAGGATCACCTTTCCGACGTCCGTCTGCTGTGCCCAGTGGAACGGCCCCGGATATTTGGGGTCGCTTACAATTACCGACAGCACACCGACGAGTCCGGAAAGGAGCAGCCGACGCTTCCGGTGTTGTTCATGAAACCCAGCACCGCGGCGAGCGGCAATGGAGATGCCATCGAATATCCGAGCGATGGCGAAATCGTCCACTACGAAGCTGAGCTGGTCGCCATCATAGGCAGAGGCGGACGCCACATCAGCAAGGAAGATGCGTTGCGGCATGTGCTTGGCTACACATGCGGAAACGATATCAGCGACCGCATCATACAGCGGCAGGAAAGCAAGTTTGGCTGCCTGCTGGCAGGCAAGGGTTACGACTCCTTTGCACCGTTGGGGCCGGCCATCGTTACCGATCTCGATCCGACCAATCTTGACGTCATCCTTCGTCAGAACGGCGCCGTCAAACAGGCGGGAAATACGCGAGACCTGGTCTATTCCGTTGCTGACATCGTTGCTTATTTGAGCCGCTTCATGACGCTGTTGCCCGGTGATGTAATCATGACCGGTACGCCTGCGGGCGTTGGGCCGATCGTTCCCGGCGACGAACTCGAGGTGGAAATTCCCGGTATCGGTGTTCTGAAAAATCCGGTGGTTGCGGCATCGCACTAGCGGAATCTCTTATAGGGGGTCCGCCGCGGCGCGAAAATTTCTGATTGACCTCAGAATTACCAATGCTATTAATGCTAACGTTAGCACCTGTTGCAAAGACTGGTTCCGCATCGGGCCACGTTGAACAGGGAGATTTGTCCAGGTGAAGTTGAGGGTGGAGAAATGGCACGAGTAAAATATGTCTCGAATACCGAGTTGGCCGAGACACAACCTGCGCTCAATGAGCGTCTGCTGAAGGAGAGGAAGGTTCCGACCGGAAACATCTTTCTGGCGCTCGCCAACGCTCCCGCGATCCTCGGCGATTTCCTCACTTATGCCAATGCGGTGCGGGCGGCTGACCTCAGCCCGAAGCTGCGGGAGATGGCCATCCTAACGGTCGGGTACTGCACAAACTCCGAGTACGAGGTGAAGCATCATCATTCTCATGGGCTCAAGGCCGGCCTGACGGAGGAGCAGTTCCATGCAATCGCGCACTTCGAGACCTCGGATCTCTTTGACGAGCAGGAAAAGGCTGTGATGGCCTTTGCCAAGGAGTCCACGCTGGACGTCGATGTTTCCGATGAAGTGTGGAACGGAGTCGCAAAGTTTCTGTCGGAAAAGCAGCTTGTCGAGCTCTCGATCAATGTCGCCTGGTACAATTCCGGTGTTCGCCTGATGGGCGCGCTGAAGATCGATCTTGAAGAGGGATATCGCTGAGCAGGCCGGCGGCGCCCAACCAGCGCCGCCTCGGCTTGCCGTATGGTCTTGGCGGCGCTCATCAAGATAATTCCAGAGCTTTCAGCGTCCGGCCCTGGATGCGGGATGAATCGCAGCCGATCGAAGAGAGGTGCGTGTCACGGGACGGGCGCCTCTCTCTGATTCCGCTTGCTGCGGGAGATCGACCGCTGCCGGCTTTTCACGGAGTGCCCGTGCTACCGCGGATGACCAGGTGGGGCGGAGAGATGAAGCTGTAGGGCTTACTGAGATCACCCTTGTTCTGAAGGTGGTGCAGGAACCAAAGCCCGCAGGCGGTTGCCAGCTCCGAAACGGGCAATTGGACCGTCGTCAGTCCCGGACCCCACCATCGATACCCAAGCTCATCACCAAATCCGACGACCGAAATATCTCGGGGAACGCTCAGGGCCTGGTCCTGGATTTCGTCGATGACGCCGGAGGTATTTTGCACCGCGCCGATCACAAGCGCCGTCGGTCGATCCTTTAGGGAAAGAAGGCGACGCACGGCTTCCCGTCCGAATTCG
This sequence comes from Rhizobium sp. M10, assembly GCF_002531955.1. Classification (NCBI taxonomy): domain Bacteria; kingdom Pseudomonadati; phylum Pseudomonadota; class Alphaproteobacteria; order Hyphomicrobiales; family Rhizobiaceae; genus Rhizobium; species Rhizobium sp. M10. Next base: position 19,255 of record NZ_NWTA01000003.1, on the reverse strand, counting down.
GGCGAGGAGGGCGCGCCAAGCTCCTCATGCACGGTGATCGCTTGGCCGGAGCTTTTCACCGCGTCCCGGAAACCCTGCACGCGAGCCGCGCCGGTGGGCAGTTCTTCCGTGCCGCCGATGTAAGCGATCCGTTTGTGACCTGCGTTGATGATGTGTTCCGTGCTCTCGTAAAGCGCCCGTCGGTCATCAATCCCAAACCATTGGTCGCCGAGCAGCGGTGCCCTTCGCAGCAATTGGATGTGAGGTGTCATCTTCAGGATTCGCGCGGAATCGGGATGAGGTTTTGCGCTCGGGACCAGAATGATCCCGGCGACGTTGGCGCTCGTTAGTTCCTTGATGTGGCGAAGCTCGTGCATTCTGTCGTCATCGGTTTCGCACAAGGTCAGCTGATAATTCGCCGAAAGAAGGCACTGCGAGAGAGCGTGGGCAATCGTCGAATAAAAGCTGTTCCGGATATCTGGAACGATCAGCCCGACGAGATTACTCTGCACCCCGCGCATCATGCGAGCAGCACGATTGGCAACGTACCCCGCTTGCGCTGCGGCTTCATTCACCTTTCGCTTCATCTCAGCGCTGATGCGGCGATCGTCGGCAAGAGCGCGGCCCACGGTCGAGGGGGAAACTTGAAGGATCGCCGCGATGTCTTTAATTGTTACCATTGTGCTTGGCTCGGAATGATTGTTTTGGCCAACGATAGCACTGACATCGCAGTTGTCAAACCTCTCATACCGTTTAAGTAGCAATCATTTAATTTTCGCCCCCGACGCCCGGGTGCGGCGACCAATCGCCATGTAAAATAAAAACCTTTCAGATGCTTAATCTTCTCGAACGGGCTTGCCGCACCGGTGGTGCTGGGCGCGCAGAGGCGCTTGACAATCAATTAACTTCTTTAAGGCCGTTGACATGAGAGCCGTGCTGTGGGACGAATGTTTGTGCAAACGTTAGCGCAAACGGGAGGAGGCATAACGTGGATATTCTGGTGTTCCCGGCGTTGATCATGTCCGCAGAGGGACGTAGATCCTCATGACCGTCGCTCTTTTCCTGCAATCCGCTGTTGGCGGTGTCTTGTTGGGCGGAATCTATGGCCTGCTGGCGATGGGTCTCAGCCTGAGCTGGGGCCTGTTGAAGCTTGTGAATCTCAGCCACTTCGCGCTGGCATTCCTCGGTGCCTACTTGACCTACCAGCTCGGTACCGTCCATGGCGTTCCGGCATATTTGAGCGCTCTTCTGATCGCTCCGCTGTTCTTCGCGCTCGGCATTGTGCTGCACAGCGTGTTCGTGCGCTTCAAGGTGAAGGAATTCGCCTCTCTACTTGTGACCTTCGGCGTCACAATCCTGATCGAGTCGTTGATCCAATGGATCTGGTCGGCCGATTTCCTTCGCTACGAAACGCCCTATGCGCAGACCACCATACGGCTCGGCCCGATCTTCGTGCCCGTATTGGAGCTTTCTGCTTTTGCCTGCGCCGGCGTGCTTGCCGGAGCGGCCTGGTACGCATTGAACAAGACAATGCTCGGCAAGGCATTGCGCGCCGCCGCCCATGACGCTCCCGTAGCGTCGGCTTTCGGAATCAATTCGACGCGCGTGTCATACATTCTGGCCGGCCTCTGCTCGGCGACAGCGGGGATCGCCGGGGTCTTTATCGCCCTGATCGGAACTCTGGCTCCATCTCAAATCGAGGCTTGGATCGGGGTCGTCTTTGCTGTCGCCATCATTGGAGGATTGGGCAGCCCTATTGGCGCGCTGGGCGCCGGAATGCTGATCGGTGTGGCCGAGAGCCTTACCATGTCCGTCGTGAACCCCGCTTGGGCGCCGCTCGTCGCATTCAGCGTGCTCATCGTCATCCTCCTGCGCAAACCGGTGATTTGACCATGAAAAAGCTCCTGATTACAGCGCCTGTCGTGGCGATCCTCGCCTCGCTGCCTTACCTGGGAATGGCGGATTACTACCTTTCCTATCTGTACATCATCTTCTTCTGGGTCGTGCTGGCAACGAGCTGGGGTATCCTCAGCGGCTACACGGGCTACTGGAGTTTTGGTCACGCTGCATTTTTCGGTATCGGGGTCTATACGACGGCCACGCTGACGACGCAGCTGTCGTGGCCCTTCGTCGCGACGATACCTGCCGCGGCCCTGCTTGCGGCCGTGGTCGCCGTTCTGATTGGACTGGTTGTCTTTCGCTCGGGTGCTCTGCGCGGCGAGTTCTTCGCGCTGTTGACGCTGTCGGTGACGTTTGTCGTCGCGGCCATTGTGTCGAACACCGCGCTCGATTCGGGCACAGGCGTGTTCCTTTCAGGGATCGAAATCCCGATGATCGGCGCAACGGCGTCCGGCTCCCTCTACATGTTCGGGTTCATTGCGGCCCTTGTTGCGCTGGCGACATCCTATTTCATCTTTCACAGCAAATTCGGTCAGGGCTTGCTGGCAATCCACGACGATGAAGACGTCGCAGAAGTGAAAGGCGTTCCGACGTTCCGCTATAAGCTGATTTCGTTTGCGGTCTCGTCGGCGCTTGCCGGTGCAATGGGGGCGATCCACGCCGTATATGTCGGCTACGTCACCGTTGGCGAAACGTTTGCGGTGACCGTTCCTCTCTATGTCGTGCTCATGAGCATTCTTGGTGGAGCCCGCCATTGGGCTGGACCTGCGATCGGTGCGGTGATCATCACCGTGATGCAAAGCGCCATCGTCAGCGGCGCTCATGCGGAATTCGGCCGTGCGGGTGTGGCTCTTGCGCTGATCGTCGTCATCCTGGTGCTGCCGTCCGGCATCGTTCCCAGTCTTGTTCGCAGGTTTGCCGACAGGCGCAGCGGAGCTGGCGCACCGATGGGGTTTGCTCAGGTCGTCACGCAGTTCGCGCCTTCAGCCCAAGCAGGTTCCGGTCCGGTGCTTCTCAAATGCGAGGATGTCACCAAATCCTTTGGCGGCATCCGTGCCTTGACCGGCGTGACTTTGGAGGTCCGACGGGGCGAAATCCTGGCTCTGGTTGGGCCAAATGGGTCCGGCAAGTCCACCCTGATCAACATGATCAGTGGTCACTACTCCATGACCTCGGGTAAAATCACACTGGAAGGCGAGGAGATTTCCGGTCGATCGCCGCATCTGATCGCGCAGCAGGGCGTGGCGCGCACCTATCAGATCCCGCGCCTGTTCGACAATCTGACGGTCCTCGAAAACGTTCGGCTCTGCGCGAAATTCGGCAGCGCCGACGGCATGGGCGCGGCTGCTGTCGATGCAGCCACCGGGGAGGCGCTCGCCTTCACCGGCCTGGCCGATAAGGCCGACGTGCTTCCGGAAGCCTTGAACCTGCATGACCGAAAATTTGTCGAATTCGCCAGGGCGCTGGCCGCAAAACCACGTCTGCTCCTGCTCGATGAGGTGCTTTGCGGCTTGAATCCGGCCGAGGTCGACCATGCGGTCGAAATGATCAAGCGGATCAAATCCGGCGGTACGACGATCATCTTCGTCGAACACCTCATGCGTGCGGTTGTCGCACTGGCGGACCGTGTCGCGGTGCTGGATCAAGGCAAGGTTCTGGCGCTTGGGCATCCAGGCGAAACGATGCGAGATCCGGCAGTGGTCAGCGTATATCTGGGAGGCAGTCATGCTGCTTGAGGTCGATAAGATCGAGGTCGGCTACGGAGACGCGATCGCTCTGTGGGACCTGTCTATCAGTGTAGGGCCGGGCGAGATCGTTTCGGTCGTCGGCCCGAACGGAGCGGGAAAGACGACGCTGGTAAATGCCATCGCCGGCATTCTTCGGCCGCACAAGGGAAGGATCGTCATCGAGGGCAACGACGTTTCCAAAGTGCCCAGCCATCGGGTCTGCGATTACGGCATAGCCGTGGTCCCGGAAGGGCGGCGCCTCTTCACGGCGATGACGGTCCTGGACAACCTGTTGCTGGGTGCATACCGCTCCCAGGCTCGTGCGGAGCGCGATGCGACGCTCGCAGAGGTGTTTCAGCTTTTCCCTGTGTTGAAAGAGCGTCAGGATTCGCTGGCCGGCTCCTTATCGGGTGGGCAGCAGCAAATGGTTGCCATCGGCCGCGGGCTGATGGCCAAGCCGCGCGTGCTGCTTATGGATGAACCGTCGCTCGGGCTGTCGCCTTTGATCGTCGGAGAAATGTTCAAAATCATCCAGATGATCAACGAGCGGGGCGTAGCCGTGCTGCTCGTCGAGCAGAATGTGAACAAGGCGCTTGAAATTGCCCATCAGGCCTACGTGATCGAGCAAGGCCGCGTGACGGCCTCCGGAGCGCCCGAGGTTCTCATCAATGATCCAAGCATCAGGGAGGCGTATCTTGGTATCTGAAAATTCGAGCGGGAGAGTTCCCGTGCATGTTCGCCGCGTCGTGACGGAACACAGCAGTCAGGGTATTGCCAGGTTTGCTGAGGACCGCGCCGTTCCGCGCACTGACATATTCAGGACCGTCCCAGGTCTGGTGTCGCGGATGGTTTGGGCGACTTCGGCTTCCACAGCCGTTCCGTTCAACGGAACTGATCCAACTCCTTTGGTGACGAGCTTCGTTCCTGAGCCGGGCGAAACGCGCTTTTTAGTGCTAACGTTCCCACCAGACTCCGTTTTTATGTCTCCGGATTTCGATGGTCCGGCGGCTATGGCGGAGAACCTTGCGGTCAGCCCCGGCTTGGCCGAACGCTTCGAGCCGGATGGCAAACATCAAACGCCTACCGTCGACTATGGAATCGTTCTCGACGGCGAGATCTGGATGGAGCTCGACAATGGTAATGAGACCCGCTTGGTCCAGTTCGACGCCTTCGTGCAGAACGGCACCCGTCACGCCTGGCGAAACAAAAGCGACAGGCCGGCAACCATCGCCGTGGTGCTGGTTGGCGCACCGACCCCCGATACGACGGATTACGATGACGGCCTGTGAGCCTCAATGATCCAAATCTCAATCTGACCTTGTGGACCAACTGAACATGAACAACACCGAAATCCGAAAAGTGCAGGGCCGTCGCGTCTGGGATTCCCGTGGCCGGCCCACTGTCGAGGTAGAGATCGAGCTGGCCTCCGGCGCGATCGGCCGGGCGATCGCGCCAGCCGGTGCATCGACCGGCACCGGCGAAGCTCTCGATCTTCGAGACGGCGGCAGCGCTCTTGCCGGCTTGGGGATCAACAAAGCCCTTGCCTCCGTCAACGGCGAAATCGCCAAGTTGCTGGTTGGCCGCGATGCCAAGGATCAAGCCGAACTGGACGGCGCCATCATCGCGCTCGATGGCACACCGAACCGGAGCAGGCTGGGTGGAAATGCGTCGGTGGCAACGTCGATGGCGCTGCTCCACGCCGCGGCGGCTGCGGCCGATCAACCGATCTGGCGGTATCTCGCGGGCTCCGGCAACGCCATAACCATGCCACTGCCGGAAATCCAGATTTTCGGTGGCGGCGCGCACGCGGCGCGCCGGGTAGACGTCCAGGATTTCATGATCATGTGCCCCGCCGCCTCGACTTTCTCGGAAGCCTTGGAATGGACTGCCGAGGTCTATCGCGCTGCGGGGGACATCATGAAGCGCGCCGGCAAACTTCAGGGCGTGGCGGACGAGGGAGGTTACTGGCCAGCCTTCACCAGCAATGAAGAAGCACTCGATGCCCTGGTGCGTTCGATTGAGGCTGCCGGTCTGAGGCCCGGCGGCGAGGTCGTGATATCGCTTGACATAGCGGCTTCCGAATTCGGCCGAGAGGGCAGATACTCGCTGGCACTGGAGGGGCGGCAGCTCGATACGGCCAAGATGATCGACATGCTCGGCGGCTGGTTGAAGGCCTACCCGATCGTCTCCATCGAGGATCCGCTCGCCGAGGACGATGCGGACGGTTTCAAGGAATTCACCGCCCGCTACGGCTCCAGATGCCAGATCATCGGCGACGACTTCTTTGTGACGAACGCGGCGCGGGTAAGCGAAGCGATCAAGGATAAAAGCGCCAACGCGGTTCTGATCAAGCCGAACCAGGCCGGCACCATCACCGAGACCTTCGAGGCGCTCTCCGTTGCCAAGAAGGCGGGCTTTCGGACGATCGTTTCGGCGCGATCCGGGGAGACGGAAGATGTGACGATCGCCCATCTGTCGGTCGGCTGGGATGCCAAGCAGCTCAAGGTCGGATCGTTCTCCCGCTCCGAGCGAATGGCCAAGTGGAACGAGGTTCTCCGGATTGAGGAGGCGCTTGGAAAAGAGGCTTCGTTCGCCGGATGGTCGGCGCTGGACCTGGCTGAAAAGCCAGCCGCTGTTGCTGCTGTAAGTTAGGATTTGGATGGGGCCGGATGCGGGTCTTGCGCAAAACAGGCATTGACAAAATACCCGGCCGTTTTATGCTAACGTTAGCAAAACCAAACGAGGATAACATGCTTCCGGCTGTTAATTTGAAGCCTCCCTTCAACATCACGCGCTTCAGTCACGTCGTGCTTGAAGTCAACGATGTGGGATGTAGCCGAGACTTCTATGTCAATGTCGGCGGCCTCGTCGAAACAGAATTCACGGATGGTGTTTCCTACCTTCGCGGGCTGTCCGAGGCCTGCCACCACAGTCTCGTCCTCGCACCCGCCGGCGACAAGCCGGCGTGCAGGCGGATAGGTTATCGGGTGTTCCTGGAGGAGGACTTGGATAAGGCCAAGGTCTTCTTCGAGGAGAAGGGCCTTCCGGCAGAATGGGTCGAGGTTCGAAACCAAGGGCGGACACTGCTTGTCAGCGATCCGTCGGGCGCTCGCATCGAGCTTTGCTCCAGCATGAGCGTCCATCCCCGCAAGTTTCTCGCAGTGCATGAACATCGTGGCGCCCGAGCCCAGGGCCTGGACCATTGCCAGATCATGGTTGCGGATCCGCTGGGTCTCAGCGCTTTCTACGGCGAACTCGGCTTCCGGACTTCGGAATATATAGCAGCGGGCGACACTCTCATTGCGAACTTCATGTATCGCAAAGGTGTCTGTCTCGACCTGGCCTTGGTGCCCGGCATCGGCCCGCAGCTGCATCATTTTGCTTATACGGTTCCCGAAAGCAGCGACATCTTCGCCGTATGCGATTTTGCCAGCCGTTACGGATATGGAGACAGCATTGAGCGCGGGCCCGGACGTCATGGTCCATCGGGAGTCCTCTTCGTCTATCTGCGCGATCCGGATGGGCACCGGGTGGAGTTCTTCAACAATCACTACACCACGATAGATGCGGAATTGGAGCCCATTCGCTGGGACGCGGCATCCCTTAGCACCAATGTCCATTGGGGAATGCCGGCCGTCTCGAAATGGTTCTTCGAGGCCAGCGAATTTGCGGGAGTACCGCTGGAGCATCCCGAGAAAATGCCGAACCCGATGACGCTCGAACGATACGCAGAAGGGCTCGCGAAGAGCTGAAAGCTGCCGCCGGCGGCAGGAGACTGACGCGCCGCGAGCCCGTGAGCGCGATGACATGCCGGAAGCACTTGGGAGGATGAGATGAGTGTGAAATCCATTAAACTGAATAGACGTGCATTTCTCGGGTCTGCGGCCGCCGTGGCAGCTTTCAGCTCGATGCCGAGGGTTTTCGCCCAGGAGGGACCGATCCGCGTCGGCGGAACGCTGCCGTTGACAGGTCCGCTTGCGGGCGTCGGCGCAATCCATAAGCTCGCGGCAGAGGTGTTCGTCGAACAGATCAACGCCAAAGGCGGTATTCTCGGACGGAAGGTGGAGTTCGTCCTTCTTGACGACCAATCGCTTCCCGCCAATGCGCGAACCCTTTACGAGCGCCTGGTGACCGCCGACAAGGTCGATCTCCTGATGGGACCTTACGGCACGTCGTCGATTATCGCAGCAATGGGTGTTGCCGCTCGGTTCAAGAAGATGCTCGTTCAGAGCAGCCTTGGCGACCCAAGCCTCGCACCCTATCCGCTGCAGTTCCCCTCGCTTCCGATCGGGGCGGAGCCGCAATTGACCGACACCGAAGTCGTTCTCGATGCCTATGCCAGCCTGCCGACCCCTCCCAAGACGATCGCCTTCGTCACCAGCAAATTCCCGTCGGCTCTGACGATCGCCAAGGGCGGTCAGCAGGTTGCCGACAAGCGTGGCATCAAAAGCGTGCTGGACCTCGAATACGAATTCGGCACGAAGGACTTCGGCGCAATCGCAAACCGCATCAAGGCGGCCGATCCGGATCTGCTGTGGTCCGGTGCGATCGGCATGGAGGCAGTGCAGCTTCTCGATGCAATGAGCCGGATCGATTACCAACCAAGGAATCAGTTCTACCTGTTCCCGGCACCCGGCCCGACCGCAGCCCACCCCAAAGCGAATGGCTTGACCTCGCTGACCTGGTTCGAGGAGCACGAACCGTTCCTCAAGTATCACGGCGCCCAGGAGTTCGTAAGCGCTTATGGCAGCAAGGCGAAGGCGGCAGGCTTCCCCTATCCGCGCACCGAGTATCAGGCCGCCGTCGAATATGCTGCGTGGCAAATCCTTGCGGCAGCAGCCGAAGGGGCAGGGAAGCTGGACGACGCCGCGATGGCTGCATGGTTGCGCTCGAATGCGGTTGAGACGGTCGTCGGGCCAAGGACTTTCGACGGCAAGTTCAATGCCGGGAAGCCATCGACAAAGCTCAAGCAGGTTCAAGGGAAGGACTGGGTGACTGTCTGGCCGGCGGACTTCCGACCGGCTGGAAAGGAGTTCCTGGTCCCCTGACGAATGCCGCTCGGCACTGCAGCGCACCTGTCTGAAACAAAAAAATGCATTCGGTCGGGCACGGTCCGACCGATGTCCCATGGAGGAGTTAATGGTTAAAACTATGATCGCTGCTCGGCTGCATGCTCTGCATCAGCCGATGTCGCTGGATGAGATTCCGGTTCCCGCGCCCCGGCCCAACGATGTCCTGGTGCAGGTCAGGGCTTGCGGCATCGTGCCCAACATGGCCAACGTCATCAATAACTGGCCAACCTGGTTTCCCCACCAGCCGCTGCCGAAGTTTCCGGCAGTGTTCGGCCTGGATCCGGCCGGGGTCGTCGCCGAAGTGGGCGAGGCGGTCACCAATGTCAAAATTGGCGATCGTGTCTATGTCAGCCCTCTCAGATCCTGTGGTTCCTGCAAGGCGTGCCGGTCAGGCAACCGCAGCCAATGCCGCTACTACACCTTGAACGGGTACTTCAGCACCAGCCGTGATGGTCAACGAATCTTCGATCTTTATCCCTACGGCGGCTTCAGCCAATACATGACCGCCCCGGAATATTCACTCGTATGCCTGCCGGACAATCTCAGCTTCGAACAGGCCGGCCGCTTCGGCTATCTCGGCACATCCTACGGCGCCCTGAAGAATGCACAGGCCGGACCCGGCCAGGTCTGCCTCATCGACGGGATTACCGGCACGCTCGGCGTCGCGGCCACCAAGCTCGCTCTTGCGATGGGCCTCTCCAAAATTCTGGGCACCGGCAGAAACAAGGAGCTGATGGACCGCATCAAGGCCATCGCTCCCGACCGCATCGACACGATCATGCTCGGCGAGGGCTCGACGGGAGAATGGGCAAAGGCCCAAACCGGTGGCGAGGGAGTGGATTTTGTTATCAGCGCGCTGGGCGCGAGAGCTCCCGCTGCGACCGTGGTCGACTCCATGCGCGGCGTTCGTCGAGGCGGCCGTGTGGTTGTCGTTGGCGGCGTGGCGGAAGATGTTCCGGTCGATGTGAAGTGGTTGATGGACGAGCAAGTTCAGCTCATCGGCTCCAACTGGTTCAGCGCTGCCCAGGGGCAAGAAATGGCCGACATGGTCCGCACCGGCGCGCTCGACCTCTCCTATCTCGAGCACAAGATCTATCCGCTCGAGCGGGTGAATGAAGCCATTTCCGGGATCGGCGAACGCGATGGCGGCTTCAGCAACTACGTGGTCATTCCTCCGGTTCCTGCCGCCTACCAATAACAATCACCGGCGCCGGCTGCGGTCGGCGCCGCCCTCACGCGAGAAGAGAGAACATGTCCAAGAAAGATATCGCGGTCCTGGTCGGAAGCCTTCGTCAGGCTTCTATCAACCTGAAGCTTGCCCGTGCAATGCAGAAAGTAGCGCCTGACGGGCTGAACCTGGAAATCGTGCCGATCGGCGATCTTCCGCTCTATAACCAGGACCTGGAAACCGAGACGCCGCCGGCGGAATGGACGTCCTTCCGCGAGCGCATCAAGGCTTGCGATGGCGCAATCTTCGTGACACCGGAATACAATAGATCCGTACCCGCGGCATTGAAGAATGCGATCGAAGTCGGCTCTCGACCGTTCGGGAAAAGCGTATGGGATCATAAGCCCGGTGCGGTGACCGGGGCTTCTCCCGGTCTGATTGGCGGCGCTGCCGCAGCACTCCAGCTCCGGGTTATCCTGACCAACATCAACGTGCCGACCATGCCCCAGCCTGAGGTTTACCTCAGCACGGCAGACAAATTGGTGGGCGACCATGGGGTATTCCTCAATGAAGGAACCCAGAAGTTCATCGAGAGCTTCCTGGTCGCGTTCGAAAGCTGGGTCGCCAGGTTCTGAGCCGCAGCAGAGCAAGACTTCATCCGCCATCGCGAACACAGCGCGGTGGCGTTTTCTTTTTCATCTGACGTGAAAAGCGTATGGCTCCGGAAAAGCCTGGGTTCCTTACGGAAACCAGGCCTGCGCCACGTCAGCGAGCTTTTGCGGAGGCGATGCGATCAGCGGGATGGCGGCTTTGCGGACCGCTTCGCGCTGATATTCGTCGGTTATGTATTCGACGGGCGATTTGCCGTCGACCCGAGCGAGGAAGAGTGCGGGCAGCAGGCTTGCGGCCCGGGCCTCGAGAGCGTCCCGATCCTCCCAGTCGACCTGATCCATGTAGGCTGCCGTCAAGGCCGCGAATGACGATGCAAGCTCGGATGCCGCCTTTCCGGCAACGATCTTCTTCAGCAACAGATGGTTCAGGCAGAAGGCCAGGTCGAAAGCCGGATCGCCGAACCAGGCGCATTCGGCATCCAGGAAGACAGGACCGTTTCTGCCCAACAGGATGTTCTTCGGGCTGACATCGCCGTGGACCAGCGCCAGCTTTGTTCCGGCAGTGCGCTCAACCAGCTCGGCGAGACGATCGCTGACGAAAGGATGTTTGGCGGCAGCGGCCACCAGGTAAGGCTCTAGCCGAAGAGCATAAAAGTTCGATCCGGAGTCAAATTTTTCCGGCAACCCCGGTGTGCGGGCACTGACGGAATGGATCTGTCCAATCCGCTGGCCAATGACCGCTGCCGCCTTTCGGTCGACGCTTCCGTGAAGCAGGTTGGTCTTCCAGAGCGGGTAGTCGTCGCTCGGAAGAAACTCCATTGCGAAAACACCAGACGGCGCGTCGTGCGCGAGAGGCTTCGGAACGGCAGAAGGGAAATGCTCCGCCACGAAGGAAATCCAGTTCCATTCGTATAGGTTTCTCGACACCGGCGCTTGCCAATCGGCAGATACTTTAAGCTTGGCAAGGGCGCGTTTCACGCAGATGAGCCGGCCGGGGAGCTCCACGCGATAGATATCTGAAGAAACACCACCCGTCAGGGGCTTGTAGATCGCTTCCTCGGAAGCGCTCTTCAGGCCGCTCTTCAGCAGGAAATCGTCGAAAATCGTCGTCTCGTCTACAGACATAAAACCAGTGTCCTTGCGGCATTAGCGGCGGGGGCTGTTGCGGGGTTGTTCGGGCATCTCTCCGGAAAGAACCCTGACGACTTCCTCCGCTGCCCGGCGACGCAGTTCGATCAGCGAAGCATCCGAGGAGAAGGCGACATGCGGCGTAATCATCGCCCCGGCATGAGCGAGCAGCTCCTGAGGTACCCGGGGTTCATCCTCAAGCACATCCAGACCGACGCCGCTCAGAATGCCGGAGGCCAAGCCCTCGATCACGGCAGCAGTATCCACGACGCCGCCTCGGCTGACGTTGATAAGCAGACTTCCGCGACGCATCTTCGAGATGGCGTCTTTGTTGATCAGATGACGCGTCGCCGGCGAAAGCGGCGCATGGACAATGACGATATCGCTCTTGGCCAGAAGCGTATCGAAGTCGGCAAGCTCCACATCGGCGGGGACATTGGAGGCATGGGGATCGTGCGCCACCACGCGGCATCCCAGCGCCTGCATCTTTGCTGCCGTCGCACGGCCGATGCGACCGAAGCCGATGATGCCGCAGGTCAGCTCCGAAAGCCTGCGGAGATTTGCCGAAGCGGGGTCCCAGCGGCCTTCGCGAACTTCGCGATCGAAGTGGATCAGGCCGCGGGCCCAGGCAATTGCAAAACCGATTGCGTGGTCGGACACTTCTGCGACGCAATAGTCGGGAACGTTCGTGACCCAAATTCCTCGCTCGGTCGCAGCATCGACTGCAATATTGTCCAGGCCTACACCGAGGCGAGCGACGATCTTGAGATTGGGAGATGCAGCGATGGCCCTCTCGCTGACCTGGGCCCAGCAGGTCAGGATCGCGTGCGGCCGATGCTCTGCAGCCAAAGCGTCGATCTCGGCAGAGGGCAACGGCTCGGCAGGGCCGCTGATGAGGACAAATCCAGCCCTCTCGATCACCTCGCGCTCGACCTTGTCATCCGGCCAGGCGTAGTCCGTCAACAGCACGGTCCGTGTCATGATTTCCTCCCAGTTTGTGCAAACGTTAGCGCAATAATTTCACCAAGGTCAAGAAAAATAAGCTTGCGCCGCCTGCTTCGGCGGCGAGCTATCCGCTGTTTCGCAGCCCGGCGGCGATTCCATTGATTGTCAGATGCAGCGCCTCTTCCGTCTCCTGATCTCGTTCTCCCGCATGATGGCGGCGAAGAAGGTCGATCTGCATGTGGTTAAGAGGATCGAGGCATGGAAAGCGATGATGGATAGACTGCTTCAGCGCCGGATTATTCTCCAGGAGCGAGGCCTGCTCCGTTATGGCGAATAATGCGGCCGTCGTCGCTTCCCACTCGTCTTTTATGCGTGCGAAGATTTTCTCGTGGGCGGATGTGTCAGGGACGAGGTCCACGTACCGCGCCGCGATCGCCATATCGGTTTTGGCCAGCACCATCTCCATGTTCGCGATCAGCGTCTGGAAGAAGGGCCAGTCCCGATGCATCCTTTGAAGGGTTCGCAACCCGTCCGGTTGTCCGGCCAGCCAGTGTCTGACGGCCGAGCCAAATCCAAACCAGCCCGGCAGCATGATACGGCTCTGCGACCAGCCGAACACCCAGGGTATCGCACGGAGATCTTCGATGCGACGAGACGAGCTGCGTGAGGCCGGGCGGCTGCCAATATTCAGTTTTGCTATTTCGCCGATGATCGTGGCTTCCCAGAAGAACTTTTCAAATCCCTCGGTTTCGTAGACCAACGAGCGATAGACACCAAAAGCCAGGTCGGACAGCTCCTCCATGGCGCCGAGATATTCGGGATCCGGCTCTTGTGCGTCGGAAGGCAGCAAAGACGCTTCCAGCGTCGCGGCGATCAGCAGTTCGAGATTTCGGCGACCGAGTGCTGGATTGGAATATTTCGCTGCAATGACTTCGCCTTGCTCGGTCAGCCGGATCGAGCCGGCAACGGCGCCGGGGGGCAGGGCGGTGATGGCCTCATAGCTTGGGCCGCCGCCGCGGCCGACGGAACCGCCGCGGCCGTGAAACAGGCTGAGGCGGATCCCTTCACGTTCGAAGAGCTGAATGAAGGCCATCTCTGCCTTATAGAGCTCCCATCCCGAAGTCAGATAACCGCCATCCTTGTTGCTGTCGGAATAGCCGAGCATGATCTCCTGTTTGCCGCCAAGTGCGCCCAGATACGCCCGATAGGCTTCGATGGCCAAAACTGTCCGCATCACCTCATGCGACCTTCGAAGGTCCGAGATCGTCTCGAAAAGCGGTATGATGTTGACGGAGGCTGCTTCGGGCTCATCGGGCCGGAACAGTCCCACCTCCCGGAACAGAACCATGACCTCCAGAAGGTCGGAAAGGCTTCCGGCCTTCGAGATGATGTAATTCGGGATGCTGGCGCGGCCATAGCGCTTATGGGCTTCGGCGGCTTCACGCAGAACGGAAAGCTCCGACATCGTCTCGGCCGAATAGGTCTTAAGCGGTGTAACCAGCAGCTGGGACGACCGAAGTTCCTCGGTGAGCAAGCGGATCTTGTCGTTCTCGGCGAGCGCCTCGTAGCCTGTGCCGGGGCGCACCTTCTCGAAAAGCTCATGAACGACCCGCTCGTGAACCTCCGAATTCTGTCTCAAATCGAGGCTGACAAGGTGAAAGCCGAAGACTTCTATGGCGCGTTGGAGGCTGCGCAGTTTTCCAGCGGCGATCTTTTCTGCGCCATTGGTTATCAGGGATTTGCTGATCGTCGCCAGGTCTTCGGCGAATTCGGCGGGGCTCCCGTAGGAGGGGGCGGCGGCTACAGGCTCACGAACCAATTCCGTGCTGCCGAATTTGCGGGCCGTGGCCGCCAGGCGAGCGTAGATGCCTGAGATCGCCAGGCGATATGGCTCCTGCCGGCGCTGCTCCGATCTATCGGGAGAGTCAGTGGCGAGGCGCTGAAGGTCCCGCGAAACCTTTACATACCGATCATCCAAGGAAAGTTCGGCGCCAAGGCTGTGCAGCTCGCCGAGATAGAAAGAAAAAACCCTCTCGCTCTGCAGCCGGAGCGCCTCCTTCAGTGTCTCGCCATTGACATAAGGGTTGCCATCCCGGTCGCCGCCGATCCAGGAACCCATGCGCAGGAATGGCGGCAGCGCGTCCTGGCCAAACCTCCAGGGTGAGCCTCGAAGTTGATTTTCGAGATCCTCATAAACTTCCGGGATAACATGGAAAATCGTGCTGTCATAGTAGGACAGGCCGTTGAGGATTTCATCCACGACCTGCAATTTCCGTCCTCGCAAGCTGTTCGTTTGCCAAAGCGTGGTCGTCGCTCTTTCCAAATCTTCCTGATATCGATCCACTTCCTGCGCAGTCAGGCCGGCCTGGTCGAGCCGGCTCAAGCATCGTGCAAGCTCCTGCTCGATGTCGATAACGCTCTTGCGCCGAACCTCGGTCGGGTGCGCTGTAAATACAGGCGAGACCACAGCTTCAGAAAGCAGGTTGCGGACATCTTTCGCCTCTATTCCGGCGGCAGCCAGAACGGAAAGCGATCTGGCAATCGTCCCCGGCATGGCAGGTTCGCCATCGACGATGCTGAGGCGCTGCGCTCTGGCGTGATGAGCGTCTTCTGCGATGTTCACGAGCTGAGAGAACTGGCTGAACGCGCGGACCACGCGCTTCAGAGTGCGCGGAGGCATGCCGGCGCAGAAGGGAGCAAGATTGTCGTTCAAACGCGGGCTGGTCTTTCTGCGGCCTGTCACCGACAGACTGCGGACCTGTTCCACAATCTCGCGGACCTCTTTGCCGTCGCTGGCCTCAATAGCCTCACACAACAGTCGGCCGAGAAGCCGAACGTCTTTGACCAAGGCTCTGGCCGTCAGGCGTCTTCCCTGCATGCCTGCTTTCCTCAATTGAAGATGCAAATGCCTATTCCTTGTGCTAACGTTAGCATAGGCTGGCAGGATTTGGCTGAAGAGTCAAGAACGCGTGCAATCGGGCATGAGTGAACGGTCGAATGGGCGCGTATTACAGGCTGCTATTGCGACCGCATGGCTGCATCAACCGGCAATGCCTTTCTGGTAATGCGCGACTTCTTCCAGAAGCCATGCGCGAAACGCCGCGACAGGACGGAAATCCTTCCTGCTGAGCGGCGCCACCGCATAGTAGGCGCTGGGGCTTTTGACCTGATGCGGAAAGGCTTGAACAAGCTGGCCATTCGCAAGCTCGGAGTCGATGAGGAAAAGCGGCATCAACGCGAGCCCCAGCCCGGCGATGCAGGCTTGGGCGACGTTGCTGAACTGTTCGAACCGCATGGCCTGCGATGGAGTGCCGTTGACTTGGAGGCTCTCGAAGAAGTGGCTCCAGGCTCCCGGACGGGATGCCATCTGCAGCAGCGGAAGGCGAAGCAGATCTTCAGCCTTCAAGATGGGATGTGAACGGAGAAAAAACGGGGACGCCACCGGTGCTACCATCTCCTCCATCAGAAATGTGCTTTCCGCACCGGGCCAATCAGGCTGGCCGATATGAATAGCCATGTCGATGTCGTCCCGGTCGAAATCGAACACCCCGATGCGCGTTGCGAAGTTCAATGTGATCTCAGGATGTCTGGCGACAAACCGCGGAATACGCGGCATCAGCCAGCGGGTGCCAAATGTTGGCAAGATGGCAAGATTGAGTTGATCGTTATGCTGTTTGGTCATGGCCTGCAGTGAGGCGGAGCGGATTTCCGCCAGAGCGCCGGCAATAGCCCGCGCATAGTCTGTACCGGCCTCCGTGAGGATGACGCCACGGCTGCTGCGTTCGAACAGCAAAACGCCCAGTTGTTCCTCTAGCGCGGCGATCTGTCGGCTGATGGCTCCTTGCGTTAGGGAAAGCTCCTCGGCCGCGGCAGAAAAAGTGCTCAGCCGCGCGACGGAATCGAAAGCCGCGAGAGCTGAAGTCGAGGGAAGGAGTCTTCGCGAGAGGTTTGCCATAAGCTATTACTATAGCTCATAGGCCGATGAGTAAACCTCGCTTTCCCAGTTGCGGAAAAGCGGTTCTAATTCCCTCAAATCGAACTGCGAGAAACCTCAACGGGAGGATGACGATCTTGGCCTTTTCTTGGAATGACCCCTTTTTGCTCGATGACCAGCTGACCGAAGATGAGCGGATGATCCGCGAATCCGCCGCGGCTTTCGCAGAATCCGAACTCCTGCCGCGCGTTGAGGCAGCCTATCTCGAAGAAGCGACCGACCCGGAGCTGTTCAAGTTGATGGGGCAGACCGGCCTTCTCGGTGTCACGCTGCCGGAGGAGTACGGGGCCGCGAACGCATCCTACGTTGCCTATGGACTGATTGCTCGCGAGGTCGAGCGTATCGACTCCGGATATCGCTCGATGATGAGCGTGCAGTCCTCGCTGGTCATTTACCCGATCTTCGCTTACGGCTCCGACGAGCAGAAGAAGAAATATCTGCCAGGCCTCGTCTCGGGTGATCTGATCGGCTGCTTCGGCCTGACAGAGCCCGACGCCGGCTCCGATCCGGGCGGCATGAAGACCCGCGCCGAGAAAATCGCCGGCGGCTACCGATTGCGCGGCTCGAAGATGTGGATCTCGAACTCGCCGATTGCCGATGTCTTCGTCGTCTGGGCAAAGTCGGAGGCCCACAATAACGAAATACGCGGCTTCGTTCTCGAAAAGGGTATGAAGGGCCTTTCGGCCCCGAAGATCGGCGGCAAGCTTTCGCTGCGTGCCTCGATCACAGGTGAAATCGTGATGGACAGTGTTGAAGTGACCGAGGATGCGCTTTTGCCCGGCGTTTCCGGTCTCAAGGGACCCTTCGGCTGTCTCAACCGTGCCCGTTACGGCATCTCCTGGGGCGTCATGGGCGCGGCCGAGGACTGCTGGTTCCGCGCTCGTCAATACGGTCTGGACCGCAAGCAGTTCGGCAAACCGCTTGCAGGGATGCAGCTTTATCAAAAGAAGCTCGCCGACATGATGACCGAGATCACGCTCGGACTGCAGGGCTCGCTTCGCGTCGGCCGCCTGATGGATGAGCACAGGATGGCTCCGGAAATGGTCTCGATCGTCAAGCGCAACAACTGCGGAAAGGCGCTCGACATAGCGCGGCAAGCCCGGGATATGCACGGCGGTAACGGCATTCAGATCGAATATCATGTCATGCGTCACGCGCAGAACTTGGAGACGGTGAACACATACGAGGGCACCCACGACGTCCATGCCCTGATCCTTGGGCGTGCGCAGACGGGCCTCCAGGCGTTCTTCTAATTTTCCATCGCCTGTTCGGCGCAGATCGTCCTTCAACCTACGCATCACCGAGAGGCCGCATGCCTAAAGCGAATAAGATTTCTACCGTCGCCGTCATTGGCGCCGGCCAGATGGGGACCGGGATCGCGGAAGTTTTAGCGAAACATGGGTATGAGGCTTTGGTCTACGATCTCGATAAAAATCGAGTCCGTGCGAGCATCGAAGCAAGTGCCGGATATTTCAGACGTCAGGGCGAAACCGGCAAAATGCCGGGCGAGGCGGCTGAGCAGGCGATCTTACGCATAAAGGGAGCTTTTTCCCTTCCGGATTTGGCGAGCGCCGACTTGGTCGTCGAGGCTGTTAGCGAGAATGAAGGCATCAAGAGGAAGGTCTTTGCCGAGGTATGCACCGTCCTCAAGCCCGACGCGATCCTGGCGACGAACACATCGTCGCTCTCCATAACGCGGCTCGCCGCGTCAACCGACAGACCCAATCGTTTTATAGGGATACACTTCATGAATCCCGTACCGGTTATGAAGCTGGTCGAGCTGGTTCGCGGCATCGGAACGGATCAAGAGACCTTCGCTACAGCTAAGGCTTTTGCCGAGTCCATCGGCAAGACCGTCACTGTCTCCGAGGATTTTCCGGCTTTCATCGTAAACCGCGTTCTCATCCCCATGATCAACGAAGCGATCTACACCCTGTATGAGGGTGTCGGAAACGTGGAAGCCATAGACACCGGCATGAAGCTTGGCGCTAATCATCCGATGGGGCCGCTCGAATTGGCCGACTTCATCGGTTTGGACACATGCCTTTCCATCATGCAGGTCCTTCATGAGGGGCTGGCTGACAGCAAGTACCGCCCGTGCCCGCTGCTGGTCAAATATGTCGAAGCCGGCTGGCTCGGCCGTAAGGCGCAACGCGGGTTCTACGACTACAGGTACGTTCCGGCCCGGCCAACGCGCTGATCCCATCCTTTCCAATATCGAGATTTATCAGGCATTCATCATGACCGAAGAACACGCAGACGATAGTCGAGAGAGCATGGAATTCGACGTTGTGATCGTCGGAGCAGGCCCTGCCGGGCTTGCGGCGGCGATCCGGCTGAAGCAGGTCAATCCGGAATTGTCGGTCGTCGTGCTGGAGAAGGGGGCCGAGGTCGGCGCTCATATCCTGTCTGGCGCCGTCGTCGATCCCGTCGGCATCGACCGGCTGCTGCCCGGCTGGCGCGATGAGGCCGATCATCCCTTCAAAACGGAAGTCACATCAGATCACTTTCTGCTGCTCGGCCCGGCCGGCTCGATCCGCCTGCCGAATTTCATGATGCCGCCCTTGATGAACAATCACGGCAACTACATCGTCTCGCTCGGCAATGTCTGTCGCTGGCTGGCGGGCAAAGCCGAAGAACTCGGCGTCGAGATCTATCCGGGTTTTGCCGCAACCGAGGTGCTCTACGACGACAAGGGCGCGGTGATCGGGGTTGCCACCGGCGACATGGGC
>NZ_NWTA01000033.1:0-43815 GCF_002531955.1 Rhizobium sp. M10 | reverse complement strand
GCCAGCAGCGCCGCCGCCCTCGTTCAGTGAGTGGGCTTATAGAACCAACCCCTTTTCCAAGTCAACAGCGCTTTTCGAAAAAAATCATCTTTCTTTCAAGCGATTGTTTTTACAGATGAAATTTCGAACGGCGCGCAGATGCTGTCGTTTCCCGGATTCCGACCGGCCTCACGGAGCGGGAGAAGTGAACATTCTTCGACTTTTCACCAGAAAGAACGCTCTTACGTCTCCCGCGCCCCGACATCATCACAATCTGCTGGTCATAACAGACACACGATTCACACAGGCAAAGGCGGGCAAACTGCCCTTCTCTGCGTGATTTGACTTCCATGCCTAAAATATGCACATCTTTCGCCCCAGCCAGGATGGTCAAGAAATGCTCCCAGAGACGTCAAATGCAAGGACGCGGACCCGACTGCCATGATGACGGAGAAAATGATGATCCGCTCGTTGGGCAACGAGCCTCCGCTTCTGGCCGACGGCAGGCGCGCTCCCGACCGTCGCGAGGTTTCCCTGCGCTGGCTCTCGGGCACGTTCCTCACCGGCATTACCTCTTCCGTCCTGATGGGCGTCGCCCTGTTCGCCGCGCTTGATGGCCGCCAGCAGCTGGCGATCCCTGCCGAAGCCTATGCGAGTGCTGCCGCAGACGCGCATGTGGATACGACCGTCGTCCGCGGCGGCCGGCTAATCGCACCCGCCATCGCCGCAAAACCGTCCGACCGGGCGATCATGGAAGTTTCGACCGTCGTCCACGACGGTGAAAAAGAGGTCGTGCGCCGCCAGCCCTTCGCGCATGTGAAGATGACGCTGGCCGCCAACCATGTCGCGACCGAGGACTATCCCGATTTCGATCCCCTGGCGATCTTCTCCGCCGACGAGCCCCAGCCTGCCCCGCAAAGCCGCACCGGCGCGCTTTATGGCTCCGACGTTGAATCCGAAGTCAGCCTGAAAACCATTGCCTTCCCGACCGGCAAGACCGGTATGAAGATGGCCTCCGGCCTGTCACTCGAGGAGGTCGAAGAAAATGTGCGCTCCAACGGTTCCGTGCTGACCGACGGCAACACACAGCTCGCAGCGCTTTATTACGTCGACCCGCGTCGTTTCTCCAACGAGGATGCCGATGTCGACCTGACCGCGGGTCTCTCCGCCCGCGTGCTCGAGCAGAACATGACGGTCTCCGCACCGGAATCGATCACGCCGCAGACCGAAGAATTCGCCGACGACATCCTGCCGGTGCGCGTCGATGCACCCATCGCCAAGGCGCTGACAGATTCCGGTTATCCGCAGCAATATGCCGATGGCATTGCCGGCATCATTGCCCAGCAGTTGGGAGCCAGCGACCTCGAAAAAGGCGACGTGCTGCGGATCGGCATCATCCAGAAGGGCGAACAGGCAAAGATCATCCGGGCCAGCGTCTATCGCGGCACGCGCCATCTGGTCACCGTGGCTCTCGACGACAAGGGCAAATATGTGTCCGGCAGCGAGCCGCCGATGCTGGACGCCATCGCCACAGCCTTTGATGACAATTCCTTCGCGCCGGCGCCCGGCCAGAACCTGCCGCGCGTCTATGACGGCATCTTTCGCGCCGCCCTTTCCTACGGCATGACCAAGGATATGACCGCGCTGATCATCAAGCTGCTCGCCAGCAATGTCGATTTCCAGGCGCAGCTGAGACCGACGGATACGCTCGAGGCCTTCTTCTCCGTCGCCGACAGTGCCGGCCAGGCAACCGAGGATTCCGAACTGCTCTACGTCAACGCCCGTTTCGGCGACACGCAGACGCGCTTCTACCGCTTCCAGGATCCCGAGGACGGCACGGTCGATTATTTCGACGAGAACGGCAAGAGCATCCGCCAGTTCCTGCTGCGCAACCCGGTTCCGAACGGCATCTTCAAATCCGGCTTCGGCATGCGCCGGCACCCAATCCTCGGTTTTGCCCGCATGCATACCGGCGTCGATTGGGCGGCCCCCCGCGGCACGGCGATCATCGCTGCCGGCAACGGCACGGTCGAGAAAGCCGGCTGGGATTCCGGTGGCTATGGCAACCAGACGATCATTCGCCATGCGAACGGTTACGAATCCTCCTACAATCACCAGAGCGCCATCGCCAAGGGCGTCGTGCCCGGCGCCAAGATCCGCCAGGGCCAGGTGATCGGCTGGGTCGGCACGACGGGCGAATCCACCGGCCCGCATCTGCATTACGAGCTGATCGTCAACGGCACCAAGGTCGATCCCCTGCGCATTCGCCTGCCGGGCGGCAAATCCCTGCAGGGCGAGGCGCTGGCAAAATTCGAGGATGAGCGCAAGCGCATCGATACGCTGTTGAACAACCAGACACCGGATCAGGTGGCGAGCAAGTAATCGCCGCCGCAGCCGGCAGGCTGATGAACTGCCGGGGCGTCTCGGCCCACAAAAAATGGCGGCCAAGGCCGCCATTTCTCATTCATCCGACGGCTCGCCTATGCCGCTTCGCTGACCGTCTGCCGTGTCCGGAACTGCAGCCGGTCCGAACCGCTTGTCACCTTCACCGTCGATCCATCCGGCACCTGGCCGGACAGAATCTGCTCGGCCAGCGGATCCTGCACGAATTTCTGGATCACCCGCTTCAGCGGCCTTGCGCCGTAGACCGGGTCATACCCCTTGTTCGCCAGCCAGTGGCGGGCGTCCTCATCGAGATCGATGACGATCTTACGCTCCGACAGCAGAGCCACCAGCCGCTTCAGCTGGATATCGACGATCGCGCCCATCTCCTCGCGCTTCAGGCGGTGGAAGAGGATGATCTCGTCGATACGGTTCAGGAATTCCGGCCGGAAATGCCCGCGCACGACCTCCATCACCTGTTCGCGAACCGTGTCGCTGTCGTCGCCGTCCCTAAGCTGCGTCAGATACTCGGCGCCGAGGTTCGAGGTCATGATGATCATCGTGTTGCGGAAATCGACCGTCCGGCCCTGGCCGTCGGTGAGGCGTCCGTCGTCCAGTACCTGCAGCAGGATGTTGAAGACGTCGGGATGCGCCTTCTCGATCTCGTCGAACAGCACGACCTGATAAGGCCTGCGGCGCACCGCTTCCGTCAGCGCTCCGCCTTCGTCATAACCGACATAGCCGGGAGGCGCGCCGATCAGCCGGGCAACGGAGTGTTTCTCCATATATTCCGACATGTCCATGCGCACCATCGCCGTTTCGTCGTCGAACAGGAAGCGGGCGAGCGCCTTGGTGAGCTCCGTCTTGCCGACGCCGGTCGGGCCGAGGAAGATGAACGAGCCGATCGGCCGGTTCGGATCCTGCAGACCGGCGCGGGCGCGGCGGACCGCGCGCGACACTGCCTGAACCGCATCGCCCTGGCCGATCACCGATTTCCCCAGCTCGTCTTCCATCCGAAGCAGCTTGTCGCGTTCGCCCTCCAGCATCTTGTCGACCGGGATGCCGGTCCAGCGGGACACGACATGGGCGATGTTGTCGGGGATCACCACCTCCTGGACCATCGCGCCGCGCTCGCCATCCTGCTTCTCGGCTTCGACGAGCTGCTTTTCGAGATCCGGAATGACGCCATAGGTCAGCTCGCCGGCGCGCTGAAACTCCCCCTTGCGCTGAGCAATCGCCAGTTCGTTGCGGGCATCGTCGAGCTGCTTCTTGAGATCGGCGGCAAGGCCGAGCTTCTGCTTTTCCGCCTGCCAGCGGGCCGTCAGCGCATCGGCTTCCTCTTCAAGAGTGGTCAGTTCGGTCTCCAGCCGCTTCAACCGATCGGCGGAAGCGACGTCGGTTTCCTTCTTCAGCGCCTCGCGCTCGATTTTCAGTTGGATGATGCGGCGGTCGAGCTCGTCGAGCTCCTCCGGCTTGGAATCCACCTGCATGCGCAGCCGCGCTGCCGCCTCATCCATCAGATCGATCGCCTTGTCGGGCAGGAAACGGTCGGTGATGTAACGGTTGGACAGTGTCGCGGCGGCGACAAGCGCCGCATCGGCAATGCGCACCTTGTGATGCTGCTCGTATTTTTCCTTGAGGCCGCGCAGGATCGAGATCGTATCTTCGACCGTCGGCTCGTCGACGACGACGGGCTGGAAGCGACGGGCGAGCGCCGGATCCTTCTCGACATGTTTGCGATATTCGTCGAGCGTGGTCGCGCCGACGCAATGCAGTTCGCCGCGGGCAAGAGCAGGCTTCAGCAGGTTGGAGGCATCCATTGCCCCATCGGCCTTGCCGGCGCCGACCAGCGTGTGCATCTCGTCGATGAACAGGATGATCTCGCCGTTTTCCGCCTGCACTTCGTTGAGCACGGCCTTCAGCCGCTCTTCGAATTCGCCGCGATATTTCGCGCCGGCAATCAGCGCGCCCATGTCGAGCGCCATCAGCTTCTTGTCCTTGAGCGATTCCGGCACGTCGCCGTTGACGATACGCAGCGCCAGCCCTTCGACGATCGCCGTCTTACCGACGCCGGGCTCGCCGATCAGCACCGGGTTGTTCTTGGTGCGCCGCGACAGGACCTGGATGGTGCGGCGAATCTCGTCGTCGCGGCCGATGACCGGATCGAGCTTGCCCTCGCGAGCCTCGCTGGTCAGATCACGCGCGAATTTCTTCAGGGAATCGAAGCCCTGCTCGGCGTTGGAGGAATCGGCCGTCCGACCTTTGCGGATATCGTTGATGACCTGATTGAGGCCCTGAGCCGTGACGCCGGCATTCTTCAGCGTCGAAAAGGTCGACGCCGAGGATTCGATCGCCAGCGCCTGCAGCAGGCGTTCCACCGTCACGAAGCTGTCGCCGGCCTTCTTTGCCGCCTCTTCGGCGGTCGAAAGCACCTTGGCAAGCGGCTGCGCCAGATAGATGTTGCCGTTGCCGCCTGAGATCTTCGGCATTTTGGCAAGGGCGGCGTCATTGGCAAGGCGGGCAACCTTGGGATCGCCGCCGGCGCGCTCGATAAGCGACGCCGCCATGCCCTGATCGTCGTCGAGCAGGACTTTCAGCACATGCTCGGGCGAAAATTGCTGATGCCCCTGCGCCAGCGCATAGGTCTGCGCCGACTGGATGAAGCCGCGCACCCGCTCCGAATATTTCTCGATATTCATATTCCACCTCCATGGATCGCCCTGCCCTTACGAGGCGCAGACCGATGATTGAGATCGACCCCCTGAAAAGGCAGGCCGCGCTTGCCCGTCTCTCGATTTGGGCGAAGCAGTTCGAGGAGAATATGGTAGCCTGTTCCAGGAGTTTAAAGAGCCCGTAAAATGAAAATCCCCGGCACAGGGCCGGGGATTTTCAAGCAAATCCGGGCAGATGGTATGAACGTCCCGCCTCTTCCCTAAGGAAAGGCGAAATCCTTCACTCCGATGTGGCGTCCGCCAGAACAGGCGCCTCGGCGGAAGCGCCCTCGCCTTCCGGGGCTGCGTCGCCTTCTGCGCCACGACGCGGGCGACGGGGACGGTTGCCGGCGCTGCGGCGGCGGGGCTGGCGTTCGCGCGGCTGGCCGGCGGAACCTTCCTCGTCCATGGCGACCTCGGCAGGAATGCCTTCGATCTCCGGCTGCGGGCCGGTTCCATCGATGACCTCGGGCTGAGGTGCCGGAGCGGGAGCCGGCTGCGGCTGTGCCTGCGGCTGCCTGCTCTGCGGCGGCTGGACGACAACGACATCATCGCCGTCATTGTCGTTGTTATCAATATCGTCGCTGTCGCGATCCGCCGCGTCGCGGTCATTGTAGTCGCCGCGATCGTCGCGCTGGAAACGCTCCTGCATCTGCGCCTGAGCGCTGGCGATGATCCGATTGTAATGTTCGGCGTGCTGAAGATAGTTCTCGGCCATCACGCGGTCGCCGGAGCTCTGGGCATCACGGGCAAGCTGCGCATACTTCTCGGCAATATGCTGGGCGGTGCCGCGAATCTTCACATCGGGGCCGGAGCTGTCATAGGTCCGGGTCAGCGGGTTACCGCCCTTGCGGTTGAAATTGTTGTTGTTGTTATTTCCGCCGCCGCCATTGTTATTGTTATTACCACGCCCTCGACCGCGCTTGTTTTGCTGTCCTGGCCTCATAGATCGTTCACCTGAATTCTCTGTTTGTGATGGATACATGGCACCAACCGCCATGACCGGAAAACCGGGTCAGGACCTTTGTGCCGCGAGCATACTGCGCCTCTGCGCCGACCTGCCGCTTGGTTCTCAAGTCAGTTTGACTGATTCACGCGTTGGGTCGTGTTCAACCGTTGAAACTCTCGTTTAAAAGAGCGGACCCCCGAGGCAAACCAAGTACCGAACGAATCTCGTTCATTCCTATCTGCCCAACACGTGTCCGCAACCTATATTGCTTCCCTGGGAAATCCAAGCCTTTTCTTCGCAATAACAATAATGTCCCGTCCAATGCCGCAATTATCGCCTTTTACGCGAGCGCGAACATGAGCGCCCTGTCATTCTGACCATAATCTTTCACGGATTTGAGGCAGCTGAAGCCTTTCGCTTCGAAGATCGCCGTCACATCGTTTCGCTGATCGTAGCCGATTTCCAGTCCAAGAACCCCATCGGGCCTCATGAACCTTGCCGCATCCTTGGCTATGGCTTTATAGGCGTCAAGCCCATCCGGGCCGCCATCCAGAGCCGCAACCGGATCAAATTTCGTCACTTCGGGAGCGAGATCGTGAATGACATTGGAGGCAATATAGGGCGGATTTGAGACAATCGCGTGAAATGAGCCCTGGATCTTCTCGAACCATTTCGACCGTACGGCCTGAAAGCGATCCTGCAACCCGTTTCTTTCTGCGTTTGATCTTGCCGTTCCAAGGGCATCCGCCGATATGTCGCTGCCGATGCCTGAAGCCTCAAGACACTCGCTCAACAGCGCAAGGCATATCGCCCCGGTCCCTGTTCCGATGTCAAGAATATGGAGATGGCCGTGGACCTTTGCAAGGTCCTTGAGATAGGGAAGCACCGTATCGACCAGAATTTCCGTATCCGGCCGCGGCTCCAAGGTCTCCGCCGAAAGCTGTAGCGCCAGGCCGTAAAATTCCCGCTCGCCAAGAATGCGATGCACCGGCTCATGGCCGAGCCGCCGCTCCAGCGCCTTGGAAATCACCGCGATCTGATCAGCAGAAAGCTTCTCGGCCGATCGCGTCAACAGTTCGGTCGATGACTGTTTCAGAAGGCCCGCGACAAGCAGGCGCGCATCGGTTGCCGGATCGGCGATGCCTGCCTCCGTGAAGCGACGGCGCGCTTCGGCAAGCATATCGGCGACCGTCCGGCTCATAGCTGCTCGCCGAGCTGCGCCAGCTGGCTTGCCTGATAGTCGGCCATCAACGCATCGACGACCTCCTCGATTTCACCCTCCATCATCCGGTCGAGCTTATAGAGCGTCAGATTGATGCGATGGTCCGTCACGCGTCCCTGCGGGAAATTATAGGTGCGGATGCGTTCCGAGCGATCGCCGGAGCCGACCTGGCTCTTGCGGTCGGCCGAGCGTTCGCTGTCGGCCCGCTGCCGCTCGGCATCGTAGAGCCTGGAACGCAGCACCTGCATCGCCTTGGCGCGGTTCTGATGCTGCGATTTTTCCGAGCTGGTGACGACGATGCCGCTCGGCAGGTGGGTGATGCGCACCGCCGAGTCCGTCGTATTGACGTGCTGGCCGCCGGCACCGGAGGAGCGCATCGTGTCGATGCGGATATCTTCCGGCCGGATTTCGATGTCGATCTCCTCTGCCTCCGGCAGCACCGCCACCGTCGCGGCCGAGGTATGGATGCGCCCGCCCGCCTCGGTTTCCGGCACACGCTGCACCCGGTGTACGCCGGATTCGAATTTCAGTTTGGCAAAGACGCCGCGCCCGGTGATCGTCGCAATGATTTCCTTGTAGCCGCCGGCTTCGCCCTCGCTTGCCGAGAGCACCTCCACCTTCCAGCTCTTTTCGGCCGCGAAACGCTCGTACATGCGAAAGAGATCGCCGGCAAAAAGGGCTGCTTCCGAGCCGCCGGTGCCGGCGCGGATTTCCAGGATTGCGCTTTTTTCATCCGCCGCATCCTTCGGCAGAAGCAGGATCTGCATTTCCTGCTCCAGCGCCTCGATCCGCTCCTTCACCTCGGGCAGTTCGAGTTCGGCAAGATCGCGCATCTCGCGATCCACCGATTTGTCTTCGAGCAGCGTGTCGAGATCGGCAAGTTCAGCGATCGCCTTCTCGTAGGCGCGGATCTTCGTGACGACAGGCTGCAGCTCGGAATATTCGGATGCAAGCTTCACATAGACGTCGGCAGCCGGGCCCGCCGACATGCGCGCTTCGATCTCGTCGAAACGGCGTTCCAGCTCGCGCATCTTTTCAACGGGAAGCTTCGCCACCCTTCACTCCGATTCTTCTTAATATAGGCCTAAAGGGGAATATTGTGGCTCTCGGCGAAGCGGGCAAGCACCTCGCGCATCGGCACCGTCGCGCTGTTGTCGTCCAGCACGTCATCCATCGCCTTCGCCAGCGCGCCGACATCGAGCCCGAGCAGCATCGCTTTTACTGGCCCGATCGAGGCCGGCGACATCGAAATCGAGCGGAAGCCGATGCCGAGCAGCGCCATTGCCGAGAGCGGCTTGCCGGCAAGTTCGCCGCAAAGCGTCACCGGCGTCTTGTTCCGGTCCGCCCCACGCACGATGTCGCGCAGGATGCGCAAAAACGGCTTGCCCAGCGGATCGAAGCGGTCCGACACACGCGCATTGCCGCGGTCGACGGCCATCGAGAACTGGAAGAGGTCGTTCGAACCGACCGAAACGAAATCGACCGCCTCCATCAGCTCGTCGAGCTGCCAGAGCAGCGCCGGCACCTCAAGCATCGCACCGAATTGCAGCTTGCGCGGCAGCCCGTGGCCGAAGCGCGAGAGATGCTGCACTTCCTTCTGCAGGAGCTCGCGCACCATCCTCAGCTCGGAAACCTCGGTCACCATCGGTACCATCAGCTTCAGCTCGGTATCGGCCGACGCCTTCAGCAGGGCGCGCAGCTGAGTACGCAACAGTCCCGGCCGGTCGAGCGACAGCCGGATGGCGCGCCAGCCGAGTGCGGGGTTTTCCTCCTCGTGGCCGCGGAAATAGGGCACGACCTTGTCGCCACCGATATCGAGCGTGCGGAAGGTGACGACGCGGCCGGCCGCCTGTTTGATCACATTGCGGTAGAACTGCTCCTGCTCGTCCGCCTTCGGCATGGTGGAGGCGATCATGAATTGCAGCTCGGTGCGGAAGAGACCGATGCCCTCTGCACCCGATTCCGACAGCTGCGGCAGATCGACCAGCAGCCCGGCATTCATCATCAGCGAGATCCGCTTGCCGTCCTTGGTGACCGGCTCGATGGCGCGCAGTGCCCGGAACTGTTCCTGCCGTCTGGCGCGGAAGCGGACCTTTTCCTCGTAGGAACGGCGATGATCGGTCATCGGCCGCAGGTGCACATGCCCCTCGTCGGCGTCGATGATCACGGCATCGCCGTTCTCGGCGAGCGCCACGACACCCGCCGCCTGGCCGATGACAGGAATGCCCATGGCACGCGCGACGATCACCACATGGCTCGTCACCGCCCCTTCCTCCAGCACCAGCCCGCGCACATTGGCGCGTGGATAATCGAGCAGTTCCGCTGCCCCCATGGCACGCGCCAGGATGACCGCGTCGTTGGGGAAACCTTCCGCGGTCGTCCGCCCGGTATAACCGGTCAACTGCCGAAGCAGACGGTTCGCCAGATCCTCGAAATCATGCATGCGTTCGCGCAGATAGGGGTCGGTCAACCGCATCATCCGCGCCTTGGTGTCGCTCTGCACCTTCTCGACCGCCGCTTCCGCCGTCAGGCCGTTGCGGATCGCCTCCTCGAGCTTGCGCACCCAGCCCTGGTCATGCGCGAACATCCGGTAGGTTTCGAGCACCTCACGATGCTCGCCCTCCATCGACACGTCGCGACGCGACAGCATGTCGTCGATCGATATCCTCAGCGAACCCATGGCTTCAGCCAGCCGCCGGATTTCCTTCTCCGCATCCTCGTTGAGCAGGTTGGTAACGACGATGCGCGGCTCGTGCAGCACGACATAGCCGAGGCCGATGCCGTCATTATAGGTGTCGCCGTCGACGGTCACCG
Organism: Rhizobium sp. M10; assembly: GCF_002531955.1. Classification (NCBI taxonomy): domain Bacteria; kingdom Pseudomonadati; phylum Pseudomonadota; class Alphaproteobacteria; order Hyphomicrobiales; family Rhizobiaceae; genus Rhizobium; species Rhizobium sp. M10. The sequence goes on along the minus strand of NZ_NWTA01000033.1, from coordinate 33,758 downwards.
AGCGCGTCAGGTCGAGTTCAAGGCCCGGCTTGGTGATCTTCTTCAGCTCGCCGGTGGCGATCATCTCGGCAAGCACCATTGCCGTCGTCTCGAGCGCTTCCACCTCTTCCTCGCGATAGGTGCGGCTCGCCTTGTTCTGCACGACGAGAACGCCGAGCGAGCGCCCGGTCCTCAAGATCGGCACGCCGAGGAAGGAATGGTAGATTTCTTCACCCGTCTCCGGCAGGTAGCGGAACGCCGGATGCGACTGCGCGTCGGAAAGGTTGAGCGGCTGCGCTGAAGCCGCAATCGTGCCGACGAGGCCCTGCCCCATCTTCAGCTGCGCCAGGTGCACGGCCTCGCGGTTGAGGCCTTCGGTGGCGTAGAGCTCAAGCACGCCGTCGGCGCGCAGCACGTAGACGGAGCAGACCTCCGCCACCATGTTGCCGGCGATCTGCCGGACGATCCGGTCAAGACGATCCTGCGGCTCCAGCGGCTCTGCCATCAACTCGCGCAGCCGCCTGAGCAGCACGCGCGGACCGCCGGAAAGGTCTCTCATGACGTCTCAAGCTCCCGAAACAACGCACTCTGTCCCGGCCGGCCCGCCGTCGTCTCCTCAACCTGAAGGAGCAGGCCGCCCGCTGGGAATCAATTCTTATCCAGACCGTAGCAGGAATGCAAAGTCCTGACAGCGAGTTCTGCATAAGGACCGTCGATCAGGATGGAAATCTTGATCTCGGAGGTGGTGATCGCCTTGATGTTGATGCCTTTTTCGGCAAGTGCACGAAATGCGGTAGCAGCAACGCCGGCATGGCTGCGCATGCCGATGCCGATGACCGAGACTTTCACCAGCCCCGATTCGTTTTGCACGACGTCGTAGCCGATCTTCTCCTTATGGTCGCCGAGCACCTTGATCGCCTTCTCGACGTCGCCCGACGGCACGGTGAAGGTCATATCGGTCTTCGATCCGTCCTCGGAGATATTCTGGACGATCATGTCGACATTGATATGGGATTCGGCAAGCGGCCCGAAGATCGCGGCGGAGACGCCCGGCCGGTCGGCAAGACGGCGAAGCGAGATCTGAGCCTCATCCTTGGCATAGGCGATGCCGGTGACTACTTCCTGTTCCACGATTTCATCCTCGTCACAAATCAGCGTTCCGGGCGGGTTCAACAGATCGCCCATGCCCGGAGCATCGGGATCTTCGAAAGACGAGCGCACGAAGGTACGCACCTTGTGCACCATGGCAAGCTCGACCGACCGCACCTGCAGCACCTTGGCGCCGAGCGAGGCCATCTCGAGCATTTCTTCGAAAGCGATCTTCTTCAGCCTGCGCGCCTGCGGCACGATGCGCGGATCGGTCGTGTAGACGCCATCGACATCGGTATAGATATCGCAGCGATCCGCTTTGACAGCGGCCGCAATGGCGACGGCCGACGTATCCGATCCGCCGCGTCCGAGTGTGGCGAGGCGGTTGTCCGGTCCCAGCCCCTGGAAACCTGATATGACGGCGACCTGCCCCTCGCCCATGCGCTTGATGATGTCGGAGCCGTCGATCTCCAGGATGCGCGCCGCGCCATGGGCGTTGTCAGTGCGGATCGGGATCTGCCACCCCTGCCAGGAGCGCGCATTGATATCCATCGCCTGCAGCGCAATCGCCAGCAGCCCCGAGGTCACCTGCTCGCCGGAGGCGACGACCGCGTCATATTCGCGCGCATCGTAAAACGGAGAGTTGGCGCCGATCACCTTCGGCATGCCCTGCACCCAGCCGACCAACTCGTTGGTCTTGCCGGACATGGCCGAAACGACCACCGCCACCTCGTGGCCGGCATCGACTTCACGTTTCACATGGCGGGCAACGTTCTTGATGCGGTCCAGGTCAGCGACGGACGTGCCGCCGAATTTCATTACGATGCGTGCCATATGCCTCTACCACGACTGGCGCCGGAAAACGGAAACCCGGACCCGGCATCACGAAAGCTCTGGGGCGGACCGCTTGGCGAAAGAGCCGAGTTACAATTTCTGGAACCGCTCTAAAAGCCCAGGCCTGTAAGGCCCCAAGTTGCGGCGTCTCTTAGCGAGTTTGGCGGGGGTAGGCAAGCGCGCGCGATAAAACCAGTTGCCGGGTGGCTCGACGCCTGCCGGTCTCCTGCTTCGCGCCCCTTGACTTATGCCTGTGATCATCCGACTTCACATCTGACGAACGAAGGAGCGGACGATGACGGAAGGCGCCAGAAGCACGATCGACCAAGGCGAAGTGGACCGCTTCTCGGCGATGGCGGCGGAATGGTGGAGCCCGACCGGCAAGTTCAAACCGCTGCACAAATTCAATCCCGTCCGGCTCGCCTATATAAGAGACAAGGCCTGCGAGAATTTCGGCCGCGATCCGAAAAGCCCTCGGCCGCTCGAGGGTCTGCGCGTCCTCGATATCGGCTGCGGCGGCGGCCTGTTGTCCGAGCCGGTCGCCCGCATGGGCGCCTCCGTCACCGGCGCGGACCCTTCCGAGAAAAATATCGGCATCGCCTCGACCCATGCGAAAGCCTCCGGCGTTTCGGTCGACTACCGCGCCGTCACCGCCGAGGAGCTTGCCGATGCCGGCGAGAGCTTCGATATCGTTTTGAACATGGAAGTGGTCGAACACGTCGCCGATGTCGAGTTCTTCATGACGACCTGCGCAAAAATGGTCCGCCCCGGCGGCCTGATCTTCGTTGCCACCATCAACCGCACGATGAAGGCGGCAGCCCTTGCCATCTTCGCCGCCGAGAACATCTTACGCTGGCTGCCGCGCGGCACCCACCAGTATGAAAAGCTGGTGCGCCCGGAAGAGCTGGAAAAGCCGCTTGCCGCAAGCGGTCTCGAGATCACCGACCGCACCGGCGTCTTCTTCAATCCGCTGTCGAACCAGTGGAATCTGTCGAGAGATATGGACGTGAACTATATGCTGCTGGCGAAACGGCCGGCTTGATCCGGCATTCATAAGCCGGCTACATTTCGGCATTGGGGCCAATGCGCCGGTTGAATTTCAGTGCACATCCTCCGGCAGAACCGGAATAGCAGCGATCTCGATGCCTTCTTCCACCAGCGCCTGCGCCTCGTCCAACGTCGCCTGGCCGATGATGCCGCGGGCATCCGCCTCGCCATAATGGATCTTGCGGGCCTCCTCGGGAAACTTCGTGCCGACATCCTCGGAATTGGCTTTGACGGCGGCGACGGCCTCTTTCAGTTTTTGCAGGGCCTCCTGCCGCATCGCGTCCATCGCCAGGGTCTGCCTCTCGTCCCTCTTGCGCGCCGTCGAAACGGAAGGCGCCATCAGAAGCTTGGAGATGGTGGCGGAATGGCAGACCGGGCAGGTCAGGAAACCGGTCGCGACCTGACGGTCGAAGTCGGCGCTTTCCGAAAACCAGCCTTCGAATTCATGGGCATTGTCGCAGGTGAGAGAATAGCGGATCAAGCGGCGACGCCTCCTTCGACTGCCCCCGCAATCTTTTCGACCGAGAATTCCCGGCCGTTCCTCAGGTTCGGGATCTTGTCATGCGCAGCCTTGACCGCGCCGGGATCGATCTCGGCGAGGATGACCGCCTCTCCGGTGGCACCGGCCGAGGCCAGCACCGTGCCCCAGGGATCGACGATCATCGAATGGCCGAAGGTCTCGCGCCCGTCCTCGTGCCGGCCGGCCTGCGCTGCGGCGATGACGAAGACACCGTTCTCGATCGCGCGAGCACGCAGCAGGATCTCCCAATGCGCTTCGCCCGTCTGCCGGGTGAAGGCGGCGGGAACCGTCATCACCTCGGCGCCGGCAACAGCCTGGGCACGGAAGAGGGCGGGAAAGCGCACGTCGTAGCAGATCGCGAAACCCATTTCGGCGAAAGGCAGCGACAGGACGCGCGCCTCCGAACCGGCCGTATAGGCCGCACTTTCACGCCAGCTCTCGCCATTGTCGAGATCGACATCGAACATATGGATCTTGTCGTAGCGATTGAGGATCCTGCCGTCGGGACCGAACAGGAAACCGCGATTGGCAATCTTGCCGTCGGAAAGCGCGATCGCCGTCGAGCCGACATGCATGTGAATGCCGAACTCCCTGGCAAGCTCGGAGCCGGTCTTGACGATGACGTCATGCGTCTCGTCGGCGAGCACGGCACGCGCCGCGGCGCGGTCGCGCTGCAGCATGCCGGTCATCTCGGGCGTCTGCACATAGGTCGCGCCCTGGGCGGCAGCCTCGCGCACCAGCCGCGCCATGGCGGCGGCATTCTTGAGCGGATCGACCCCGGAGCACATCTGGATGGCGGCAGCCTTGAAACTCATCGGTTCCTCCTCAGGCCGCCAGCATCGGATCGAGCTTGCCGGCGCGATCGAGCGCAAAGAGATCGTCGCAGCCGCCGACATGTGCGGCGCCGATAAAGATCTGCGGAAAGGTGGTCCGCCCGTTCGACTTGCCGATCATCTCCTGGCGAAGGTCCGGGGAATAGGTCGCGTCGTGCTCGACGTAGTCGACGCCCTTTTCTTCAAGAAGGGACTTGGCGCGGCTGCAATAGCCGCAGAACTGTCGTGTATAGATCGTGACGGGTACCATAATATCTCCAGACGGATGCCGGGTATTTCTGTCATATAGGCTCGGAGAGAGCCCTTGCAAAGGTCAAAACCGAGATCTCGGCCGCACCCGCCTTGCGCAGCGTCCGGCTTGCGGCGGCGACCGTCGCCCCTGTCGTATAGACGTCGTCGACAAGGACGATGCGTTTGCCGAAAATGTCGTTTTCGCGACCCTTGGCAATCGCGAAAGCGCCTCTGACATTGTCCTCGCGCGCCTTGGCGCCGAGGCCAACCTGCTGGCTGGTGCGCTTGACGCGGATAAGGGTGGCGGCAAGCAGCGGCTTTCCGGAAAGCCTTGCCATATGGCGGGCAAGCTCGGCAGCCTGATTGAACTTGCGGGCCAGCATGCGGGTGCGGTGCAGCGGCACCGGAATCAGCGCATCGCAGCTTTCGACCGTCCCGTCGGAGGCGCGCAGCATCCAGCCGGCCATCATCGGCGCCAGATCGGTGCGATCGCGATATTTCAACCCATGCACGAGATCACGGACCGCATGGTCGTGGGTCGCCGCCGACCGCAACCGGTCGAAAGGCGGCGGGTTGGCGATCGCCTCGGCACTGAGAATGCCGGCGCCGAGATCGTGCGAGAACGGGATGCCGAGCACCTCGCAATAGGGCCGTTCGATGAAGCGGATGCCGGACCAGCATTTCGCGCAAAGCCCGCGATGGCCGCCGGTTGAAATACCGCAGACGGAACAAGCCGGCGGATAGAGAAAATCGACAAGCGCCGAAAACGGCCGCCAGAGCTGCGTCCGCAAGAACTCCGCCGGTCTTTCGAAATCGATCGGTCCCATGCCGACGAGACTAGCCTGTTCTCATCCAAAGGAAAATCGTCTTGCCGCGTCAGCGAGGCCGGACTATGGACATCGCCATGGAAACGATCTTCGACAGAGACCTGATCGCCGCACATCGCCATCGCGCGCTTGTCAACAACGACCCGAAAGCCGCCTTCCTGCTGGACATCGCGGCAGAGGAAATGGCCGAGAGGCTGGCGGTCGTCGAGCGGCGTTTCGAAACCGCCGTCGAATTGCATGGTACAACCGGTGCAGCGGCCCGCGCGGCAATGGCGACGGGCAAGATCGGCACGATGATCCGCGTCGAGAGCGAGAAGGCCTATGCGGGCCGAGGCGAAACCCTGATCGAAGCGCCTTTCGAAGATGTGCCGCTCGAGCCGCAATCGACCAATCTCGTCCTTGCGCCGCTCAGCCTGCATCTGACCAACGACACGCCGGGCGTTTTCATTCAGATCCGCCGTGCCCTGAAACCGGACGGTCTGTTCCTGGCGGCCATTCCCGGCGCTGGCACGCTGCAGGAACTGCGCGACGCCCTCTTGACCGCCGAGGTCGACATGACCGGCGGCGCCAGCCCGCGCGTCATCCCCTTCGCCGATGTGCGCGATGTCGGCAGTCTCATGCAGCGCGCCGGCTTCACCCTGCCGGTGATCGACGCCGAGACCTATACGGTACGATATGATTCTCTGTTTCCGCTGATGCGCGATCTCCGAGCCATGGGCATGAGCAATCCGCTCGCAGCCCGCGGCCGCATGCCCCTGACCCGCGCCTTCTTTCTGCGCGCCGCAGAGATCTATGCCGAGCGCTATTCCGATCCGGACGGACGCATTCGCGCGACCTTTTCGATCATCTATGTCTCCGGATGGGCGGCTCACGAGAGCCAGCAGAAGCCGCTCCAGCCGGGTTCGGCCAAGGCACGCCTTGCCGATGCGCTGAAAGTGGACGAGCACAAGCTCAGGCAATAGCGGATAATATCGAAGAGTGTCAGCGGTTAGTGCAGCTCATCATGCTGCAGCCCGTCAAAAGTAGTCGGCCGCCTCTTCAATTGACGGTAATATTGTTGCTGACAACGCTGAAGACGTTCTGCAGGCTGCCGCTAAAAATACCGAGACCCGAGACGAGCGCCGTGCAGATGACGGCGGCGATCAGGCCATATTCGACCGCCGTCGCACCTGTGCCGTCCGCAAGAAATGCTTTCAAAAGACGCATTACCCCAACCCTTTGCGTGAATCGACTGCAATGACCAATTGCAGGCCATCAGGCGATGGCCTTCATTTTCAGCAACCGGCGCCGACGCCGTATCCCTCGACGACGCAGACCGAGCCGGGCGTCTCCTGCAGGACGCTGCGGCGGATCGTATAACGCTTGCCGCCTTCGTTCTTCGGGATCGATCCGGTGGTGATCGTGTCGAAATCCACCGGCGCGCTGGCAAAGACGCTTTTCTTCGAAGAATCGGCAAGCATCGGCGTCAGGATCAGTGTCAGCGCGACCACCGCCGTGCCAAAGAGAAGGGCGATATTGAGCGCACCCGTCCTGCGCGAGGCAGACGAAGCCCGTTCCTTTTCCCGGACCGCTTTCCAGAAATCATCGTCCATGAGGTCAAGCCTTTTAAATACGCACGCCAGATGCTTGATTGAGGCCGATCTTTGGCAGAAGGTGTTAAACGATCCATTAATATCCACAGCCGAAAACAGCACGGCACAATAATAATCAGCAAACGCTAATGCATAGCGCCTGGAAATGTCCGGCGACTGCAGAATAATGACACATCAAAACAAAAATCGCGGGCGGGCCGCACGGACCAAGCTCAACGAGAGGCGCTTTAAAGCAAATCCTGCAGCATCGGGATGAGCGGTTCGTCGGCCGGCGGCATCGGGTAATCCCGCAGAGCCCCCGCACGCACCCATTTCAGCGCCTGCCCCTCGCGGCCCTGTGCAATGCCTTCATAGCGCCGGCAAATATAAAGCGGCATCAGGAGATGGAACGTCTCGTAGGAATGGCTGGCGAAAGTCAGCGGCGCGAGGCAGGCGATCTTCGTCTTGATGCCGAGCTCTTCCTCGAGCTCGCGCACCAGCGTCTCCTCCGGCGTCTCGCCGGGCTCGACCTTGCCGCCGGGAAACTCCCAGAGCCCGGCAAGCGATTTCCCTTCGGGACGCTGTGCCAATAGAATACGCCCATCGGCATCGATCAGCGCGCAGGCGGCGACCAGCAATATCTTCCGGCCTGCCTCGCTCATCGCGTCTCTCGCTGCCAGTAGCAATAATGATAGGCATCGCGAAACCCGAGGCGCTCATAAAGTGCGATCGCCGGGCGGTTGGAAAGCTTTACCTGCAGCCAGGCCGATCGGGCGCTGCGCATGCGAGCCCAGCGCAGCGCCGAAGTCAGGATTTCGGTGCCCAGTCCTTCGCGCCGCCGCGTTTCGCAGACCGAAAGCGACATGATGCCGGCAAGGTCGTTGTCCTGGACACAGAGCACGGTCGCGAGCGGTCCCTCTGCCGCATTTTCGATCATGAAGAGGCCCGACGGCGGCTTGATCGCGGAAATGATTTCGGCAAGCGCCGGCTTCAAGCTCAGCGGCGCCCTCTCGACCGTCAGATTGGCATCGACGAAACGGCCGACGTCATGGGTCGGCAGATGATCGAGCGTATCCGGCAGTGCAGCCTCGGCGAGATCGCACGTCATTACCACGGTCTCGTCAAATCGCGTCCAGTTCTGGGCGCTGAGAAGCTCGATCAGCACCGGCGACGCCAGCGGCGTCTGCCGGACGACGGCGGCGCGGCCATAGGCCTCGAACTTGCGGCTCGCCTTTTCCAGGCGGATCTCGACATCGCGATGGTCCGAGGGATCGAGCGGCACGATGGAATTCAGCCGATTGGACGGGTGGCCAGCCGTCAACCGGACCTGCCAACTGCCGTCATATTGCACGGATGCCGCCGGCCAGGCGCGAAAACCGACAGCCTCCAGCCTGCGGACCAGCGGCAAATTCTGCGGGGAAATAGATGCCTGCTCCAACGAACGATCAGCTCCGATAGTCGCCATTGATCGCAACATATTCCTTGGTGAGGTCGCAGGTCCAGACGGTTGCCGAACCAGAGCCGAGGCCGATATCGACTTTGACGGGGATATCCTGCGCCTTCATCACATTCGAGGCGGCCTCCTCGGAATAATCGGGATCACGCTCGCCGTTGACCGCGACCCTGACGTCGCCGAACCAGATGGCCAGCCGGTCGCGGTCGGCCATCTCGCCGGATTTGCCGACGGCCATGACGATCCGGCCCCAATTGGCGTCTTCGCCGGCGGCCGCCGTCTTGACCAGCGGCGAATTGGCAATCGACAGCGCGATACGCTTGGCGGCGGCGTCGCTCTCGGCACCCGTCACCGTGATTTCGAGCATCTTGGTGGCGCCCTCGCCGTCACGCACCACCTGCAGCGACAGATCCTTCAGCACTTCGTTGAGAGCGGCGCGGAAGGCGGCAAGCCGGGGATCGTCGGCGCGTTCGATGCGGGCCTGGCCGTCTTCGGCCGCCGCACCCGTCGCAAACAGCATCAGCGTGTCGGACGTGGAGGTGTCGCTGTCGACGGTCATGGAGTTGAAGGTCGGGCCGACGCCATCCGACAGCAGCACCTGCAGCGCGGCCGGCGCGATGTCGGCATCGGTCACGACGAAGGAGAGCATCGTCGCCATATCGGGCGCAATCATGCCGGCACCCTTGGCGATACCGTTGATCGTCACGGCAACGCCGCCGATTTCGGCGCTGCGGGTCGAAACCTTCGGATAGGTGTCGGTCGTCATGATCGCCTTGGCGGCTTCGAGCCAGAAATCGCTGGTGGCCTCGGCCTGCATCTTATCCAGGACGCCTGAGAATTTGGTGGCATCGAGCGGTTCGCCGATGACGCCGGTCGAGGCCAGGTAGACCTCGTTCTCGCCGCAGCCGACGGCGGCCGCGGCCGATTTCGCCGTCAGCGCGGTCGCCTGGCGGCCCTTCATGCCGGTAAAGGCATTGGCATTGCCGGAATTGACGACGACGGCCCGGGCGCTGCCATGGGGCAGGTTGGCGCGGCAAAAATCGACCGGCGCCGACGGGCACTTGGAGCGGGTAAACACCCCCGCGACGGCGGCCGGCTTGTCGAAGACCATCATCAGCACGTCGGTACGGTTCTTGTACTTGATGCCGGCGGAGGCCGTCGCCATGCGCACGCCGCGCAGCGAAGGCATCTGGACGAAGGATTTCGGTGCGAGCGGAGAAACGGAACCGGACATGATGAAACCTGCCAATGAGCATTTCCCGGCGAAATGGAAACCGGCTCGCCGTCCGGAAATGCGACAACAACAACGATAAGGAAGGGCCCGGAAGAACCGGGCCCTGATGCGGATATTACTGCTTCGGCGCCGGCTGGGCAGGCTCGCTGCCCGGTTCCGGCTGCTTGTTGGCCTGATCATAGCCCTTGCGCAGCGTCTCGTCCGTGATCTCGATCTTGGCGGACGTCTTGGCCTGGTTGAGGAGGGCAAGATACTTGTCGCGCATGACGAGCTGACGAACCTGGTCCTGCACCTGATCGAAAGGCGGCGGCGGAGCGTCGCGCTTGTCCTCGACCTTGATGACATGATAGCCGAAATCGGTCTTCACAGGGGTCTTGGAATAAGTGCCCTTCTCGAGCGCAAAGGCTGCGTCCTCGAATTCCTTGACCATGCGGCCGCGCGAGAAATAGCCGAGATCGCCGCCTTCCGACTTGTTCGGATCGGTGGATTTTTCCTTGGCGAGTTCGGCGAAATCCTTGCCGGCGTCGAGCTGCTTGATGATCTCCTTGGCTTCGTCCTCGGTCTTGACGAGGATATGGCGGGCGTGGACTTCCTCCTGCTTCGGCAGGGCCGCGACTTCCTTGTCGTAGCGCGCCTTGATTTCTTCGGGCGTCACGGTGTCGACGACATGCTTCTTGAAATAGGCGTTATGCAGCTCGCGATCGGAGAGATACTGCATGCGCTTCTTGAATTCTTCGGTCTGGTCGAGCTTTTCGGTGATGGCGTCGGCAGCGAGCAGCTTCACGTCGATGGCGGCGGAGAGAGCTGCGACCTTCTTCTGGTCGTCGGGAAGCTGCGCCAGCTGCGGATCGAGATTGGCGACGGCAAGATCGAGTTCCGACTGGTGGATCTCCAGATTGCCGACCTTGGCGACGACGGCGTCCTCTGCATGGGCCGGAGCCTGGAATGCAACGAAAGTTGCAAACGCCAGCAGGGCGAATTTATTGGTGCTCAACATCAAATAACCCTTCACAGTTTCATCGCCGGCGTCAGCATCGCCTATTCCAGCTCAAAATAGCCATCAACACCGGATTGTGGCCTTTCTGTATCCGCCAAATCCGTTGACATCATTCGACCCCCCTCTTATCTGTCACGCAACCTCGCGTCCAGAACAGTTTCCGGGCGTTTCAAGGCGTGCGCCTGATTTTCGGCTGGGCCGCGGACAAGAAACGTCGCGGATGAATATTGAGAAAGGACCAGTCACATGGTCAGCTTTGGCGGTATAGCCCGCAAGTTATTTGGGTCGTCCAATGATCGCCGCGTGCGGTCCTTCCAGCCGAACGTCACCGCGATCAATTCCATCGAAGAGAAGACGAAAGCCCTGACGGACGAGCAGCTCGCGGCAAAGACCGCGGAATTCCGCGCTCTTCTGGCCGAAGGCAAGACGCTCGACGACATTCTGATCCCCGCCTTTGCCGTCGTGCGCGAGGCCTCGCGCCGCGTTCTCGGCCTGCGACCTTTTGACGTACAGCTGATCGGCGGCATGATCCTGCATTCGAATGCGATCGCCGAGATGAAGACCGGCGAAGGCAAGACCCTCGTCGCCACCCTGCCGGTCTATCTGAACGCGCTTTCCGGCAAGGGCGTGCACGTCGTCACCGTCAACGATTATCTCGCGCAGCGCGACGCCGCGACCATGGGCCGCGTCTACGGCTTCCTCGGCATGACCACGGGCGTCATCGTCCACGGTCTCTCCGACGAGGAGCGCCGCGCCGCCTACGCCTGCGACGTCACCTATGCCACCAACAACGAGCTCGGCTTCGATTATCTGCGCGATAATATGAAGTACGAGAAGAACCAGATGGTCCAGCGCGGCCACAACTTCGCGATCGTCGACGAAGTGGACTCGATCCTCGTCGACGAGGCGCGCACGCCGCTGATCATCTCCGGCCCGCTCGACGACCGCTCCGAACTCTACAATACGATCGACGCCTTCATTCCGCTGCTCGCCCCCAGCGATTACGAGATCGACGAGAAGCAGCGCTCCGCAAACTTCTCCGAAGAGGGCACCGAGAAGCTGGAAAACCTGCTCCGCCAGGCCGGCCTCCTGAAGGGCAATGCGCTCTACGACATCGAGAATGTTGCGATCGTCCACCACGTCAACAATGCGCTGAAGGCCCACAAGCTCTTCCAGCGCGACAAGGACTATATCGTCCGCAACGACGAAGTCGTCATCATCGACGAGTTCACCGGCCGCATGATGCCGGGCCGGCGTTATTCGGAAGGTCAGCACCAGGCGCTCGAAGCCAAGGAAAAGGTGCAGATCCAGCCGGAAAACCAGACGCTGGCCTCGATCACCTTCCAGAATTATTTCCGCATGTACGACAAGCTCGCCGGGATGACCGGCACGGCGCAGACGGAAGCGGAAGAATTCGGCAATATCTACAATCTCGATGTCATCGAGGTCCCGACCAACCTGCCGATCAAGCGTCTCGACGAGGACGACGAGGTCTACCGGACCTTCGACGAAAAGTTCAAGGCGATCATCGAAGAGATCCTCGACGCCCACAAGCGCGGTCAGCCGGTGCTCGTCGGCACAACCTCGATCGAGAAATCGGAACTGCTTGCCGAGCGCATGCGCAAGCAGGGCTTCAATGACTTCCAGGTGCTGAACGCCCGCTACCACGAGCAGGAAGCCTATATCGTCGCCCAGGCCGGCGTGCCGGGCGCCGTCACGATCGCCACCAACATGGCCGGCCGCGGCACCGACATCCAGCTCGGCGGCAACCTCGACATGCGCATCGAGCGCGAACTCGGCGATGTCGAGGCGGGTCCGGAGCGCGACGCCAAGATCCAGGCGATCGTCGAGGAAATCAAAAGCCTCAAGGAAAAGGCGTTGGCCGCCGGCGGTCTCTACGTCATCGCCACCGAACGCCATGAAAGCCGCCGTATCGACAACCAGCTGCGCGGCCGCTCCGGCCGTCAGGGCGACCCCGGCCGCTCGAAATTCTACCTTTCGCTTCAGGACGACCTGATGCGCATCTTCGGCTCCGACCGCATGGACAGCATGCTGACCAAGCTCGGCCTCAAGGAGGGCGAGGCGATCGTCCATCCCTGGATCAACAAGGCGCTGGAGCGCGCGCAGAAGAAGGTCGAAGCCCGCAACTTCGACATCCGCAAGAACCTCTTGAAGTATGACGACGTTCTCAACGATCAGCGCAAGGTGATCTTCGAGCAGCGTCTCGAGCTGATGGAATCGACCAATATCTCCGAGACCGTCTCCGACATGCGTCGCGAAGTGATCGAAGATCTGGTCGAAAAGCATATCCCGGAACGCGCCTATGCCGAACAATGGGATGCCGTCGGCCTGAAGACCGGCGTCACCAATATCCTGAACCTCGATCTGCCGATCGAGGACTGGTTCAGGGAGGAAGGCATCGGCGAGGACGATATTCGCGAGCGCCTGACGGAAGCCGCCAATGCCGCCTTCACGGAGAAGGCCGAGCGTTTCGGCGACGACATCATGCATTATGTCGAGCGCTCGATCGTCATGCAGACGCTCGATCACCTCTGGCGCGAGCATATCGTCAACCTCGATCACCTGCGCTCGGTCATCGGCTTCCGCGGCTATGCCCAGCGCGATCCGCTGCAGGAATACAAGTCGGAAGCCTTCGAGCTCTTCACCGCCCTGCTCAACAATCTGCGCGAAGCCGTCACCGCCCAGCTGATGCGCGTCGAACTGGTGCAGCAGGCGCCGGCCGAACCCGAACCGCCGCTGATGCAGGCCCATCATCTCGATCCGACGACCGGCGAGGACGATTTCGCTCCGATCTACCAGGCCTCCGAAGTGACCGTCGCGCCCGAGAACCGCAATCCCGAGGACCCCACCACCTGGGGCAAGGTCGGCCGCAACGAGGCCTGCCCCTGCGGCTCAGGCAAGAAATACAAGCATTGCCACGGCGCCTTCGAACAGGTCTGAGCAAATACGACAAATCTGAAAATGCCGCCTCCGGGCGGCATTTGCTTTTCTGCGGTAACCCCGGCCAGCTAGAGCTTTTCCGGGTTAGATTGAATCATTCTGTTGGCTCAAACGGAGTCGGATGGTCGACCGGCCGGCGCGTGTCGTAGCCCAGCTCTACGGCCAAGCCGGCCGGTCGATCAGCCGGCCCGTTTCAGCCAACCCGAAGGGCCGGGCATCTTTCCGCCAGGATCAGAGGCGATCGGCTCGGACGTACCTTGGGGTATGCCCATCGCCAATCGCCTCTGCCCTGACGAAAACCTGCTCCGGCAGAATGCTTCAAGCTAACCCGGAAAAGCTCTAGAGTTCCAGGTCCGCGGGCCAAGGGCCGTTCCGGAACCGTTTCTTAACCCTGCTCTGTCAAGACTTCTGGGACGATTTGCCTGACCTCAGAGTTTTGCGTGTTCATCATGGCGGTCATAGAAACAGCGGAGAAGATGCTGCCGGCGGGCCTGCGCCCGATCGGCGGCCGAACGCTGCGCATGCTTGCGGCCGTGCTGACCGAAGGCGGCGAGAAGGCCGCCGCCCAGCGCATGGCGCTGACGGCCTTTTCGATCCGCATCCTCAGCGCCGCACTTGCTTTCGTCTCCCAGATCGTGCTCGCCCGGCTGATGGGCGAATATGAATACGGCATCTTCGTTTTCGTCTGGGTGCTGGTCGTCGTCTTCGGCGACCTCTCCTGCCTTGGCTTCCACACCGCGATCATTCGCTTTCTGCCGCAGTACAAGGCGGCAGGCGCCTTCGAGGAAATCCGCGGCCTGACGGGTACGGCGCGCATCTTCGCGCTGCTGTCCGGCACGGCGATGCTTGCCGCTGGCATGCTCGGGCTGCATTTCTTCGGTGATCTGATCGAGCCATATTATCTCGTCCCGATCTTCATCGGCCTGTTTGCCATGCCGATGATCGCGCTTGGCGATATTCTGGAAGGCACCTCGCGGGCGAACCACTGGCCGGTGATGGCGCTGGGCCCGGTCTATATTATCCGGCCGATCCTCATCATCGCCTGCATGCTGATTGCGATTGCGACGGGCGCAGAGCATACGGCCGTCACCGCCATGCAGGCGGCGCTCGTGGCCACCTTCGTCACTGCACTCGGCCAATATTGCGCGACGCTTTACCGCCTACGCCGGCATTATGACGACGGTCCGCGCAAGGTCGATTTTCTCGCCTGGCTCAGTGTCGCCTTCCCGATCTTCCTGATCGAGGGCGTCAGCTTCCTGCTGACCAATTCCGACGTCGTCGTTGTCGGCATCTTCCTTGAGCCGCATGACGTCGCCATCTATTTCGCCGCCGCCAAGACCATGGCGCTGGTGCATTTCATCAATTTCTCCGTCAAGGCCGCTTCCGGCCCGCGTTTTTCCTCGATCATCGCCGAGGGCGACCATGCCCAGTTGGCGATCGCCGCCACCGATGCCGCCCGTTGGACCTTCTGGCCGGCGCTCGGCGTCGGTCTTGCCGTTCTCGCCGCCGGCCACCTGCTGCTGTCGCTGTTCGGCGGCGCCTTCACCGCGGGTTATCTTGTCATGGCGATCCTGCTTGTCGGCATCCTCGCCAAATCGCTGGTCGGCCCGGCCGAAACGCTGCTGATGATGGCCGGCAAGCAGAATCTCTGCGTCGCGCTCTATGCCGGCGCATTGGCCGCCAATGTCGGTCTCAACCTCGCTTTGATCCCGCATTACGGCATCGAAGGCACCGCGATTGCCACCGCCTCGGCCATGGCGGTCGAGGCCGTTCTTCTGCATGTTGCCGTGCGCCGCACGCTCGGCATCGTCCTCTTCGCCTTCGCCAGCCCCTCCGCCGCAACGCCAGAAATGAGAGTTCGATAGATGGTGCGTCCGCCCCCCGTCACCGAAAGCACCGACAGCATCACCAACCGCATGATCCATGATCTCGCCTCGCTGCATTTCGAGGCACCGCAGGCCGAGGCCCGTGCCGAGATCGGCCGGCCCGGACGCGAACTTTGCCTCTATCCCGGCAAGCTCGGCTACGAACTTCAGGATGAGCTCGACTTCCTCTCCAACCGGGCGATGGAGCCGAACGTCTTTTTCTCCGGCCGCTTCCTCGCGCCCGCCATGCCGCGGCTCGAAGACAGGCAGGTGAATTTCGCCCTGATCCGCGACCACAATGCCGGCCGCAGCCGCATGCGTTTCCTGCTGCCGTTTTCGGTCGACAAGCCGGGTTTTGCCGTCGGCCCGTCGATCATCCGCGGCTGGTCGAACAGCTTCGGCCCGCTCGGCACGCCGCTCGTCGACAGCGAGGATGCGGCCGAAACCCTCGACAATTTCTTCGAGGGGCTGACCGTTCCTGATCTCAACCTGCCGGGCACCTTGGTCCTGCCCGATCTGAGGTTGAACGGAATTTTCGTGCGCATGCTCAAGGCCGTGGCGCTCGGCCGCAATCTGCCGCTCACCGTGACCAATCCCTATCTCCGCCCGATGCTGCAGAGCGAAGAAGAGGCGCCTGCCTATCTCGGCAAAACCATCTCCTCCTCGCATATGCGCGAGATGCGCCGCCAGTGGCGTCAGCTGGAAGAACTCGGAACGGCGGTCTATGCCGTCGCCCGCCAGCCGCGCGAAATCCACGTCCGCTTCGAAGAATTCCTGGCGATGGAGGCCGGCGGCTGGAAGGGCAAGCGGCGGAGCGCTCTCGTCACCGACCGCTATCATACCGCCTTCGCCCGCGAGGCCGTGTCGAACCTTGCCGCCGTCGACGCCGTGCGCATTCATACGATCGACCTCAACGGCAAGGCGATCGCCGCCATCGTGGTGTTGATGATGGGCGGCGAGGCCTATACCTGGAAGACGGCCTATAACGAAAACTATGCCCGCTATTCTCCGGGCAAGCTTTTGATGAGCGAACTCACCGAATGGCATCTCGACGACGCCAATATCGTCCGCTCCGATTCCTGCGCCGTCTCCGACCACCCGATCATGAGCCGCTTCTGGCAGGAGCGCGAGGAGATGGGAACCCTGGTGATCGGCCTGACGCAGAACGGCGACCGCGACATGCGCCAGGTCGCCGCCCAGCTCCACATGTACCGCAGCACCCGCAATATGGCGAAGATGCTGCGCGAAAGGATCATGTCGCTCGCCGGCCGGGGCTAACCTTCCGTCGCAGCTTTCTCTCGCAGCAGCCGGCGGATCACCTTGCCCGTGGTCGTCAGCGGCAATGATTCGACGAATTCCACCTCGCGCGGATATTCGTGCATCGAAAGCCGCATCTTCACCCAGTCCCTAATATCGGCGGCCAGGGCCTCGCTCGGCGAATGGCCCGGCGCCAGCACGATATAGGCCTTGACGATCTCGGTGCGCATGGCATCGGGCTTGCCGACGGCGGCGGCAAGCTGCACCGCAGGATGACCGATCAGGCAATCCTCGATTTCCGCCGGGCCGATGCGATATCCGGATGAGGTGATGACGTCGTCGTCACGGCCCTCGAAGGTGATATAGCCGTCCGCGTCCTGCCGGCCGATATCGCCGGTGAGCAGCCAGCCTTTGGCGAATTTTCGCGTCGTCGCCGCTGTATCGTTCCAATAGCCGAGGAACATGACGGGATCTGGACTGGCGATGGCGATCTGGCCCGGCTCGCCCGCCGGCAATTCGTCGCCGGCCTCACTGACGATCGCGACGCGGTGCCCCGGCACCGCCCGGCCGATGGCGCCCGCTTTGGTGACGCCGTGGGCAGCGGCCGACGAGAGCACGAAATTGCATTCCGTCTGGCCGTAGAATTCGTTGACGGTGATGCCGAGCGTGCGCCGCGCCCATTCATAGGTCTCGCGGCCGAGCGCCTCCCCGGCCGAGCCGATCGTGCGCAGCACCAGATCATATTTCGAGCGGGGATCGGGAACCGCGCGCATCAGCCTCAGCGCCGTCGGCGGGATGAAGGCATTGCGCACATCCATCTCCGCCATGATCCGATAGGCCATGTCGGCATCGAATTTCTGCGCCGGCGACGAGACGACGGGAATCCCGAGCAGAAGGCTCGGCAGCAGCGCGTTGAGCAGACCGCCCGCCCAGGCCCAGTCGGACGGCGTCCAGACCTTGTCGCCCACCTTTGGAAAACCCTCATGGGCGAACTGCATGCCGGGAATATGGCCGGGCAGAACACGGTGACCATGCAACGCGCCTTTCGGCGGCCCTGTTGTGCCCGAGGTGAAGATCATCAGCGCCGGATCGTCGGGCGTTGTCTTTTCTCCTTCGAAGACCGGCGCAGACGATACGATGAGATCGGCAAAGGGGAGAGCGTCGGGAGCGCGATCGACGCTGATCACATGGCGCAGTTCCGGCAGACGATCGCGGATTTGCCGGATGCGATCGAGGCCGAAATCATTGGTGACGATTGCCGCCGCACCCGAGATCCTCAGCCGATATTCCAGCGCCTCGACGCCGAACAGCAACGCCAGCGGCAAGGCGCTTGCACCCATCTTATAGATCGCGACATGCGCAACCACGGTCTCGAAGGATTGCGGCATCAGCAGCGCGACGCGATCGCCGCGCTTGATACCGAGCGATGCCAGCGCATTGGCGAACATGGAAGAGCTGCCGGAAAGCTCGCCATAGGTCAGCGAAAGATGGTCGCCGTCCGGACTGAAATGTTCGAGACAGACACGCTCCGGATCTCTCGCCGCCCAATCGTCGCTGACGGCGCGGCCGATATTGAAGTCTTCCGGAATCCGCCAGGAGAAATCACGATAGAGATCGTCGTAACGATCATGGGAGGGCAGTCGCATAGTCTGGCTTCCGGTGAAATGCTGCAGCAGCTAACACCTTGCGGCGCGGATGTGCAAGCCGGCGACGGAACCGGCGGCCCCATCACGCATCATTGTACGCATCGCCGCACCGATTCCGCCTGCGCCTCCCTGCGACTTTGACGGTTTCGCACTAGATCATGAAACGCCGCACGGGGTGTCTCAATTCACGGAGTCGTTTCATGGAATACGTCAAATTTGGAAAGACCGGTCTCGAAGTGTCGAAAATCTGCCTGGGCTGCATGACCTTCGGCGATCCGGGCCGCGGCAATCATGCCTGGAGCCTGCGCGAAGAGGAAAGCCGGACGATGATCAGGCAGGCGATCGACCTCGGCATCAATTTTCTCGACACCGCCAACACCTATTCGAACGGTTCCTCGGAGGAGATCGTCGGGCGCGCCATCAAGGACTTCGCCAAGCGCGAGGATATCGTGCTGGCGACCAAGGTGTTCAACCGCATGCGGCCGGGTCCGAATGGCGCCGGCCTGTCACGCAAGGCGATCCTCGACGAGATCGACAATAGTCTTCGCCGTCTCGGCACCGACTATGTCGACCTCTACCAGATCCACCGTTTCGACTACACGACGCCGGTCGAGGAAACGCTGGAAGCGCTGCATGACGTCGTCAAAGCGGGCAAGGCGCGTTATATCGGCGCCTCGTCGATGTATGCCTGGCAATTCGCCAAGGCGCTTTACGTCTCCCGGCTGAACGGCTGGACGGAATTCGTCAGCATGCAGAACCATCTGAACCTGCTCTACCGCGAGGAGGAGCGCGAAATGCTGCCGCTCTGCGAAGACCAGAAGATCGCCGTCATCCCCTGGAGCCCGCTCGCCCGCGGCCGCCTGACCCGTGACTGGGACGAGACGACGGCGCGCAGCGAGACCGACGAATTCGGCAAGACGCTCTACACGCAGTCGATCGATGCCGACCGCAGGATCGTCGAGGCGGTGGCCGAGATCGCCAGCGCCCGCGGCATTTCCCGCGCCCAGGTCGCCACCGCCTGGATCCTGCAGAAGAGCGTCGTGACCGCACCGATCATCGGCGCGTCCAAACCGAACCACCTGACGGACGCCGTCGCTTCGCTCACGGTCAAGCTCACTGCCGAGGAAATCGCCGTATTGGAAGCACCCTATATTCCGCATGCCGTAGTCGGCTTCAAATAGCCGCCTCTTCTCAGCGCCCTCATAAAGGCAGATCCTCTCCCGACCGCGGGAGAGGATCGGGATACGACACAGGCCGGTCACAGTTCCGTCCTAGCGCTTGCCTGAAATATCGAGGAATCGTCCGTCATGACCACCGTTCCTTTCGAGCCCCGCCGCTTCCGCACCACCGCCGCCTATTACAGCCGTTTCCGCATTCCCTATCCCGACGCGCTGATCGAACGCGTGACCGCCAGAACTAACCTTCGGCCAGGCGACCGCCTGCTCGATCTCGGCTGCGGACCGGGCCAGATCGGCATCGCCTTTGCCCGCCTTGCCGGTGCCGACGTCACGGGTCTCGATCCGGAGCCGGAAATGCTGGACGCGGCCCGCGAGAGCGCGGCGGCAGCCGGTATTCACGCCGAATTCGTCCTCGGCTCCTCCTACGATCTCGGCCCCGCCTTCGGACCGTTGAAGATCACGACCATGGGCCGCTCGTTCCACTGGATGGACCGCGCCGCAACGCTTGCGACGCTGGACAGGCTGACTGAGCCGGAGGGCGCTGTCATCCTTTTCGGCGATCGCCACATCTCCGCCTCACCCGGCTGGCGCGACGTTTTGGAGAAGGTCTCCGAACGCTTTTCGCCGGAACCGATCAGAACAGAACGACAGCTTCGCCGCGGGCCGGACTGGATAAAGCACGAGGAATTTCTGCTGCGCTCCGCCTTCCGCAATCTCGAACGCATCGGCATCGTCACCGAGCGGCTGCTCGACGCTGACGAGATCATCGGCCGTGCCTTCTCCATGTCGGTCACCTCGCCGCAGGCGCTCGGCGAGAGCACGGCCGAATTCGAACAGGCTTTACGAAGCGAGCTCGCCGCTCTCTCGCCGGACGGAACATTCACCGAGATCATCGAGGCCAACGCCCTCATCGCCTCCCGCGACTGAGACTATGTCCGGTTGGCAGGATCGAGCTGCCGGCGCATCGTCACCAGAAACTGCTCGGCAAGCCCGCGGTCCTCGACCGCGCGGGCAAGGATGACGGCGCCCATCATCGATGACAGCGTCGTTGCGGCATTGGCGCGGCGTTCCTCTTCGCTCTCGCCGGGAACAATATCGGCAAGCGTGTCGACCAGCACGGACAGGCCGTCGCTGAAAACGGCACGAACCGCGCCGCGGCTGCGGCTCACCTCCTGGATCAGCGTTGCGAAGACGCAGCTGCCACCGGGATCATCAACCGTGCGCC
Organism: Rhizobium sp. M10; assembly: GCF_002531955.1. Lineage (NCBI taxonomy): Bacteria > Pseudomonadati > Pseudomonadota > Alphaproteobacteria > Hyphomicrobiales > Rhizobiaceae > Rhizobium > Rhizobium sp. M10. Next base: position 13,011 of record NZ_NWTA01000033.1, on the reverse strand, counting down.
AGTGAATATAATGGTCGAGAAGCGTTTCGAGCGGCCGGTCCGGCGAGCTGGCGATATGTTCCTTCCAGCGCTCTTCCACCCGATCGATCAGCTTGCGGCTGACTTCCAGCGCCAGCTCATCCTTGGAGCTGAAGTGACCGTAAAAGCCGCCATGCGTCAGTCCCGCCGCCTTCATGATGTCGGCAACACCGACGCCGTCGAAACCGTTTTCCCGGAAGAGCACACCGGCAACGCTCAGAATCTTCTCGCGGTTTTCGGCAAATTTCTCGCGGCTGACCCGCATCGTCGTCTCCAGAAATAGCGGCTTGACAAAATATATGATGTCCATCATCAATACGCAAGAAATATGATGACCATCATGTAAATCGGTCCAGTGTCTTCCCCAATCTGAATCCGAACGGAATCGTGCTCATGGTTTCCACAGCCCTTGCCTCCACCCTTGCCCGGCGCAACATTCATTACGGTTGGGTCGTCGTTGCCGCCACCTTCCTCACCATGCTGGTGACGGCGGGCGCCATGGGTGCCCCCGGCGTGCTGATCAAGCCGCTGCAGGACGAATTCGGCTGGGAAACCTCGCAGATTTCCTCCGCACTTGCGATCCGCCTGATCCTGTTCGGCTTCATGGGGCCGTTTGCCGCCGCCTTCATGAATTATTTCGGTGTGCGCAAGGTCATCGTCTTTGCATTGACGCTGATCGGCATAGGCTTCGTCGGCTCGCTGTTCATGACGACGTTGTGGCAACTCCTGCTGCTCTGGGGCATCGTCGTCGGCTTCGGCACCGGATTGACGGCCATGGTGCTCGCCGCGACCGTGTCGACGCGCTGGTTCACCAAGCATCGCGGCCTCGTCGTCGGCATGCTTTCGGCGAGTTCTGCCACCGGCCAGCTCGTTTTCCTGCCGCTGATGGCGGAACTGACGGAGCGTTACGGCTGGCGCTCGACGGTGTTTTTCGTCTGCGCCATGATCATGGTCGCGGCCCTTGTCGTTCTCGCCTTCATGCGCGACCGGCCGGCTGACGTCAATTTGCCCTCTTTGGGCGAGGCGCATGTGACGCCGGCACCGGCCAGGCCGACGCTCGGCGCTGCCCTGATGACGCCGATCACCACGCTGCGCGAGATTTCGACGACCTCGACCTTCTGGATCCTGTTTGCCACCTTCTTCATCTGCGGTCTCAGCACCAACGGCCTGATCCAGACCCATTTCGTCACCCTCTGCGGCGATTTCGGCATCGTGCCGGTGGCCGCGGCAAGCGTGCTTGCCGTCATGGGCATCTTCGATTTCTTCGGCACCATCGGCTCCGGCTGGCTGTCCGACCGGTTCGACAATCGCTGGCTGCTGTTCTGGTACTACGGCCTGCGCGGCCTGTCGCTGCTCTATCTGCCCTTCAGCGATTTCAGCTTCTACGGCCTTTCGATCTTTGCCATCTTCTATGGCCTCGACTGGATCGCCACCGTGCCGCCGACCGTCAAGATCGCCGCCGACCGCTTCGGCCGTGAAAAGGCCGGCCTCGTCTTCGGCTGGGTCTTTGCCGGCCATCAGCTGGGCGCCGCCACCGCCGCCTATGGCGCCGGCCTCTCGCGCACGGAACTGTCGAGCTATCTGCCCGCCTTCTTCGTCGCCGGCGCCTTCTGCCTGCTGGCCTCGATCCTGGCGATCACGCTGAAGAAGTCAGGCCTGCCGAGCGCCGCCCCTGCTGCGGCCCACTGATCTCGGAGAGGACCCGGCCTCGAAACAAGGCCGGGTCTCTCCACCGGATTGCCGCGATAACTTCGTTCGTCCGTCTTGCATGCGCAGGCGCACACATGTTAGACACCCGCCTCGTCGGTATCCGTTGCCCCATTGGCGGAATTGGTAGACGCGCTCGACTCAAAATCGAGTTTCGAAAGAAGTGCTGGTTCGACCCCGGCATGGGGCACCAGTCTCCGCTCCGTGAGCTTCAGCTCGGCGAGCCGTAGTTCCGTCAGGAACGAAGGCGGACTGGTTTCAACGCGCAGCGCCTCGATTCCAACGGAACAATCCGCATCCAACTGAAACTATTTGTTCTTCAACAGCCACATCTTGCCGGCCATGGTGATGCCGTAGACGTCCTTTGATGCGTCGTCGTCCAGATGCCGCCGCACGAGAAAACCCGGCTCTTTCAACTCACCCAGCGTCTTAGCCGTGACCGATTTCACTTTCTGAGGCCGCTCTTTCCACCGGTCGGATTTTGCATAGGTTACGGTCGCATTCTGATGCGTCCATTTATTGGCCGGCTGAGGATAAAGGTCTCCATCCCTGGCGAGTTTGAGTCCTGCGATCTGGGACGGGGTAAGCTCAATCATACTGAAAATCCTGTGCGGGTCCTTGCGCCGGGAATGCGCTTCGACCGAAGGCGTGCTCATAACATCCACGGAGGTTTTCCACCACTACATTGCGACATCAGGGCCACGAAAGGTGAAAACCCCGCTTACGCAGGAACCGGGCCTCGCCCTTCTCTGAGATTTTCATCAGCAACAGCACCGCCACAGTACAGTTCAGGATGATCTTCCGCATCTCGTTTCCCCTTCTCGTGACGAAGGCCAAAGACGCAAGCTAAAACCGGTTCCAATATCGGCGGCGCGCCGGCCGTGGCGGGCCTTTGCCGACGACATCTGTTTCCGACTGGCCGGGGTCGCGAACGAGGCTCCTAAAACGCAAATCAACTATTTAACTTTGCTTGCGCTTCGTCCAAGGTGGCGGCCGTTACCATCGGCGAGGGCGGACGTGCATCAGGAAGTAGGACTCATCGCGACGGTCGCCGTCAGTTTTGTTTTCGCGGCGGTCCTCGGTTATGGCGCCGACCGGCTCCGGCTGCCGCCGCTCGTCGGCTATCTGATGGCCGGCATCCTGATGGGGCCGTTCACGCCCGGCTTCGTCGCCGACACCGCGCTTGCCGGCCAGCTTGCCGAGATGGGCGTCATCCTGCTGATGTTCGGCGTCGGCCTGCATTTTTCCGCCTCCGATCTGCTCGCTGTGCGCGGTATCGCCGTGCCGGGTGCGATCGGGCGGATTTTCCTCGCCACCCTGCTAGGCATCGGCCTTTGCAAGCTCTGGGGCTGGAGCCTTGGCGCCGGCATCGTCTTCGGCCTCAGCCTGTCGGTCGCCAGCACCGTCGTGCTTCTGAAGGCGCTGGAGGAGCGCAATCTCGTCAACGCGGCAAGCGGCCGCGTCGCCGTCGGCTGGCTGATCGTCGAGGATCTGGTGATGGTGCTGGCGCTGGTGATGCTGCCGGCGCTGGCCGAGCTTCTCGGCGGCCACGCGGTCGATACGACCAATCACGGCCTCGGCGAACTGCCGCTGGCGCTGACGATCGGGCTGACCCTGTTCAAGGTGGCGGCCTTCACCGCCATGGCGATCTTCCTCGGCCCTCGTATCGTGCCCTGGCTGCTGACGATGATCGCCCGCACCGGCTCACGCGAACTCTTCACGCTGACCGTGCTGGCAATCGCGCTCGGCATTGCCTTCGGCTCGGCGGCGATCTTCGGCGTCTCTTTTGCGCTCGGCGCCTTCTTCGCCGGCGTCGTCATGAGCGAATCCCAGCTCAGCCACAGAGCGGCCGCCGATTCGCTGCCGTTGCAGAATGCCTTCTCCGTGCTGTTCTTCGTCTCCGTCGGCATGCTCTTCGATCCCTCGATCCTGGTGCGCCAGCCGCTTGCCGTGATCGGTGCCTTGGCGCTCGTCATCCTCGGCAAGGCCATCATCACCTTCGTGATCGTCATGCTGCTGCGCTATCCGATCGGCATGGGGCTGACCCTGGCCGGCGGCCTTGCCCAGATCGGCGAATTTTCCTTCATTCTTGCCGGCCTCGGCGTCTCGCTTGGGCTGCTGCCGCATGAGGGCCAGGATTTGATCCTTGCCGCCGCGATCCTGTCGATCACCCTCAATCCGATCGTGATCTTTGCCAGCGAAGGCCTGAAAAAATATATCCATTCGAAATGGCCGCCGCTCTTCGAAAGCTACGGCAGGAAGAGGCAGAAGACACTCGGCAAGGAACTGGAAAAGATCAGGGCGCTCGGCGAGGAGCGCGAACGTCAGCACCAGTTGAAGATGCAGCAGCTGATCGAAACCTTCCCGCTGTTTTCCCAGGTCGGCGAGGACGCGCAGGAGGAGTTGCTGCTGCTCTTCAGGGCGAAGTCGGCCCCGCCCGGCGAACGCGTCATCCGCCGCGGCGACCGCGGCGACAGCATGTATTTCATCTCCTCAGGTGCCGTGGAAGTACGGCTCGCCAGCGGCGCGATCCGCCTTGAACCGGGCGCCTTCTTCGGCGAGATGGCGCTGTTGAGCGGCGGACGGCGCACGGCCGATGTCATCGCCGTCGACTTCTGCCAGTTCGAAGTTCTCGAGCGGCGCGACTTCAACATGTTCATGTCGCACCACCCCAACCTGCGGGCGATCGTCAGCGAAATGGCCCAGAAGCGCACGGAAATGAACGTGCTGCGTCAGCAATGGGAAAAGTCGATGGATCTGTCCTGACGCGAGGACACCCGGAGTTCAGGCGCCAGAACCATCTGCAAACCCGTTGTGCGATGCTGTCAGCCTGCCGGCCAATAGCCGTCGGAACGGAAATCCTCCGGGATCGGATCGAGCCGCGACAGCGTCTCGGCTGCGAAATCGATCTGCAGCGACAGGTATTTCAGAGACGCCAGCATCGGCACGCCGGTCGCGAATTCCCGAACGCGGGACAGATGATAACCGCTTTCGTTCAGCCTCCGGGCCGCTTCCCCAAGCACATCGTCCCTGTTCGGTCCCCGTCCCGCTCCGAGCCCGTCATCCATCTGCACGGCCTGAGCGCGGCCGCCTTCGATCACTTTGAACATCTCATGCCACCCTGCACGTCGCCCTCAAACCAGCCTGCCTCACAATGGCCGATTCGCCATCCCATGAAATCTTGGGAGAGGCATCGATGCCCGAATCACGAAATTTTTAGACGGCGGGTGGCACGAAGGACACGGCCAAGCATTTACAGGGCCGCGCACGGCCCCTAAAGCTCTTTTGCACCGCAACAGGAAGGGAACGGAATGCTCCGCAGACTTTACGACTGGACCATGTCTCTGGCCGCGCGCAAATCGGCCGAAGTCTGGCTCGCCGTCATCGCCTTCGTCGAAAGCTCCGTCTTTCTCGTCCCCGCCGATGTGCTTTTCCTGCCGATGGCGCTCGCCAAACCGGAACGCTCCTATCGCTACGCGCTGGTTGCGACCGTCGCCTCCGTGCTCGGCGGCATCGCCGGCTGGGCGCTCGGCTTTTACGCCTATGAGACGGTGGCGCGGCCAGTTCTCGAATTCTACGGCAAACTCGATGCCTTCGAGCAAATGAAGGCCTATGTCACCTACGAGTGGATCCTGCTGCTGCTCGTCACGTCGGGCCTTGCGCATCTGCCGCCGATCAAGATCGTCACCATCCTGTCCGGCGTCATTCACGTCAATCTGGGCCTTTTCATCGTTTCGGCGATTATTGCCCGCGGCGCCCGTTTCCTCTTCCTCGCCTGGCTGCTGCGCCGCTACGGCGAGCCGATCCGTGACTTCATCGAGAAGCGCCTCGGCCAGCTCGTTGGCATCGGTGCCGCTGCGGCAATCGTGCTATATTTCGGCTACCGCTCTTTCGCTCACTAGACCAAACTTTCGCGGAGCTCCGCCATGACTGCCACCGCCTCGCCGCTCGCCCGTCCCGGCTTCATCTATTCCATATTGCTCGCTATCGGCATGGCGGCGGCGGTCGGCGCCGCCCTCGGCTTCCAGTATATCGGCGGCTATATTCCCTGCGCATTGTGCCTGCTGCAGCGCCAGCCCTATTACTACGCGATTCCGATCGCCATTCTCGCTGCGATCTGCGAGCTCGCGGGTCTGCCGAACTGGATTTCCCGCGCAATGATTCTCGCAGCCGGCATGCTGATGCTGGTCACCGCAGGCATGGGCGTCTATCACGCCGGCGTCGAATGGCACTTCTGGCCGGGCCCGACCACCTGCTCGACCACGGCAAGCAGCATGACGACCAATGCCGGCGATCTGCTCGGCGAACTCAATACGATCAAGGGCCCATCCTGCACCGATGCGGCGCTGAGGGTGCTCGGCCTGTCTTTTGCCGGTTGGAACGTGATTGCCGGGATCCTGCTTGCGGCCTTCGCCTTCGTCGGCGTTCGCAAAGCCGCTTGACGCATGTCGCCGCGACCATGCGCGACGCGCCGCTGATAACGACATGGAAGCAAAGAGCCAAACCGCGGCTTGTGGAACGCAATCGATGCGGCGCGCTGTAAACGGGTGCGATCAGGGCTGCAGTTCGGTATCCCAGTAGAGATAGTCGAGCCAGCTGTCATGCAGGTAATTCGGCGGAAACAGCCGGCCGTTATTGTGCAGATCCTGCACCGTCGGCTGATAGGGTTTCTGCGCCGGGAACATGCCTGCCTGCTTCGGAAGCTTGCTGCCCTTGCGCAGATTGCAGGGCGAGCAAGCCGCCACGACGTTCTCCCAGGTCGTCTCGCCGCCATGGGCGCGCGGGATGACGTGGTCGAAAGTCAGGTCGTCATGCGAGCCGCAATACTGGCACTCGAACCGATCGCGCAGGAAGACATTGAACCGGGTGAAAGCAGGATTGCGGGATGGCTGAACGTAAGTCTTCAGGCACACGACACTCGGAAGCCGCATCGAAAAGCTCGGCGAGGAAACCGAATGCTCATACTCTGCGATAATATTCACACGGTCGAGAAATACCGCCTTGATCGCGTCCTGCCAGGACCAAAGCGACAAGGGGTAATAACTCAGCGGCCGGTAGTCAGCGTTCAGGACGAGCGCCGGCAGGGCCTGCGGGGAGACTGCAATCGTCAAGGGACTCTCCTGATCGATTCGGCATCTGCACCTGTATATTAGGCCGGTTGTTACAGGATTGTGAAGTCCAATAAATTCAGAGGATAAAGGCAATTTAAAGAGTGTGGCCGATCAGCCGACCGGCACCATGTCACGACGCATTTTCGTGGCGTAATAGGCCCAGAAAAGCCGGGCTGCCACCGAGCGCCACGGCGACCAGACCTGCGAAAGCTTGGCAAGCGCCTTCGCTTGCGGCCGCGCCGCAAGTCCGAGCGCGGCGCCGACGGCGTTCTGCAGCGCGACATCACCGGCCGGAAAGACATCGGCATGGCCGCCGCAGAACATCAGATAGACCTCCGCCGTCCACGGGCCGACGCCCTTCAGCCCCGTCAGTTCGACGAGCGCTTCGCCCGGCGGCTTCAGGCAGAGCCCGGAAAGATCGAGGCGGCCGGAGGCAACCGCTTCAGCGATCCGCGTCAGCGTATCGGCCTTGGCGCGCGACAGGCCGAACTCCCGCCATGCCTCGGGGTGAAACAGCAGGTAAGCTTCCGCCGTCAGCAGGCCATCCCCCGGCAGCATGCGCCGCCAGATCGCCTCGGCGCTGGCGCGCGAGACCATTTGCGATACGATGATATGGGCAAGGCCGGCAAAACCGGCTTCGCGCAGCCGCAGCGGAAGGGGGCCTACATCCGCGGCGATCGGTGCAAGGCGCGGATCGAGGCGAAGCAGCGCTTCGAGCCCCAGCCTGACGTCATCGTCGTTGCGGATGATCTGCACCGCGTCCTCCCAGTGGTTCAAAACCAAAATCCGTGGCAGAAGAAAGCATGACCACGAGCGAGCGTCAAAAACCTGTCTTTCGTTTTGCGCCGAGTCCCAACGGATCGCTGCATCTCGGCCATGCACTTTCGGCCTTTTTGAACCGCGACATGGCCGAAGCGTTGCATGGCCGCCTGCTGCTGCGCATCGAGGATATCGACCAGGCCCGCTGCACCCCCGAATTCGAGGCCGGCATCCTGCGGGACCTCGACTGGCTTGAGATCGACTGGGAAAGTCCGGTGCGGCGCCAGTCGGAGCATTTTCCGGAGTATCAGGCGGCGCTGCATGCGCTGATCGAACGCGGCCTGGTCTATCCGGCTTTCCTGACCCGCGGCGAAGTGAAGGCGCGTGTCGCCGCCTATGAGGCGACGGGCCAATCCTGGCCGCGCGATCCCGATGGCACGCCGCATTATCCGCCGATTGATCGCGAGCGGCCGGAAACCGAATGGCGGGAGATCCTTACCTCCGGGAAAAAACATGCCTGGCGGCTCGACATGCGCAAGGCGCTCGACCTGATCGGCGAACTGCTGTTCTGGACGGAAACCGGCGACGGCAGGACAGGCGAGATCGCCGCCGAACCTGGCGTCTGGGGAGATGTCATCCTGTCGCGCTCGGATGCTCCTTCGAGCTACCATCTGTCGGTCGTCGTCGACGATGCCGTGCAGGGCGTCACCCATGTCGTGCGCGGGCTCGACCTTTTCCACGCCACATCGGTGCACCGGCTGCTGCAGGTTCTGCTCGGCCTGCCGCAGCCCCTCTACCACCATCATCGTCTCATTCTCGACGCCGATGGCCGCAAGCTTTCAAAAAGCGAAGGTGACAGCGGGCTCGCCGAATTGCGTGCCCGGGGCATGTCAGGGGCCGACATTCGCCGCCTTGTCGGGCTCTGAGCGCCGTTCGACACGCTCTCTGCCGACGATCGAAAGCGTATGCGAGAACATCCGGAAGACGCGGAACTTGATCAGCGCCGCATTGATCTCCGCGCCGATAATGAAGATGGCGCCGACCATATAGAGAAAGATCAGCACGATCATCACCGAGGCGAGACCGGCATAGGTTGCCGTATAATTGGCGAAGGTCGCCAGATAATAGGCAAAGATCAGCGCGCCGGCGAGCCAGAGAAGCAGCGTCAGCAAGACCCCCGGAATAACGTCGAAAACCCGCCGCTTGCCGGCCGGCAGCCAGAGATGCATGACCAGCAGGCCGACGGTCAGCACGACAAGCGTGCCGTAAATGCGCCAGCTGAAGACGATGTCGAGCGTATCGGCAAACAGCGGAAACCAATTCCTCGCATAATCGAGCGCCAATGGCACCGCCACCAGCAGGATGCTGATCGCCGCGAAGATGATGACCGCGATCAGCACGTAGCCGAGGCTGGCCAGGCGGGTGAAATACCACGGCCGAGTTTCCTGCACCCGGTAGGCACGATTGAGCGAAATGCGCAGCGCTTCGACGCCGTTCGAGGCGAAATAGGCGGCCGCCAGCACCGAGATCGTCAGCAGCCCGCCGCGTTGAATGGTCAGGACCTGCAGCACCTGGTCGGCCAGCGGCTTGGCGATCGCTTCGGGCCAGGTGTCGAAGATCAGATGGATGGCGGTGGAGGAAAACTGATCGGCGCCGAGGAAGCTTGCAAGCGCCGTGCCGAAGATCAGGAACGGGAAAACCGCAAGCAGGCTCGACAGCGCCACGTGGCTTGCCATCGCAAATCCGTCGTCCTCGACCATGTGACAGATCGCGTCATAGACCACGTCGTAGATCGTGCGCAGCACCTTCCGCATTCCGTCTCCGGCTTTCCACATTGTATCCTCTGGCCGAATATGGGAAACGAGTCCCATTTTGTACAGGAATCATTCCATGGCGGGAGAGCGCACAATCGTCGTCACCGGTTGCTCCTCCGGCATCGGCGCGCATTGCGCCCGGGCGCTGAAAGCCGATGGCTGGCGCGTCTTTGCGACGGTGCGCAAAACGGATGATCTGCCGGGTCTGGAAGCCGACGGCATTGAAGCCTTGTTGATGGACTATGCCAGGATCGAGACGATTTCCGAGCTGGTCGACACCGTCTCGAAACGCAGCGGCGGCCGTATCGACGCGCTCTTCAACAACGGCGCTTATGGCCAGCCGGGCGCCGTCGAGGATCTTTCGACGGCAGCGCTGCGCGCCCAGTTCGAAGCGAATTTCTTCGGCTGGCACGAATTGACGCGGCAGGTCATTCCGTCGATGCGCAAACATGGGCAGGGCCGGATCGTCCAATGTTCGTCCATTCTCGGCGTCGTCCCCTATCGCTATCGCGGCGCCTACACCGCCTCCAAATTCGCGCTCGAGGGCCTCAGCATCACCCTGCGCATGGAGCTGCACGGCAGTGGCATCCATGTGAGCCTGATCGAGCCCGGACCGATCGCCACCCGTTTCACTGCCAATGCGCTCGCAAAGATCAAGGAAAACATCGACGTCGAGAACTCGCCGCACGCGGCCGATTATATCAGGCAGTTGGCGAGGCTCGATGGTTCGGGGCCGGTCAATCGTCATAAACTTGGCCCCGAGGCGGTCTATTCGGTATTGAAACACGCATTGAACTCGAAAAATCCAAGGCCACATTATCCCGTAACGACTCCGGCTAAACAGGGCATGTTCCTGAAGCGGCTGCTTCCGGCGGACCTCTTCTACCGCCTGATGCGCTGGACGGACTGACTGAGAAAGCTGAATGCCATGTCCACAATCACCTATATCCTTGCGGTCATCGTCATGGGCGTCGTCGCCCTCGTGCTGATCCGCGGCCTCTTCAACATGATGAAGGGCGGCGACGCCAACCTTTCCAACAAACTGATGCAGCTTCGCGTCCTGCTGCAGGCAGTCGCCGTCATCCTGATCATGCTGACGCTCTGGATCACCGGCGGCGGCCGCCCGACCTGAGGACTGACCTAACGATAGAGGGGTAAATATGGGTACTATCGCCTCCTCGACCTCCCTCATTCCTGTGCTCGTCACAGGAATCCAGCCACCGCGCGTCCGCGCGGTGAATAACAAAATCCGACGTTCTCCCGCGCCCAAGGACTTGGGCGCAGAAGCCCAACCCCACGCTCCGTCATCCTCGGGCTTGACCCGAGGATCCATCCCCGTAGCTGCTGATGGATGCGGTGTGGATGCTCGGGTCAAGCCCGAGCATGACAGAGCGTGGGGTGGGTCGAAGAAACCACTCACGGCGTATACACCCGTGTCAGGGACGCTGTCCGCCAGCGCAACCAACAATGTCGGCACCGGGTTGAACCGACTTGATGAGGCAAAACGGGTGAGCGCGACCGCCCTCCCCTCGATCGGCGGTGCAGCATGGTGAAACTCAACAAGATCTACACGAAGACCGGCGACGACGGCACGACAGGCCTGGCTTCCGGCCCGCGCCGCCGGAAGGACGATCTGCGCGTCGAAGCCTATGGCACGATCGACGAGGCCAATTCCGCGATCGGCCTGGCGCGGCTTTACACGGCAGACTTGGTTGACCTCGACACGATGCTGATGTCGATCCAGAACGATCTCTTCGACCTCGGCGCCGATCTCGCCACGCCCGACACCGGCGAACCGCCGGCCTACGAGCCGCTGCGGATCGTCGAGACGCAGGTCGAGCGCATCGAGCGCGATATCGATCGACTGAACGCCGACCTCCGTCCGCTGACATCCTTCATTCTGCCGGGCGGCAGCCCGGCCGCCGCGCATCTGCATCTGGCCCGCACGATTGCGCGGCGGGCCGAGCGGCTGATGGTGACGCTGGCGCGCATGGAGGGCGAAATCGTCGAAAGGGCCGCGATGAAATATATCAACCGGCTTTCGGATTTCCTCTTCGTCGCGGCCCGCCATGCAAATGACCAGGGTCGTGCGGATGTGCTTTGGGTTCCGGGAAAAAACAGATAGGTTTGCCGCGATCACGATTGCCGGGGGGCCTTGATGTTCATACCACTTCACGACGCCAATACGCTGAAACATATCAAGGTCCAGTGGGTGACGCTGGCCCTGATCGCGCTGAATGTCGCAGTCTGGCTCTTTACCAGCCTGGAGAGCGAACAGGCTGCCCAGGCAACGACGGTCGGCCTCGGCTACATCCCGGCGGTCGCCTTCGGGCAGGCGCAGTTGGCTGAGGGATTGGACATCGTGCCGGAGCAGCTGACCTATCTCACCTATGCCTTCGTCCATTCGGGCTTCTGGCATCTGGCCTCCAACATGGTCTTCCTCTGGGTCTTCGGCGACAATGTCGAGGATGCGATGGGGCATATGCGCTTCCTGGTCTTCTACCTCCTCTGCGCGGCCGCCGGCGCGCTTTGCCACGGCTTGCTGACGACGACGCCGGAAGCGCCGCTGGTCGGCGCCTCGGGGGCGATCTCCGGGGTGGTTGCCGCTTATGTCATGCTGCATCCGCGCGTCAGGGTCTGGGTGCTGGTGTTCTTCCGTGTACCCTTGCCCCTGCCGGCCTTCGTGCCGCTGCTTTTGTGGATCGGCCAGCAGTTCTTCATGCTGGCGTTTGCGCCCGATGCCGACGTCTCCTGGGGCGCCCATGTCGGCGGCATTCTTGCCGGCGCTGTTTTAATCCTGGCGCTGCGTCGTCGCGGCGTACCGCTCTTCGATCGGGAAATCGTGACGCCGCGCGCCGTGAGGAACGAAACCGGCGCCGGTACGGCCGTTGCGGCCGGCACGGACGGACGGATCGAGCGTCTTCCCTGGGGCCGTGACCGGCGTTGACAGATATATTGACGTGCACGTAAACGTCCATATATTGCCGAAGCAATCCCCTGCCTGCGTCATGCAAGCGTTGTATTTGGGGGAAAAACGCGTATCCATGTCGCCATTCGACAATCGAAGCGGCGTGTGAGCGCGCATTTTCCTTAAAAGCTCGCTGAAGCCAGTTTTCTTGAAGGAAGGACCCCCATGAAGATTCTCGTGCCCGTCAAACGGGTTGTCGACTACAACGTGAAGATCCGGGTGAAGCCGGATGGTTCGGGTGTCGAGCTTGCCAATGTGAAGATGTCGATGAACCCGTTCGACGAGATCTCGGTGGAAGAGGCGCTGCGGCTGAAGGAAGCCGGCAAGGCCGAAGAAGTGGTGGTGGTGTCGATCGGCCCGGCCAAGGCCGAGGAGACGCTGCGCACGGCGCTCGCCATGGGTGCCGACCGGGCGATCCTGGTCGAGACCGACGATCAAGTCGAGCCGCTCGCTGTCGCCAAGATCCTCAAAGGGGTCGCCGATGCCGAACAGCCGGGGCTGATCATCACGGGCAAGCAGGCAATCGACGACGATTCCAACCAGACCGGCCAGATGCTGGCGGCATTGCTGGGTTCGGCCCAGGCGACCTTCGCCTCGAAGATCGAGATCGGCGACGGCAAGGCTGAGGTCACCC